>NZ_JAFCTQ010000003.1:0-368836 GCF_049896105.1 Janthinobacterium sp. PSPC3-1 | reverse complement strand
AGCTTTGAAATGGCCGCTTCGGTCGCGCCGGCCTGCTGCGACAGTTCGAAAAACTGCGTGCGATGGTCAAACGCGAATACGCACAGCTCATCCCATTGCTTGCGCGCCACCGTCGTGCGGTGCAGGCGCGCCAGGGTCGCATCCTGGTCGGGGTGCGTGAGCTTGTCGGCGTTGGCGAGGAAGTAATCGAGCTCGACGGGCGACGGCATGGCCGGCGCGCAGCCATGGCGCGACACCACCAGCGCGCCACAGCCATTGGCATAGCGGCAGCAGGCCTCGTAATCTTCGCCGCGCAGCCAGCCTTTCAAGAAGCCGGACAAAAAGGCGTCGCCGGCGCCCAGCACATTGAGCACCGCCACGCGCACGCCGCGGTAGTTGTAGGCGTCGTCCAGGCTGGCGGGAATATCACCCTCGATCACGGCGCTGCCCAGCGGACCACGCTTGACCACCAGGGTGGCGGCGCTGACGGCGCGCACCGCCTGTAGGGACGCCATGATGTCGGCACCGCCGCCGGCGATCATGAATTCCTCTTCGGTGCCGACGATCAAGTCGAACTGCGGCAGGATGCCCTGCAGATGTTGCGTCACGCCCTCGTTCGACACAAAGCGCGTTTCGCCATCGGCCTTGCCCGACAGACCCCACAGCACGGGCCGGTAGTCGATATCGAGCACGGTGCGCACATTGTTGGCACGGGCCAGGCGCAAGGCCTGCGAGCTGACGGCGTGCATGGCGGCCGTCGAGAAATGCGTGCCGGTGATCAGCAGCGCCTTGCTGCTGGCAATAAACGCCTGGTCCACCGACGCCGCGTCGATGGCCATGTCGGCGCAATTCTCGCGGTAGAAAATCAAAGGAAAGGTGTCCTTGTCCTTGATGCCCAGCATCACCAGCGCGGTCAGCCGGTCGTGGTCGATGCCGACATGGCTGACATCGCAGCCTTCTTTCGACAAGGTATCGGTCAGGAAACGCCCCATATGGTCGTCGCCGACTTTCGACAGCATGGCGGACTTGAGGCCCAGGCGCGCCGTGCCGAAGGCGATATTGGCCGACGAGCCGCCCAGGTATTTGGCGAAGCTGGTGGCGTCTTCCAGGGTGCTGCCGATCTGCTGCGCGTACAGGTCCACCGCCAGGCGGCCCAGGCAGATCACATCGAGCGCGCGGCCCGGAGCAAATTGTGTGGGATTGTTCATGGTTATCCTTAAATCGTGACGCCGTCGAGTTCGCTCATCAGCGTTTGCATTTCCTCGCCGCCCGCCATCATGTCGAGCAAGGCGTCCTTGGTCACCGTATCCTTGGTGAACGTACCGAGCGACTTGCCCCGGTTCAGCAGGGTGAACGAGTCGCCGACCGGATACGCGTGGTGCACATTGTGGGTAATGAAGATCACGGAAATCCCCCGTTCGCGCGCCTTGTAGATCAGTTTGAGCACATTGAACGATTGCTTCACGCCCAGTGCCGCCGTCGGTTCATCGAGGATCAGCACGCGGGCGCCAAAGTGGATCGCGCGGGCAATCGCCAGGCACTGCTTTTCACCGCCCGACATGGTGCCGATGGCCTGGTGCGGGTCGCGCACCATGATGCCCATCTCGGCCAGCTTGGCGCGTGCCGTCTCGGCCGCATAATCGATGTCCATCACGGGCACCAGGCCCAGCAGTTTTTTCATCGGCTCGCGGCCCATGAAGAAATTGCGCGCCACCGACAGCAGCGGCACCAGCGCCAGGTCCTGGTACACCGTGGCCACGCCCATGTCCAGCGCTTCGCTGGGCGAATTGAACACCACCGGCTTGCCGTCGACCAGGTACTGGCCTTCGGTCGGCTTGTGCACGCCGGCCAGGGTCTTGATCAGGGTTGACTTGCCGGCGCCGTTATCGCCCAGCAAGCAGTGCACTTCGCCCTCTTTCAACCGCATGGTGATGTTCTGCAGCGCCAGCACGGAGCCGAAACGCTTGCTGACATTTTCCAGGGCAAGAATATGGTCGCTCATGATTTACCTCGATTCCGTGACGCGTGAGCGTACAAAGTTATTGAACAGCACCGCGATCAGCAGCATCACGCCGAGGAACACGCGGAACCAGTCCGAATTGATATTGGTGTAGGTGATGCCGATCTGCACCACGCCGAAGATCAGCGCGCCGAAGCAGGCGCCGACCACCGAGCCGTAGCCGCCGGTCAGCAAGGCGCCGCCGATGACGGCCGCGATAATGGCTTCGAATTCCTTTTGCATGCCGCGGTCGGCGGCGGCCGAACCGATGTCGCACACTTGCAAGGTAGCAAACAGGCAGGCGCAGAAGGCGGTGAAGACGAACAGCGAGATTTTCACTTTGCGCACCGGCACGCCGACGTTCTTGGCCGCGTTGGCGTCGCCGCCGACGGCGAACATCCAGTTGCCGAAGCGGGTACGCGACAGCACGAAGGCGGCGGCGCCGGCCAGCACGACCCACCAGGCGATCACTTTCGGGATGCCCTTGACCAGCGGCGAGCCGTCATCGAGCACGGCGATCCAGCCGTGGGCGCCCAGCCAGTGGAACAGGCCGGTGGCAACATTACCCTGGAACAGCAGGCTGGCCAGCCAGTCGTTGGCCGCCAGGTCGCCCACGCCGCTGACGATGGTGCGGTTGGCAAACATGATCGACAGCGCCAGGGTCAGGCCGCGCAGGATGAACAGAAAGGCCAGGGTGACGATGAACGACGGCAGGCGCGTCTTGATGACGATATAGCCGTTCAGCCAGCCCAGCGCCATCGAACCGGCAAACGCGAACACGATGGCCGCCCACAGCGGCCAATGGAAATAGATGGTGGGGATGGCGATCATCATGCCGGCAAAACCGATCATGGAGCCGATCGACAGGTCGAATTCACCGGCGATCATCAACAGGCAGGCGCCGATGGCAATGATGCCCAGGTAGGACGCCACCTGCATCCAGTTGACCACGCCGTCGAGGTTGAACATGCCGGAATCGCCGGCGGTAATGATAAAGAACGCAAACACCAGCACCGTGCCGGAGATGGAGGCGAATTCGGGCCGGCCGAACAGTTGCTTGGCGCGGCTGGTCTTGCCGACCCGTTCGTCGGCGGCAGGCGCGGCCTGCTTCAGGGCCGGAGTCACGCCTGGGGCGGCCAGGCTGGATTTAAGCGCAGTCATGTGATGTCCTTTCAGTTACTTGTTTGCCAGAAATACGGACGCAAGGCGTACGTATCCGACGCGCCGCCCACACACGTGGCGCGGCGCTGGAACCGGCCCGCCAGCGATACGCTGTGGGCCGCTGGCAGACTCTGGATTAGCGGAATTGCCCGGCGTACTTCTCGACCTTGGAGATGTTGTCCTTGGTCACGAAACCGGGGCCGGAACTGATGTGGCGCGGGCCATAGATGGGAGCCAGGCCGTATTCGGCCAGGCGCGCCTGGTATTTCGGATTGGCGATCAGGATTTCCTTGACCTTGGCCAGGTCGGTGATCTTCTGCTGCTTCATGATGGCCATCACGGCGACCGGGATATAGCCTTGCAGGTAGGGCTGCTGGTCGATCGCAAACTGGATGCTGCCGTCCTTGATGCCCTTGGCAATTTCATCGGACAGGTCGAAGCTGGCGAAATACATCTTGCCCTTCAGGCCCATCTTTTCCACCGCGCGCATGGCCGGCGGCGCCGAGTCAGGTCCCAGCGCCAGCACGGCCTGGGTTTTCGGATTGCTGCGCAGATAGGCGCTGACCTTGCTTTCGATCACGCCAGGATCGACGCCGTTGGTGTCCAGCGTGGACGACTTGAAGTCGACGCCGAGCGCATCGGCAAAGCCGCGGCAGCGTTCGAACGACGAGGCGTTCATCGCATAGTGATTCACGCACACGAAGGACTTGATGCCCGCCTCCTTGGCGCGCTTGCCGGCGCCCAGGCCCGCGTCATATTCTGGCTGGCCGACGTGCATGATGGCTTTCAGCTGTTCGCTTTGCGCCAAGGTGCCCGAGTTGATGGTGACCAGCAGGATTTTCTTCGCCACCACCGTGCCCAGCGGTTTTTGCAGCACGCTGAAGTCGGCGATGTCGGCGATCAGGCCATCGTAGTTGCGCGCCGCCGATTGCTCGATCAGGCGCGCCATGTCGGCCAGGTCGCCATTCGGCGGATTGCGGTAGTCGACCGTGACATTGAAGTCTTCGCCGGCCTGCTTGATGGCGTTCTTGATGGTGTTCCACCAGGAATCGGAGTCCGGCGCATGGCTGACCATCACGAATTTCTCGCCGGCCGCATGGCTGGCGCCGCTGCTCAATCCCAGGCTGGCGCCCATGGCGGCGATGGCCAGGCACTTCAACAAACCCTTGCTCTTGATGCTATACATGAATGTCTCCTAGATGGATTAATTTTTATAGTTGTCAGCTTTTGATGAAGGGTGACACCGGCCTGCTCCACCTTTGCGGCATGCAGTCCGGTGCACTGCGCATAGATTAGTCCAGGCTTACGACAAACGCAATGAAAATTTCAAGATTTTTTCAAATAGAAAATTGTTTCTGTTTTTTGAAATCGCTCTTATAATTATTGCGAGACGATCCACACCACAACAGGAGAACACAGATGATCCAAGTAGCATTGTTTGGCGCCGGCCGCATCGGCAAGATCCACGCCGCCAACCTGGCGGCCCAGGCCGGCGTACAGTTCAAGTACGTCGTCGACGTCAATGCCGAAGCGGCCGCCGCGCTGGCCGCCATCCATGGTGGCAGCAGCGCCACGATCGAGGCCGCGCTGGCCGACCCGGAGGTCAAGGCGGTCGTGATCGCGTCCAGCACCGACACCCATGCCGACCTGATACTGCGCTCGGCCGCCGCCGGCAAGGCCATCTTTTGCGAAAAGCCGGTCGACCTGACGATAGATCGCGCGCGCGCCTGCGCCGCCGCCGTCAAGGAGGCGGGCGTGCTGTGCATGCTGGGCTTCCAGCGCCGCTACGACCCCACTTTCAATGCCGTCAAGCAGCGCATCGAAGCCGGTGAAATCGGCACGCCGGAATTGCTGATCGTCACCAGCCGCGATCCGGGTCCGCCGCCGGTCAGCTATATCAAGGTATCGGGCGGCATCTTCAAGGACATGCTGATCCACGACTTCGACATCTTCCGCTGGATCCTTGACGACGCCGCCGTCAGCGTGCACGCCACCGGCAGCTGCCTGGTCGATCCGGCCATCGGCGAGGCGGGCGACCTCGACACGGCGGTGGTCACCATCCGCACCGCCTCGGGCCGCCTGTGCCAGATCAATGCCACGCGCCGCGCCGCCTACGGCTACGACCAGCGCTTCGAAGTGCTGGGCAGCAAGGGGATGCTGCAGGCGGGCAACCACAAGCCGACCGAAGTGACGGCCTATGGCGCGGTGAATGTCAGCGTGGACAAGCCGGAAGACTTCTTCCTGGAACGCTACCGCGTCGCCTATGCGCAGGAAATGGCGCATTTCTTTGACGCCTTGAGCCATGGCACGCCACTGCGCACCACCGTCGAAGACGGCCTGAAAGCCCTGGAACTGGCGGAAGCGGCGACCCTGTCGTGGCGCGAACAGCGCGTCGTCACCCTGTGAAGATTGGAGAACACATGTCAAATACAAGCTTGAAAATCGGCATCGTCGGCCTGGGCCGGCTGGGCCAGCGCCACGCCATCAACCTGGCGCAGCGCGTGCCGAACGCCGACGTCGTCGCCGCCTGCAGCCCCGTGCCAGCCGAGCTGGACTGGGCCGCGCGCGAACTGGGCATCACCAACGGCTATGCCGACTATGACGCCCTGCTGTCCCACCCGGGCCTGGACGCCGTCTTCCTCGTCACGCCAACCTCGATGCACCCGGACCAGATCATCGCCGCCCTGCGCGCCGGCAAGCACGTGTTCTGCGAAAAGCCGCTGTCGCTGGACCTGGCCGATTGTTTGAAAGTGGAAGCGGAAGCGGCGCGCCATCCGCACCTGACCACCATGATCGGCTTCGTGCGCCGCTTCGACGCCAGCTACCATGACGCGCAGCAAAAGATCGCCCAGGGCCTGATCGGCAAGCCCTACCTGGTGCGCTCGCAAACCTGCGACCAGAACGACCCCAGCGGCGCCTTCATGCGCTTTGCGCCCACCAGCGGCGGCATCTTTCTGGACTGCAGCGTGCACGATATCGACCTGGCCCGCTGGCTGCTGGGCAACCCCACGCCGACCCGCGTCTACGCCAGCGGCACCAACGCCATCCACAAGGGCTTGCAGGAATACGGCGACGTCGACAACGGCCTGGCGACGGTCGAGTTTTCCGACGGCAGCATGGCCACCTTCATGGCTTCGCGCACCCTGGCGCATGGCCATGAAACGCTGACCGAAGTGTTCGGCACCAGCGGACGCCTCGCCGTGGGCAGCAACCCGCGCCTGAACCGCGTGGAAATTTCGGACGCGCACGGCGTGCGCAATGAATGCACGCCCGACTTCTACGCCCGCTTTGCCGACGCCTTTTTGATCGAGGCGCAGGAGTTTACCGACGCGGCGCTGGGCCGACGCACCCTGTCGCTGACCCTGAATGACGCCACCGAAGCGACGCGCTTGGGCATTGCCATGACGCAGGCGATGCGCGAACGGCGGGTGGTGGAGTTTTAAATCCGTTGTTAGCAGCGAAATTCCGGGGTCAGTCGCTTCGCGATCGGACTACGTCCCACTCGGACGTAGTCCCCCGTCGGGTCTGCCCCCTGACTATCTACCCTCTCTCCAGCCTGCCTTCGCCACCCCGGCGCCCCTCCCTATCTTTTTGCCATATCCTCGCACGGTTCAACATGCTGTAATGCAACCATGTTGACACTGTTTCATTCCGTTCTACGCACGACTACTTAGTTCATTTATGTACTATACATGACTGAAAATGTTATGATGTGCGTCCTCCCAGCCATACAGCCATAGGAGCTTTACATGAAAGTCATCGGCATCTCTCCGCAGAGACGCAATTTCCTGCGCAAGGCGGCCGTCGCCGTTCCGGTCGCAGCCGCCATCGGCGCCATCGGCACGGCCGGCACCGTACTGGCCACCGGCGACGGGCAGGACAAGCCCTACCAGCCCACCTATTTCACCGCCGCCGAATGGGCCACCTTGTGCGCGCTGGTCGACCGCCTGATCCCGGCCGATGCGGAAGGGCCGGGCGCGCTGCAGGCTGGCGTGCACGAGTTCATCGACCTGCAGATGGATACGCCCTATGCCTACGGCAAGCTGTGGTTCATGCAGGCGCCGTTTGTCGACGCGCCGGACGAATTCGGCTACCAGTTCCATATGGCGCCGCGCGAACTGTACCGCAGCGCCCTGCCCGGCTTTGCGCAGGCCGTGCAGCGCAAGACCGGCAAGGCCTATGCCGAGCTGCCCGTGGCGCAGCGTGACGCGCTGGTCGCCGAACTGGAAAAAGGTACTTTGCCGATCGGCGAAGTACCGGCCACCGTGTTCTTCAAGCAATTGCTGCAAAACACGCGCGAAGGCTATTTCTGCGACCCGGCCCATGGCGGCAACAAGGACATGGCGGCCTGGCGCATGATCAATTTCCCGGGCGCGCGTGCCGACTACATGGACTGGGTCGAGCAATACGGCGTCCACTATCCGCTGCCACCCGCCTCCATCGCATAAGGAACCACCATGGCAGACATTACATTGAAACCGGTCGACGTCGTCATCGTCGGCTTCGGCTGGACCGGCGCCATCATGGCCAAGGAATTGACGGAAGCGGGCCTGAACGTGCTGGCCCTCGAACGCGGTCCGTATCGCGACACCTATCCCGACGGCGCGTATCCGAAAACGCTGGACGAACTGACCTATATCCAGCGCAGCAAGATCTTCCAGGACATGTCGAAAAGCTCGTTCACCTTTCGCCACGAAGTAAAAGGCATTGCCGTGCCGTATCGCCAGATCGGCGCCTTCAAGCCGGGCACGGGCGTGGGCGGCGCCGGCCTGCACTGGTCGGGCCAGCACTGGCGCGTGCTGCCGGAAGAGCTGCAATTGCGCAGCCACTACGAAAAGCGCTATGGCAAGAAGTTCATCCCCGACGGCATGACGATCCAGGATTTCGGCGTCACATACGAAGAGCTGGAACCGCATTTCGATTTCGTCGAAAAAGTCTTCGGCACCTCGGGCCAGGCCTACAAGGTCAACGGCAAGATCGTCGGCCCCGGCAATATCTATGACGCCGACCGCTCCGACAATTTCGCGCTGCCGCCGCAGAAAGTGCCGTACACGGCGCACCTGTTCCAGCTGGCGGCCAAGGAAGTGGGGCTCAATCCCTTCGTGTCCGCGTCCTCGAATGCGTCGCAGCCCTACACCAACCCGTATAACTGCCAGATGGGGCCGTGCAATTTCTGCGGCTTCTGTTCCGGTTTTGCCTGCTACAACTACTCCAAGGCCTCGCCACAGGTCAATATCATGCCGGCGCTGCGCCTGGCGGCCAACTTTGAATTGCGCGCCAACTGCAATGTGCTGCGCATCAACCTCGACGGCAGCAAACAGAAGGCCACCGGCGTCACCTATGTCAATGGGGACGGCAAGACGGTCGAGCAGCCGGCCGACCTGGTGATCGCCAGCACCTTTGCCTACAACAACGCGCATTTGCTGCTGGTGTCCGGCATCGGCAAGCCGTATGACCCGGTGAGCAACGAAGGCGTGGTCGGGCGCAATATCGCCTATCAAACCATGTCCACCGTGCAGATGTTCTACGAGCCGGGCAAGAACACCAATCCCTTTATCGGCTCGGGCGGCAACGGCGTGGCGGTGGATGACTATAACGGCGACAACTTCGACCATGGCCCGCTGGGCTTTGTCGGCGGCTCGCCCGCCTGGTGCAACCCGGCCGGCGTCAAGCCGATCGCCGGCATTCCGGTGCCGGACGGCACGCCGTCGTGGGGCTCCGGCTGGAAAAAAGCCGTCAAGGACAACTACACCAGTACCGTTTCGTTCGACGTGCACGGCGCCAATATGGTCTACCGCGACTGTTATGTCGACCTCGATCCGACCTATACCGACGTCTTCGGCCAGCCGCTGCTGCGCTTCACCTTCGACTGGAAGGACAACGACATCAAGATGAGCCGCTACGTGACCGGCAAGATGATGGAAGTGGCGAAAGCCATGAAACCGAAGTCGATCCATGTGTCGATGAAAAATTTCGGCGACCACCTCGACCTGCGCAACTACCAGACCACCCACTGGGCCGGCGGCACCGCCATGGGCACGGACCGCCGCACCAGCGTCGTCAACCGCTACCTGCAAAGCTGGGATGTATCGAACGTGTTCGTCGTCGGTTCGAGCGTGTTCCCGGTCGGCATCGGCTACAACCCGACCGGCCTGGCCGCCGCGCTGACTTACTGGTGCGCCAAGGCCGTGCGCGAACAATATCTGAAAGACCCGCGGCCACTGGTCGCCGCGTAAGGAGCGCCCCATGAAAAAACACACACAACGCCTCCTCGCGACGCTGTCCCTGCTGTTGTCGGCCGGCGCCAGCATGGCCGCCCCGGCCGACGCGCAACTGATCAAGCAGGGCGAATACCTGGCGCGCGCCGGCGACTGCATCGCCTGCCACACCGCCCCGCAAGGCAAGCCGTACGCCGGCGGCCTCGGCATGGCGACACCGATCGGCAAGGTATATTCCACCAATATCACGCCGGACAAGCAGCACGGCATCGGCAACTGGAGTTTCGCCGACTTCGACAAGCTGATGCGCACCGGCGTGACGAAACAGGGCTATACCGTCTACCCGGCCATGCCCTACCCCTCGTATTCGCGCCTGAGCGACGCCGACATGCGCGCCCTGTATGCCTACCTGATGCAGGGCGTGCCGGCCAACGCGTCGCCGAACCGCGCCGCGGATATTCCGTGGCCGCTGTCGATGCGCTTTCCCTTGACGGTGTGGCGCTGGGTATTCGCCCCGACACCGGCGCCGTATGTGCCCACCGCAACGGCAGGCGACCAGCAATTGCTGCGCGGCGCCTATCTGGTGCAGGGCCTGGGCCACTGCGGCGCCTGCCATACGGCGCGCGGCGTCGGCATGCAGGAAAAAGCCTTGACCGAACTCGACAGCAGCGCCTACCTGGCCGGTGGCGCCGCCATCGACGGCTGGGTCGCGCCATCGCTGCGCAACGAGCATGGCGGTGGCCTGGCGCGCTGGAGCGAAGCCGATATTGCCGAGTTCCTGAAAACCGGCCGCAACAGCCATAGCGCCTCGTTCGGCGCCATGAACGACGTGGTGGCCCACTCGATGCAGTACATGAGCAAGGACGACCTGGGCAGTATCGCCAAATACCTGAAATCGCTGCCGCCGGCCAATGCCAAAGCCCCGCCTTTTGTCGGCGACGACAAGGTCGCCAAGGCGCTGTTTGCCGGCAAGGTCGATGGCACGGGCGCGCAGCTGTACCTGAACAACTGCGCCGGCTGCCACCGCTCGGACGGCAAGGGTTACAGCAAGGCCTTCCCCGCGCTGGCCGGCAATGCGGTGCTGCAGACGGCGGACCCCACCTCGGCCATCAATATCGTGCTGTCGGGCGGCATGGTGCCGGCCACCCACACGGCGCCGTCCGCGCTGGTGATGGGCGGCTACGCCAAGACTTTGAACGACCAGCAGATCGCCGACGTGGTCAGCTTTATCCAGACCAGCTGGGGCAACCACGGCAGCGCCGCAACGGCATCGCAAGTGGCCAAGCTGCGCAAGACCGCCGTGCCGGTACAGGGCACGACAGCAGCGTCATTCGCGCCGGGACGCAGCGGCACGGTGCCACCGCCAGCGCGGCCCAATGTGATGAAGCAGTAATGTAAAAAGCCCCGTACCTGGCAAGCAGGCACGGGGCTTTTAAATGAGTGTCGGCGCATCAGCGGAACGATCAGCGATTGAGGCCATTGCTCCAGTAGCTGCCGCCGCCCGAACGGTCCTGCTTGCGCATGCGGAACTCCAGGTCATAACGGTCGGTCGCTTCGGCCAGGTCCGCATCCTGCTCTTCACGCACGCGCTCTTCGATGCCGTTGGCGACCGCATTGTGCAGACGCAGCATCAATGCTTGCACTGCCGAGGCTGCCTTCTCAAAGGCGCCGGACAGGCTGTTGAAAGAGAAAACGGTCAATGCTGGCGAGGTCGTGTGGGACATGGGATGCTCCTGGAAATGTACGGTGTTTGTTGCAGTGCAATATCATCATAAGCGTTCCAAGATATAAAGCCACTTTCAATTTCAGATACCAGTTATTCATTTCCCTGATAAAAAGGGTGTGCGACATCGGTGGCGGCAGGCCATCGGCATATTTACAACAGCGCGGCGCTGCTATACTGGTTCTTCGATTCCCTTCTTCCTGCCGCCATGTCCACTTCCCTGTCCGATATTGCAGAACGTTATGTGCATCTGGTACTGGCCATCGGCCAGCATGATCCCTCCTATGTCGACGCGTATTACGGCCCGCCGGCATGGCAGCGGGACGCTGCCGCCGCCCATCGTTCCTTGCCGCAGATCGGCCAGGATATCGTGGCGGCGCTGGCGCAGCTCGATGGCGGCGAAGCGGGCACTGACCAGGAAACGCGGCTACGCGCCACCAACCTGCGCACGCAATTGCTGTCGATGCAAATGAAGGTGGCCATGCTCGGCGGCGCAAAGCCGGGCTTTGACGAAGAAAGCGCGCGCCTCTACGACGCCGTCTCGCCCCATCACACGCGCGCCTGGTATGAAGCCATCGTGGCGCAAGTGGCCGACCTGCTGCCCGGCAGCGGAACGGTCAGCGCACGGGTGCAAGAATTTCGCCGCCAGTTCGTGATTCCGCCCGAGCGTTTGCAGGCCGTCATGCAGGCCGCCATCGAAGCCGGCCGCGAACGCACGCTGCGCTACATCGCGCTGCCGCCGGAAGAAGATTTCGTGCTCGAATTTGTCACCGACAAGTCCTGGAGCGGCTACAACTGGTACAAGGGCAATTACCAGAGCGTGATCCAGATCAATACCGATTTGCCGATCTATATCGACCGCGCCGTCGACCTCGGCTGCCACGAAGCCTATCCGGGCCACCATGTGTACAACGTGCTGCTCGAACGCGACCTGGTGCGCGGCAAGCGCTGGATGGAATACTGCGTCTATCCTCTGTTTTCGCCGCAATCGCTGATCGCCGAAGGCACGGCCAACCATGGCATCGAACTGTGCTTTACCGACGCGGAGCGGCTGGCTTTCGAACAGCAGGTACTGTTTCCTCTGGCCGGGCTGGACCCGGCGCTGGCGCCGCGCTACCTGGCACTGAACCGCCTGCTGGCGCAGCTGGCGTATGCCGACAACGATATCGCGCGCCAGTACCTGGAAGGCGGACTGGACAAGGAAGAAGCGGTGGAGTGGCTGGTCAACGTGCGCCTGTATCCGGCGGAAAAAGCGGCGCAGCGGCTGCAGTTCTACGACGAGATGCGCGCCTACGTGATCAACTACAACCTGGGCCAGGACATGGCCAAGGCCTGGGTCGAACGCCAGGGCGGCACGCGCGCGCAGCACTGGGCGGCGTTTCGCCAGCTGATGTCCTCGCCGCGCACGCCGGCCGGCCTGCTGGACTAGCCGGAGCAAACCCGCCCTCTGTCATCATCCTGACATATCCGTCCGCTAGCATGTCGGCACTTTTCAGAACGACATCACGGGACAGACATGCAAAACACACTCGCCTTGGCCACCTTCGGCCGCACCACCTTGTCGGCCGCCCTGGCGCTCGCCTTTGGCGCCAGCCTGGCCGCTTGCGGCGGCGGCAGCTCGTCCGATGACACGCCACAAGCAGCCGCGCCCGCGCGCATCGTCAGCGTGGTGGCGGCCACCGGCAAAGCCGCGGCCGGCAGCACGGTCAATGTCTACGACGCCAGCAAGGAAAGAGTGGGCTTCGGCGCCACCGATGCCAGCGGCCAGGCCAATATCGCCATCACCGCCGCCGCCAAGGCGCCCTTCCTGGTCATCGCCACCACCGCCAGCGGCACCGTGCTGTCGGCGGTCTCGATGAAGGAACGCACCATCAACCTGACCCAGCTGACGTCCATCATCACCACCCAGTTGCTGGGCGCCACGCCGGCCGCCGCGACCGCCGCCAGCCTGGCCGCCATCGATGCGGCAAAGCTGCAAGCGGCGCAAACCCAGCTGGGCAAGGCCCTGGCCGCGCCATTGCAAACCTTGGGCATGGCTGCCAGCTATGACTTCGTCAACGGCCCGTTGACCCCGAGCAGCAAGGACTCGGCCGACGTCCTGCTCGACAATCTGCAGGTCAAAACCAATGGCACCGATGTCGACATCGTCAACGCCAGCGGCAGCATCGTCGCGCAAATCCTCAACGGCGGCGCACCGATGGCCACCGGCAAGACGGTACTGGAAACGCCACCCGTGTTGACCGCGCGCCAGCAGGTACTGGCCGCGACCGCCGCCGGCACCGACGCCGCCCCCGTGTTCCTGCAAGTGTCGCTCGACGAATTGCGCCCGACCCAGCCAGCCATCGGCTACGACCAGGTGTACTACAAGCTGGGCCGCTACGGCGCGGAAGACCTGATCATGGCCAAGACCAACAAGCCGAAGAAATTCGCCGAGCTGTGCGAAGCCAACGGCCAGGACGACGTCGTCACCAAGACGGCCAATATCGCCGGCGCCACCCTGATCAATCCGCCGGCCACCTTCCAGTGCAAGTCGCCCGTCGGCACCAAGCCGGGCGACATGAAGACGGTCGTCATCGGCCCGAACGGCACCCTGTACCTGACGGACGGCCACCACACCTTCAGCGCCTTCTGGGATGCCGACAACGGCGTGAATCATCAGCTGAAAGTCTGGGTCAAGGTGACCGACAACTTCAGCAAGCTCGGCGAATATGATTTCTGGGTGCAGATGAAGAAGGCCAGCAAGGTCTGGCTGAAGAATGGAGCCAACCAGGCCATCGCCACCAGCCAGCTCCCAAGCACGATCGGCCTCAAATCCCTCGGTAACGACCCGTACCGCGCCCTGGTCTACTTCACCCGCGACGCCGGCTACGTGGTGCCGTCGACGGCCACCGAATTCCTGGAATTCTACTGGGCCGACTGGCTGCGCAACAAGCCGGTGGTCGACCTGTCGAAAGTCGACACCAGCGACACCACCGCCTACATGGCCGCCATCAAGACGGCCTCGCAAGCGATGGTGGCGCTGAAATCGACCGACATCGTCAGCGGCACGGCAACCGCGCAAAGCCTGGGCTGGACCGGCGTCTTCAGCCAGGCCGCGCTGGACGACCTGGTGACGCCGACCGGCAAGCTGACGTATTCGATCGCCTACAAGAAGTCGCTGGTGAAATAAAGCGTTCCCTCCTCAACGGCAAGCCCTCCGCACCCCCTGCGGATCGAAGGGCTTGCCGTCATATGCCAGGCAAGCGATCTGAAAAACGCCGGTATTGCGCAGTCCATTCCCCTGAATTGACCACCTGTCTTGAAAACAGCCTTTCGGCCTTGTTTTTTCCTACACTCACGTCTTTCGCATATGTGCAGCAAAAAGCGATGGATACGAAGAGAAAGGGTTGAACGACATGATGCATTTGCGCGCTTTGAAAACCGCCAGCCTGTTGGCGTATTTTTGCTGTAACGCGGTCCAGGCACAGGCGGACGATGCGCCCCCCGTGACACCCTCCGGGGACGAGGCCACCTCGTCAGTCAATATCAAGGGCATCCGGGACCCGGACTGGAAGCCGTACAGCGCCATGCTCAAGGGCGTGCATCGATTCGAGGAAAAGCACGCGCTGGCGCCTGATGCAAGGCTGCGCTTTATCCTGCAGCCGCGCCATGCGGATGTCGACATGAACGCGCTCCAGCTCCGGCTGGAAAGCGACTATGCGAGTATGCCGATAGCGCTGGAAGAAAAAAGCATTTTCAGCCTGCCAGCCGAGCAGGACCCGCTCCTTGCAAAGGCCGACCTGACGCTCAACCGCAAAGCCGGCTCGGTCCGCTGGATTCCCTATATCCGAAGTGCGACGGCCACCGATACCAGCCGCCGCCTGGGCGACCTGCGGCTGACGTGCGAGGTGCACTGGGCAATCGACAAGGACACGCTGCCGTTTGCCATGCGCACCACCTTGAGCGCGCTGGGCGGACCATGCAATTTCGTGTCGCAGAAAGGCACTTACAGCTTTACCGAACCGCAGCGCATTACGGCCGCCACCATCAGCTACAATGGAAAAACCGCACCCGTGCCATTCAGCGGTTTTTCGTTCACGCCGCCCTTGCGCGAAAAGGACTGGAGCGACGACAGCGTAATCGAACTGACGTTCGAAGAAAGCTGAGATATTACATTGTGCTGCAATCCTATTTGGTACCTCGATGAAAAGCACTGCCTGGCGAGTACTGTTTGCATCCCTTCCGCTGATTTTTGCGGCGGGATGTGATAACACCAAATCATTACCCGGCAACTACCAGCTGGAACGATGGGAAGATAACAAAACCTATTATCTGCACGGACCATCGCATGTGGCTGAGCAAGGTGGCGGACTGATCGAGGGCACCGTTCTTCGCCTGGCCTGGAACGACGAGATGATCGGCGTCGAGCGATACGCCACGTTTCGTGGCGACCGAGACGGATGGATGGTCATTGACATCAAATCAGGCCATATTTCCGGACCTGTCTCCGGCGCTGAATTTGAGACCATACGCAATCGATACAGGCTGCAAGTGCAGACGGCCAGCGTCGCGTGGGACAAGCTGTGAATGCCACCAGCCTGGTTCAAGACCTGAGCCGGTCATGCACTGCCCTTGCCTGCCATTGAGGCCAACAAGCCATTGTCGGCAGTCGCCATATCGATAAACGCGCGCAACTTGGGCTGGCTTTGCGTCCTGGCGGCGAAATACAGGAACATGCCCGATGACGGCGGAACAAACGCTTCGAGCACGCGTTCGAGCCGCCCGTCGGCCAGGTCCTGCGCGATCTCGATATCAGGCAGGTAGGCCAGGCCCAGCCCGGAGCGGGCAAAGTCGGCGATCAGGCCCGTGTCGTTGACCACCAGCTTGTGCCCGGTTTCCACATGGAAGGTGTCGCCATTGCGCACGAAGGCCCAGGGCGCCAGCGCTTTCGAGCGGTGGAAACGGTAGCGCACGGTGTCGTGGCGCACCAGCTCTTCCGGCGCCAACGGCCGGCCGGCGCGCGCAAAATAGGCGGGCGCAGCCACCACCGACCAGGCCAGGTCGCCCGTCAGGCGCACCGCCACCATGCCTTGCGCCACCGACTGGCCCAGCCGTATGCCGGCGTCATACCCCTGCTCCAGCAGGTCGACCTCGCCATCGTCGAGGGAAATATCGAGCGACACATCGGGATAGGCACTCTGGAAGCGCGGCGCCAGGTTCTTCAGCACCAGCGCCCCCAAGGCGCGCGGCACGGTCAGCCGCAAGGTGCCGGCCGGGCGGTGGCGAAAGCGGGTCAGTGCCGCAAACGCATCGTCGATCTGCGCGGTGGCCGCCAGCAGGCTGGCGTACAGGACGCCGCCGGCCTCGGTCAGGGCGACCCGGCGCGTATTGCGCACGAACACGATGACACCATGCTGCGCTTCGAGCAGCTTGACCGCCTTGCTGGCCGCCGCCGGCGTCACGCCCAGGCGTATCGCCGCTGCGGTAAAACTCCTGGCCTCGGCCACGGCGAGGAAGATGCGGATGGCTTCAAACGAGATGGATTTCATGGCGTCGATTATTAACTTTGAGTTGATAGCTTACATGCCGAACCAGCGTATCGGGAATAAATCATGTTACTTATGATGAGTACTCGATCAACGCAACAGGAGAACAGCATGACGATCAACTTGCCTGCCGTGGTGGCAGCATATTTTCAAGCAGAAAACGCGCACGATGCGGCTGCCGTGGCGCAATGTTTCAGTGCCGATGGCGAGGTGCGCGACGAGCACCATGTGCATCGTGGGCACGCCGCAATTACCGAATGGAAACGCGCCGCCAGCGACAAATATGCGGCGACGGTGGCGCCCCTCGCCTGCACCGTCACAGCGGAAGGTTGCGTGGCCAAGGGCGAAGTCAGCGGCAATTTTCCGGGCAGCCCGGTGCTGCTGGACTTTGCTTTCAATATCGATGCCGCAAAAATCACCGTACTGGAGATCACATCATGAACCACGCATTGAATCAACCGCAAGACTTCGCCGGCCAGCGCGTTCTCGTCACCGGCGGCACCAGGGGCATGGGCCGCGCCATCGTCGACCTGATGCAGGCGCGCGGCGCCCGGGTGATCACCATCGCCAGGGAAGCGTCCGGTGAACTGCCGCCCGGCGTGGCGTTTGTTCGCGCCGACCTCGGCACCCGGGAAGGAAGCGATGCGGTGGCCGACGCCATTTTGGCCTCGCATGGCGGCGTCGATATCCTCGTCAACAATGTCGGCGGCTCGACCGCGCCCGGCGGCGGCGCGCTGGCACTGACCGATCAATTATGGGAGGATGCGCTGCAAAGCAATCTGCTGGCGGCGGTGCGGCTGGACCGGGCCTTGCTGCCGGCCATGCTGGATCAGGGCGCCGGCGTCATCATTCATATCTCGTCGATACAGCGCAGCCTGCCGCTGTTCGAGTCCACCCTGGCCTATGCCGCCGCCAAGGCCGCCCTCAGCAACTACAGCAAGGGCCTGGCCAACGAATTCGGCCCGCGCGGCATCCGCATCAACACGGTGGCGCCCGGCTTTATCGAAACCACGGCGGCCAGCGCCATGATACGGCGCATCGCCGAGCATGGCGGCACCAGTGAAATCGCGGCGCGCGAGCAATTGATGGACAGCCTGGGCGGCATCCCCATCGGCCGTCCGGGCAAACCGGAAGAAGTGGCCGAACTGGTCGCCTTCCTGGCCTCGCAGCGGGCGGCCTCCATCCACGGCAGCGAACATGTGATCGATGGCGGGACGATACCCACCGTCTGAGCGGTCAATCCGGCCTGATCAATATCCAGCGCACAATGCGCGCGCCTACCAAAAAGCCCATGCGCTGGCCCTTTTTCCGTATTTCGGTGTACCAGCCAGGCGCATCGCACAGCCATGTGCCGCTGGCAGGCGCGGCAGCGCCGCTCCAGGCCCAGATCACGCCATCGCCGGGTTCGCTACCAGACGTTTGGGGGCGCGAACGCTGCGGCTCCAGGAACTGGTAGTGCGCCTCTTCCGCGGGCACGGTGCCGTCGGCGTAACGGTCCTCGCGCCATAACAGGCGCCATGCCAGGTGCAGCTTTTCGCCTTTGTCGTCGCTGTCGCTGTTGTCTTGCAAGGTCATCGCATGCGCCTGCGCGCCGCGATCGAAATATTTCATTGGCGCCACGACCTTGAACGGCGCCTGCGGCCGCCAGGCGCCGGTGTAACGGTCGATAAAGCGCGTGGCCGGCGCGGCGACTGGTTCCCAGATGCCGGCAAACGGCACGAAGCCATTGGCGCGGACAAAGGTGTTGACGGCGGGATCGGGCACCGCTTCCAGGTCATCAGGAAAGTGCATCAGTGGAAGATCGCGGTGCAGCCAGCGGTTGTAATACCACAGGCCGCCAGGAAAATAATCACGCTGGTAAAGATGCATCGAGCATTCCGCCCACACATCGTAGGCCGAGTGCATGGCGTCGCAATATTCCTGCCACAGCGGCGTATGCGCTTCGTTGACGCCGTTCTCGCCCTCGTCCACCCGCCGCTGCACGCTCAGCTGAATGGTCAGGCGCTTGCGGGCGGCGCTCAGTTCGAAAAAAGGCGGATCGCCGAAGTCCTTGAAGTTGTTTTTTTCCAGCGTCGCCATGGCTTTCCTGAACTCATCCAGTCCACCCTGCACAAACGCCAGCTCCGACGCCGGCAGCGACGTCTCGAGCGCCCAGCCCTGCCGGGTCGCCTCCTGCAGGCTGGCCTTGGTCACGTCGGCCCAGTGCTTATACAGGGCGTAATTGCGGCGCCAGGCGGTGATCGAGCTCACTTTCTTGAGCGTGTAAAAGATCTTTTGCCGTTCAAGTTCGGACGGCACCATCAGGTCGCCGGGCGCAACGATTTCAGTCATGAAACCATGCCCGCCTGCCGCCCCAGCGCCTGCGTCACCGTCGCCGCCAGGTCCGCCAACTGGAACGGTTTGCGCAGCACGGTATTGCTGCCGATCACACGGTCGATCGCCTCCATGTCCGCATAGCCGGTGGCGATGATCATCGGCAGTCCGGGAAACTCGCGGTTGGCGATCGCCACCAGTTCGGCGCCCGTCATGCCCGGCATCAGGTAGTCGGTGATCATCAGGCTGGGCTGGTCGCGCCGCAGTTCGTGCAGGCCGGCCTGGCCGTCCTGCGCCTGGCTGACACAATAGCCGAGCGCCTCGAGCGACTCGACCATCGACAGGCGTACCGAGCTGTCGTCTTCGACCACCAGGATGCGCGCGCCGGCGCCGGGGGATGGCGGCGGCTGGGCCGGTTCCGCATCTTCGGCATCCATGGCGTCGCCGGTCAGGCGCAGCCAGATTTCAATCGTGGTGCCGACGCCCGCCTTGCTGATCACGCGCGCCGTGCCGCCCGACTGCTGGGCCATGCCATACACCTGGCTCAGGCCCAGCCCCGTGCCCTTGCCGATCGCCTTGGTGGTAAAAAACGGTTCGAATACCTTGGCGGCAACCGCCGGGTCCATGCCCTGCCCGTCATCGGTGACGGCGATCAGGCAATACATGCCGCTCGCCAGCAGTCCCTCGGGCGCGGCCGCGCGGCTGGCCCGCACCACCAACTTGCCGCCCGTGGGCATGGCGTCGCGCGCGTTGATGGCCAGGTTCAGCAGCGCCATTTCCATCTGGTTCACGTCCGCCATCACGTACCGCACCTGCTGGTCGATCTCGAACGACAGGGCGATCGCCGAGCCGAGCGAGGTGGCCATCAGTTCGCGCACGCCGTCGAACAGGGTGTGCAGTTCGGTGGCGCGCAGGTTCAGGCGCTGGTTGCGCGAGAACGCCAGCAGCTGGCTGGTCAGCTTGCCGCCGCGCTCGCAGGCGCGCCGGGCGACCTCGGCCTTGCGTTTGGCGTTCTCGTCCTTCGACAGGTACAGGATCAGGTCCATGCTGCCCTGGATCACATTGAGCAGGTTATTGAAATCATGCGCGATGCCACCCGTCAAGCGCCCCACCGCCTCCATCTTTTGCAGCTGCACCATGGCCAGCTGCACCCGCTCGCGTTCGATGACCTCGTTCATCAGGCGGTCATTGGCCTGGGCCAGCGCGCGCGTGCGTTCCTCGATGCGCGATTCCAGCGTCTCGTTCAGCTGCAGCAGCTGGGCCCGGCTGTCGCGCAGGCTTTCCGCCGCGCGCATGCGTTCGGCGAGGATCTTGCGCGCCTCGTACTGGCGCTGGCGTCCGCGCAGGGCCGACGCGGCGGCGCTGCGCAAGGTCTCGGCATTGAGCGGGCGTTCCAGCAGGATGATATTGCCCAGCTGGTCGAAGGTGCTGCGCGCCGCCTGCGGCGTGAGGCCGTTGCGCTTGGAAATCAATATCACGAAGGGAAAGTCGGACCACGGCTCCTGCGTGCGCAGCCAGGCCAGCAGCTGGTTGACGCTGGAATCCTGCAGCGCCTCTTCGGCGATCACGCAGGCGCCCGCGCCGATCAGCAGTTCGGTGACCATGGCGTCGAAGCTGGCCACCGCGCCGCCGCCAAAGCCGTTGCGCGCCAGCACCTGGTGGATCACTTCGGCGTCGCGGCCATGCGGCGCCAGGATCAGGATACGCTCGTCGAGCGCGCCGTTATCGAGGCTCATCGGGCCCCGCCAGCATCATGGGGGTGGCGCCGCGGTAGGTTGGCAAGCCCGTCAATATACCCTCGAAGCCTTCCAGCGCGCCGCCGATGGCGATGCCGCCGGAACCGAGTTTCAGCTCGTGGATGGTCAGCGCATGGTTGCTGGTGCGACTCTTGATCACGGTAATGGCGCGGCGCAGCTTGCCGTTCGACTCGAAGAAGCGCAGCAACACGGTGGTGTCGCTGAGGTAGCTCAGGTCGACATCGGTACGCACCTCGCCGATCAGGCCGTGCTGGCCCAGCACCAGCACGGTGGTCACGCCCTGCTGGTTCAGGTAGGACAGCAGTTCGTGCATCTGCAGGGTCAGGAAATGCTCGCCCGGCATCGCCTGCAGATAGGCGTTCAGGCTGTCGATCACGATGAACTTGACATCGGACTGCTCGACCGCGTCGCGCAGCATCTGGGCAAATTCGCCGGGCGCCAGCTCGGCCGGGTCGATATGGTGGATCGCCAGCTGGCCGCTGTCGGCGTAGGGCCGCAGGTCCATCTGCAGCGAGGCCGAGCGCGCGAAAAACGTCGCCAGGCCCTCGTCGAACAGATAGAACGAGGCCTTTTCGCCACGCTCCAGCGCCGACAGCAGGCAGCGCACCGACACCGTGGTCTTGCCGATGCCGGACGGCCCGACGATCAGGGTGTTGGTGCCCGACGCCAGGCCGCCGCCCAGCAGCGCATCGAAAGCGGTCGAGCCGGTCGAGCTGACCTGGGCGCTGAAATCACGGTTGTGTTCGGCCGCAATCAGGCGTGGAAAGATTTTCAGGCCGCCCGTTTCCAGGATGTAGTCATGGTAGCCGCCGCGAAACTTGGTGCCGCGCATCTTGATCACATTCACGCGGCGCCGTTCCTTGCCGAACTCCTGGGCGATCTGTTCCAGGCTGATCACGCCATGGGCAATGCTGTGCAGCTGCTGGTCGGGCGTGTTGGACTTGTCGTCGAGCAGCAGCACGGTGCAGTCGCGCAGCGAGAAGAATTGTTTCAGCGCCAGGATCTGGCGCCGGTAGCGCAGCGGGTTCTGCGCCAGCAGCCGCATCTCGGACAGGCTGTCGAACACCACGCGCAAGGGTTTCAGGGTATTGACCCGCTCCATCACGCTTTTGGTGGTTTCGCCCAGCTCCACTTCGGACGGGTGGAATACGGACTGCTGGGCGTCGGGATCGAGCGAGGTGTCATTCGCCAGCTCGAACACGGCGATGCCGTCCATGCTCCAGCCATGGCTTTCGGCCACGGCGTCGAGCTCGTCGGCCGTTTCCGACAGGGTGATATACAGGCCGGTCTCGCCCTGCGTCACGCCGTCGAGCAGGAATTGCAGGCCCAGCGTGGTCTTGCCGGTGCCGGGCGAGCCTTCCACCAGATACACGCGCTGGGCCGTCAGGCCACCGCACAGGATGTCATCGAGGCCGGCGACGCCGGTGGAAATGCGGCTGGTCGGTTTGCGCCGTTCGCGCGGCTGGGCAGTGCGGTTGTCGTTCATAGGGTGTCAACTTCATGGGAACAAGGGCGTCGAAGGAATAGTCGTCGAGTGGCACTGCATTGTCCGGGGAGTGTTCGCTGACCGCTATAATTATCACTTATTTTAATTTCTCCTTGTAAAACGCTGTGTTCGCTATCGTACATAAATAAGCAAATGGCGAGACAACACCATCAGGGACAAGGCTGCTGGTCGAACTGGCTGCCGACCAGTTCGTGCACTTCCTGCCCCAGCTGGTACAGCAGCGCGTTGCCGGCGCGTGTCAGGCGCGGCAGCGTTTTCATGTCGACCTTGCTCACCACGATAAACACGGCGCTGCGCGGCACGGGCAGGATCGCCGTATAACTCATGAAGCCGGCCCCGCTGCCCGTCTTGTGCCAGATCGGCGAACTGGCCTGCTGGCCGTCGCCCAGGCGCACCCAGCCCAGTCCCAGCGCATCGGCCGGCCCGGGAAAATCGAATCCCTTCATGACCGGCATGGCGGCGCGCGTCAGCCAGGGTTTCAGGACCATGCAGGTCGACGGCGCGGGCGGCACCACGCTGGCCAGCTTGCGCAGCCAGACGCCCATGTCGAGCGGCGTGGAAAACAGGCCGCTGCTGGCGGCGGTGGCGGTGGTCGCGCCACAAGGGCCGCTATTGTCGAGATCGGGACCGCTCATCAGGCGCGCGCATTGCTCCGGCGTCGGCGTGGCCGTCGTGTCTTCCATCTGCAGCGGGCGTGTCACCAGCCGCGCCAGCAGCTCGGTATACGGCGCGCCGCCGGCCGATGCCATGGCGTCGCCGAGCAGGTCATAGCCGCGATTCGAGTAGACCGCTTCCGTGCGGGGCACGGCATCCGTCTTGCCGTCTTTCAGTTCGCCCCAACGCACGGCCTCGCCGGGCCAGGCAAACGGCGCCGCATATTTCGGCGGCCCGCTCGATACGCCGCGCGGCAAGCCGCTGACATGCGTGGCCAGGTCCAGCAAGGTGATCCCGGGCACGCCGGCCGCGCGCGGCACCACGCGGCCGGCCCCTGCATGCTGCTGCAGCGTATCGTCCAGTTTCAATTTGCCGTCTTCCACCAGGCGGGCCAGCACCTCGGCCGTCAATACCTGCGAGCCCGAGCCGATGCGCACCAGCGACTGGCCATCGGGCAACTGGCCGCTGCCGGGCCGCGTCTCGCCACGACCGTACACGTGGATCTGGCCGCCCTGCACCGTCACCACCACCATGCCCAGCGCGCCGCTGTCGGCAAACATGGCGGAGACCGCCTCTTCATGCGCTTCCTTGCCGGCCAGGGCGGGCAGTGACAACAGCGAACAGCAGAGGGCAAGGGCAAGGGCAAGGGCAAGGGCAAATTTTTTCATGGCAAAAATATCGGATGGCGTGCCGGCAGTGTAAACGAGTATGGCCCGGCAACCTTGCGGCTGCCGGGCCAAGCGTGTGGCGCTCAATCGCGATCAGTTACGCGATGCGTTCGCCATTGGCCGGATCGAACAGGGCCGCTTTCGACAGGTTGAACGACAGCTGCATGGTCTGACCGGGGCGCACGGCCTCGATCGGATGCGTGCGGCAAGTCACGGCCGCGCCGTTCAGGCGGGTCGTCAGCAAGGTGTCCGGGCCGGTCGGCTCGACCAGGTCGACCAGGCAACCCAGTTCCTGGCCCACGTCGCCGTGCGCGCTGCTGATGTCGGTGATCTGCTCCGGGCGGATGCCCAGGATCACGTCACGGCCGACATGGTTGCGCAGTTTTTCGGCATCGAACGGCAGGTCCAGGCGCATGTTGTTGCCGCCGTTTTCAATCACGGCCGAGACGGCGCCGTTTTCGATCACCGGCTTGATGGTGATGAAGTTCATCGATGGCGAACCGATGAAGCCGGCCACGAACAGATTGGCCGGATTGTCGTAGATTTCCTGCGGCGTGCCCAGCTGCTGCACCACGCCGTCCTTCATCACGGCGATCAGGTCGCCCATCGTCATCGCCTCGATCTGGTCGTGCGTGACGTAGACGATGGTGGCTTTCAGGCGCTGGTGCAAACGCTTGATCTCGGCGCGCATTTCCACGCGCAGCTTGGCGTCCAGGTTCGACAGCGGTTCGTCGAACAGGAACAGCGACGGCTTGCGCGAGATGGCGCGGCCCATCGCCACGCGCTGGCGCTGGCCGCCCGACAACTGCGCCGGACGACGGTCGAGCAGGTGCGAGATCTGCAGCGTCTCGGCGACCCTGTTGACGATCTCTTCCTGTTCGGCCTTGGCGACCTTTTTCACGTTCAGGCCAAAGGCGATGTTCTCGCGCACCGTCATCGACGGGTACAGGGCGTAGGACTGGAACACCATGGCGATGTCGCGGTCTTTCGGCGGCAGGTCGTTGACGACCTTGTTGTCGATCATGATCTCGCCCGAGGTGACGCTTTCCAGGCCGGCGATCATGTTCAGCAAGGTGGACTTGCCGGAACCGGAGCCGCCCACCAGGATCAGGAACTGGCCGTCCTTGATCTCGATGTCGATGCCTTTCAGGACTTCGGCGCCGTTGGTGTAGACCTTGCGGATATTACGAATCGATAAGCTAGACATGTTTTTCCTTAACCTTTGACTGCGCCTGCGGTCAGGCCGCGCACAAAATAACGGCCTGCGACCAGGTAGACCAGCAGTGTCGGCAGCGCTGCGATCACCGCCGCCGCCATGTTGACGTTGTATTCCTTCACGCCCGTCGATGTATTGACCAGGTTGTTCAAACCCACCGTGATCGGCTGCGAATCCCCGCTGGCGAACACGATGCCGAACAGGAAATCGTTCCAGATCTGCGTGAATTGCCAGATGATGCACACGACAAAAATCGGGCCGGAAATCGGCAGCACGATCTTGCGGAAGATCAGGAAGAAGCCGGCGCCGTCGATGCGGGCCGCCTTGATCAGCTCTTCCGGCACGCTGGTGTAGTAGTTACGGAAGAACAAGGTCGTGAACGCCGTGCCGTAGACCACGTGCACGAACACCAGGCCGGTGGTGGTATTGGCCAGGCCAAAGTCGCCCAGCAAGCGCGCCATCGGCAGGATCACCACCTGGAACGGGATGAAGCAGCCCACCAGCAAGCCGGCGAACAGCAGCTCCGAACCCCGGAAGCGCCAGTGCGCGAACACATAGCCGTTGAAGGCGCCGATAAAGGTCGAGATCAGGACGGCCGGCACCACCATTTCCAGCGAGTTCCAGAAGAACGGCTGCAGGCCGTTGCAGGTCACGCCGGTGCAGGCCGAAGACCAGGCCTTGCCCCAGGACTCGAACTGCCATACCTGCGGCAGCGCCAGCAGGTTGCCGCTGCGGATCTCGTCGAGCGACTTGAACGACGTCGACAGGGTCACGTACAGCGGAATGATGTAATACAGGGCGAACAGGACCAGCAACAGGTACAGGACCACCCGCCCCAGGGTAAATTGATGCTTGCGTGTGTGTGTCATCTCATCGCCTTTGCGCTGCGCGTTTCCAGGTACATCAGCGGCACCAGCACGGCCACGATGGTGGCCAGCATCATCATCGCCGATGCCGAGCCCAGGCCCAACTGGCCGCGGGTGAAGGAAAACTGGTACATGAAGATTGCCGGCACGTCGGACGAATTGCCCGGGCCGCCGGAAGTCAAGGCGATCACCAGGTCGAAACTCTTGATCGCGATGTGCGACAGGATCAATATGACGCTGAAGAACACCGGACGCATGGCGGGAATCACGATGCGCCAGTAGATGGTCGGCAAGGACGCACCGTCCACTTGCGCCGCCTTGATGATCTCGTCATCGATGCCGCGCAGGCCGGCCAGGAACAGCGCCATCACGAAACCGGACGACTGCCACACGCCGGCGATCACCACCGTGTAGATCGACATGTCCGAGTTGACCAGCCAGTCGAAGGTAAACGAGGTCCAGCCCCAGTCGTGCATGACTTTTTCCAGGCCCAGGCTGGGGTTCAGCATCCATTTCCAGGCGGTGCCGGTGACGATGAACGACAGCGCCATCGGGTACAGATAGATCGCGCGAAGAAAGCCTTCGCCACGGATTTTCTGGTCGAGCAGGATCGCCAGGAACAGGCCGATGGTGATCGACAGGCCGATGAACAGCACGCCGAAGATGCCGAGGTTCGTCAGCGAGGTCCACCAGCGTTCGTTATCGAACAAATTGTAGTATTGCGACAGGCCGGAGAACTCGAAGTTCGGCATCATGCGCGATTCGGTCAGGGACAGATAACCGGTCAGGAAAATAAAACCATAGACGAATACCAGGCTGGCGATGAGCGTCGGGCCCAGGACCAGTTGCGGTATCCATCGATCAAATTGCTTGCGTATGGACATAGGACAGCCGTAGAAGTAGAACTGCGTATGGCGCCCGTCCGGGCGGATGCCGGAGGGGGCCTGCGATACCTGCAACACCTGCGATGCAGCAGCGCCGGCGGGGAACCGGCGCTGTGGTGATTACTTCACTTTGGCTGCTTTGGCCAGTTCGGCAACAGCGTCTTTCGAGCTCATGTTGGTGTTCATGAACTTGGCGATCACGTCGGTGACAGCGCCTTGCGTGGCCGATGGCAGCGCCATGCCGTGCGCGAACGATGGCACCAGGCCGCCGTTCTTGTTGCTGGCGTCCATGTCGTCCATCGATTTCAGGGCGCAAGCGTCGAACTTGTCCTTGGAAACGCCGGAACGCACAGGGATGGAACCCTTGTTCAGGTTGAAGATCGACTGGAACTTCGGATTCATGATGGCGTTGGCCAGCGCGATCTGCCCTTTCTTCGCATTCGCATCCTTTTGCGTGAACATGGCAAACGAATCGATGTTGAAGGTGTAGGCTTTCTCTGTGCCTGGCGCGGCCACGCACAGGTAGTCCTTGCCCGGCACTTTGCCGGCGGCCGTGAATTCGCCCTTGGCCCAGTCACCCATGAACTGGAAGCCGGCCTTGTTGTTGATGACCATGGCGGTGGCCAGGTTCCAGTCGCGGCCGGCCGCATCCTTGTCGATGTAGGTCTTGACTTTGCCCAGGGTGTCGAACACCTTGATCATGGTCGGGCCGGTCAGTTCTTTCTGGTCCAGCTTCAGGATGGCTTTCTTGTAGAAGTCAGCGCCGCCGACGCCCAGCGCGACCGATTCAAACACGGTGGCGTCCTGCCATGGCTGGCCGCCGTGGGCAATCGCGATGCCGCCCGATTTCTTGATCTTGTCGGCCGCTTCGAAAAACGCTGGCCAGGTGGTTGGCGTGCCGACCACGCCGGCTTTTTTCAGCACTTCCGGATTGACCCACATCCAGTTGACGCGGTGCACATTGACCGGTGCGGCAACATAGTGACCCTTGTATTTCATGACGTCGGCCACGACTTTCGGCAGGACCGCATCCCATTTGCCGGCAACGGCGGCTTCATCGATATTGGCCAGCACGCCTTCAGCGCCCCATTCCTGGATCGACGGGCCCTTGATCTGGGCGGCGGTCGGTGGATTGCCGGAGATGACGCGGGTTTTCAGCGCGGTGGTGGCGTTTTCGCCGGCGCCGCCTGCTACTGCAAAATCTTTCCAGCCGAAACCGGCTTCCTTGACCATCTGCTGCAGCTGGCCGACCGACTTGGCTTCGCCGCCCGAGGTCCAGTAGTGCAGCACTTCAACGTCGGCAGCGAAAGCGTTGCCGGCGAATGCCAGGGCGGTCACGGCGGCCAGTTGGGTAATCTTGAATTTCAGTTTCATCTCCACAATTCCTTTTTTGATCAAGCTTTTAGGGGGCTTCGGCGCAATCTGCCGAGAAAGGTCGTATTTGCGCCTGTGCCGGCGCTCTTTACAGTCAGATGGGGCCATACCCGGCGGGAATGGCCCCATCAGTCAACACTTAGAACCAGGCTTCAACCTGGAAACCGTACGAGGTGCCGCTGGTGTTGTTGTTGTAGATCGGGCCGCCGTTGTTCGACGCGTTGACCGAGGCGGTGGCCGCATCGTTCCACTTGCCGTAGGTCACAAAAGCGCGCAGTTCAGGACGCGACCACAGGCCAGGACCTGCCGAAATGGCCGGGGCGATGGTGACTTTGGTCAGGCGCTTGGCCGGGCCACCCGATTGCGTCACGCGGTCCGTGCCCAGTTCGCCAATCAGCTTGAAGTTGTTGGTGAATGCGTACACAGGACGCACGCCGACCGAGGTCCAGGTCGAGGAACCGGTGGCCTTGGCTTCGTCTTTTTGCCACAGGGCGACGAATTCCATGCCGAAGTTTTCCATCGGCTGGATCGCCAGGTCATTGAACACGCGGGTGCGCTTGACGTCCGAACCGAACGAGGTGTCGCCCGCGGCGCCGAACTGCGCGCCCTTGCCGACACCAGGGCCGACGCCGTACTGCACGCCGAAGGTATTGCCGCCGCCCAGGACTTTGCCCTGGCGGTGGAATGCCGACAGCTGCCAGCCGTTATGCTTTTCGCCAAACGCGTCGTTGTCCTTGCCTTCGCCGATGATATAGGTGGCGGCCAGGTCCAGCGTGCCGTTGGTGTTGACCGGAATTTCACCGTAGATGAAGTTCTGGCGCACGGCCGATTTGGTGCTGACGATGCCGGTCGGCGACACGCTGTTGATGTCGTTGTCCTTGAAGAAGGCATACGAGAATTTACCCGGGCCCGCCTGAATGCGGTCCAGGCCGGCGCCGGTACCGTTCATGTTGATGTACTGCAGATCCAGCATGTGGATGTCAGGACGGTAGTAGAAACGTTTGCCGACCCAGGCCGTGCCGCCGTTCAGGAAGTCGAGTCCCTGTGCTTCGACGTAGGCTTTGACGATGCCGACCTTGTTGTCGCCGAAATCGGAATTTGGTGCGTAGGCGTTGACCCAGACGGTGGCCATGTAGGTTACGTCGCCGGATTTGGCGATGGCTTTGGTGTAGCCGAATTCGGTATAGGCGTCGCACTCATTGCCCAGACGATATTTCATGGTGTTGCCACCCAGGCCGAAGCAGCCTTGTGAGCCGCCGTCACTAGAGGTGTTGCTGCCGGCGCCAGCGCGCAGGTAGCCGTGGAAGCCTTCGGAATCGGTTGGGTACATCGGGTCCGCCATGGCGGAACCGCTGGCGATAGCTAATACGATGGCAGCAGGCAGCGCTTTCAACGCGGCCTTCAACATGTTGCGATGCAGCATGGTAAGTCTCCTCAGTAGTTGTTTTTTTCTAGTACTTCGTGGCCGAATGTACTGGCCAGAAATCTTTCCAGCAGAGACATAGTAACTATACTACGAACAAATATCAACATATTATGTTGTAATCCTACGACTAGTCCGCCACACTTTATTTGACTATCTTTGGTCTTGCGCAAAGTGTTTTTTTCCATACGAATAGGCACTGGCCTGGCATGCCTGGCATTTTTTGGCACGGAGACCAAATACCCTCTAGAATCCTTGGTTTTCACCATAACGACAGTTGCGCCGCAAAGACGGCGCACGCACACGAGACATTGAACGCCGCCATGAGAATTGATGAAAGAACAGAGAGTACGGGCGGCGACGCGGCCGACCGTTTCAGCGACGGCCCGCGCCTGCTGGCCGATATCGGCGGCACCAACGCCCGCTTCGTGCTGGAAACGCGCCAGGGCCACCTGGAAGCGGTGGCCGTGCTGCCCTGCGACGACTATGCCTCCCTGCTGGAAGCCATTACTGCCTATATCGACAGTCCGGACGCGCGCGCCGCCGGTTCGGCCCGCGTGCGCCATGCGGCGATTGCGATCGCCAACCCGATCGACGACGACAATATCCGCATGATGAACCACCACTGGTTCTTCTCGATCGAAGCGATGCGCACGGCGCTGGGCCTCGACACCCTGCTGGTCGTCAACGACTTCACGGCGCTGGCGATGGCCCTGCCCTATCTGCGGCCCGACCAGCGCATGCAGATCGGCGGCGGCATGGCGCGCGCCGACAGCGTGATCGGCCTGCTTGGCTCGGGCACGGGCCTGGGCGTGTCGGGCATGATCCCGGCCGAAGACCGCTGGATCGCGCTGGGCAGCGAAGGCGGCCACGTCAGCTTTGCGCCGTGCGACCAGCGCGAAATGGACGTGCTGTCCTATGCCTGGCGCGAACTGTCGCATGTCTCGGCCGAACGCCTCGCTTCCGGACGCGGCCTGGAACTGATCTATCGCGCCCTGTCCGAGCGCGCCGGCGTGACCGATGCACAGCCGCTGCTGGCGTTTGAAATCACCAGCCGCGCGCTGGCCAACGACTGCGAAATATGCCTGGAAGCGGTCGACTGCTTCTGCGCCATCCTCGGCTCGATCGCCGGCAATGTCGCCATGACGCTTGGCGCGCTGGGCGGCATCTATATCGGCGGCGGCATCGTGCCGCGCCTGGGTCCCCTGTTCGAACGCTCGCAGTTCCGCGCCCGCTTCGAGCAGAAGGGCCGCCTGAACGAATACCTGGCGCAGATTCCCACCTTCCTGATCACGGCCGAACTGCCGACGTTTCTGGGCATCGCCGCCATCCTGGCGCAAAAGCTCAAGCGGGCCAACTCCGGCGCGCCGGTGCTCGACTCGGTGCGCCAGGCGCGCGGCCGCATGAGCCCTTCCGAGTGCAAGGTGGCCGACTGGGTGCTGAAGGAACCGAACGCCATGCTGACCCTGCCGATCGCCGAAATCGCCCAGCGCGTGGGCGTCAGCCAGCCGACCGTCATGCGTTTTTGCCGCTCGATCGGCGTGCAGGGCCTGGCCGATTTCAAGCTGAAACTGGCCTCGGGCCTGACCGGCGGCGCCATCACGGTGGCGCACTGCCATGTGGAGATGTCGGACTCCGACGCCGAACTGGCGCGCAAGGTGCTGGGCAACAGCGCCTCGGCCGCGCTGGCCATGCGCGACATGCTGGACGTGAAAGCGCTGACCGAGGCGATCGACATGCTGCGCGGCGCGCGGCGGGTGGAATTGCTGGCTGTCGGCAGCGCGCGCGTGGTGGCCGACGACATGCAGCACAAGCTGCTCAACCTGGGCATCGTCAGCAGTTATTTCGCCGACCAGCAGGCGCAGGAAATGAGCGCCGCCATGCTGAAGCCGGGCGACGTCGCGCTGGTGATTTCACGCTCGGGCACCCTGCCCGAACTGCTGCGCACGGTGAAGGTGGCGCAGGGCTGCGGCGCGCGCGTGCTGGCCATCACCGCCAGCGGCTCGCCGCTGTCGCGCCAGGCCGACGTACTGCTGACCCTGAACCACCCCGAAGGCAATCTCAATTTCGTGCCGATGATCGTGCGCCTGCTGCAGCTGATGATGCTCGATATTTTGTCGGTCGGCCTGGCGCGGCGCGACACGGTGCAGCGCACCAGCGCGGCCGAACCCGATGAAGGCCAGCTGCACGGCATGCGCATCAGCGGCAAGCTGAAGTTCGGCGGCCATCTCGAATAAGATGACGCCCATCGCAGCCGATACGCAAGGCGGCGCCACCGTGCACGACGTGGCGCGCCTGGCCGGCGTCTCGGCCATGACCGTGTCGCGCGTGATCAACGGCCGCGCCAGCGTCAGCGCCGCCACGCGCGGCAAGGTGGAAGCGGCGATCGCCGCGCTGCGCTACCAGCCCAACCTGGCGGCCAGGACCGCGCGCACCGGCACCCTGCGCATCGGCCTGTTGTACAGCAACCCGAGCGCCGCCTATCTCAGTGAATTCCTGGTCGGCGCCATGGAGCAGTGCAGCCAGAGCGGCGGCCAGTTGCTGCTCGAACGCTGTGGCGACCTGGCCAGCCAGCGCGCCGCGATCAAGAAACTGGTGGCGGCCGGGGTCGACGGCATCCTGGTGCCGCCGCCGCTGTGCGACTCGCCCGAGGTCCAGGCGCAGCTGAACCGCATCGGCATGCCGTCGATCGCGGTGGCCACCGGCCAGCCTTCGCCGGCCATTTCCGCCGTGCGCATCGACGACTACCAGGGCGCGCTGGCGATGACACGCCACCTCCTGGGGCTGGCCCACCGCGATATCGGCTTTATCGAGGGCGACCCGGCCCACACGCCCGCCCTCCTGCGCCGGCAGGCGTTTCTCGATGCGATGCGGGAAGCGGGACTGAGCGTGCCGCGGGAGCGCCTGGCGCAGGGATTGTTTACCTATCGTTCCGGGCTCGACGCGGCGCACAAGCTGCTGGCGGGGCCGTCACGCCCCAGCGCCATCTTTGCCAGCAACGACGACATGGCGGCCGCCACCCTGGCGGTCGCGCACGGCATGGGCTTGCAGGTGCCTCAGCAGCTGTCCGTCTGCGGCTTCGACGACACGCCGGTGGCCACCACGGTCTGGCCCGAGCTCACCACCATCCACCAGCCGATCGCCGACATGGCGCGCGCCGCCGTCACCCTGGTGCTTGACGAGATACGCCAGCGCCGCACCGGCGACGTGGCGCCGGCGACGCACCGCTTGCTGGAATTTACGCTGATCGAGCGGGCATCATCCGGCCCGTGGGCCACGTAACACGACTTTAGCTGCCGCGCCGGCGGTGGTGTCGGATTACGGCCTTCGGCCTAATCCGACCTACGGTCCCTTCCAGCATCGTAGGTCGGGTTAGCGCCTTGCGCGTAACCCGACATCACCCGCGCCATCGAACTCACCTGACCACGGTTTTTTCCGCCAGCGACTCCACCAGCTCCACCGACGGCGGCGAGCCGCCGGCGGCCAGGCAGGCGCCCGCGCCGGCGGCCACGGCAAAGCGCAAATGCTCGCCACCATCGGCCTCGGGACGGTACATCAGGCTGTACAGCAGGCCGCCGATGCTGGCGTCGCCGGCACCGACCGAGTCGACCACCTCGATCTTCGGCGGCGCAGCCTGCCAGCTGCGTTCGCCCTGGTACAGGGCCGCGCCGGCGGCGCCGCGCGTGTACAGGAAACCGGCTTGCGGATTCCAGCTGCGCAGCAGGGCAAACGAGGCGTCGATATCGTCGTGGCGGAACAGGCCCGCCAGGTCTTCATCGGACACTTTCACCACGTCGGCCAGCGCCGTCATGCGCGCCAGGGTGGCGTCGTAGCGCTCGTCCATCATCACGCGGAAGTTCGGGTCGTAGCTGATCTTGACACCGGCCGCCTTCAGTTCTTCGGCCAGCGCCACCAGCTTGCCGGCCAGCGGTTCGCGCGCCAGGCTGATGCCGCCGAAATGCACCCATTGCGCGCCCTGCATCCAGCCGGCCGGCAGTTGCGCCGCGTCGAAATGCAGGTCGGCGCTGTCGTCGCCGATAAAATAATAGGTCGGCGGGTGCAGCTCGTGCACGATGGCCAGCAGCGGCGATTTCGCATAACGCTGCAGGAAACGCGCATCCAGGCCGGCCGCATCGTTGGCCTTGGCCAGCGCGTCGCCAAACACGTCGAGGCTGACGGCGCCGGCAAACGCGCTCGGCACGCCGAGACGCGCCATGACGCGCGCCACGTTCCAGGTCGAGCCGCCCACCTGGCTGCTCCACTGGTCCGGGCCGGTACGCAGCATGTCGGTCAGCGCTTCGCCGGCCGAGACAAAAGAAGGAAAGCCGCTCATGCCGCACCGCCGATCACATTCAGTACTTCGTAGCAGGCGCCCATGGTGTGGTAGTCGGTCTTGCCGGCCGGGCTTTTCTCGTTGCTGATCTTCTGATTGTCGGGGGTCAGGATGCGGTACCAGGCGCCATGATCATGGTCGACGAAATGCCGCCAGCTGTAGTCCCAGATCTTGTCGTAGGTCTGCCAGTAACCTTCGTCGCCGGTGCGCTTGGCCAGCACGGCGGCAGCGGCAAAGCTCTCGGCCTGCACCCAGAAATACTTGTCGCCATCGCAGATTTCATCCTGCGGGCCGAAGCCGTAATGGATGCCGCCATGCGTGTGGTCCCAGGCCTTGGCCAGGGCCGTATCGAACAGTTCGCGCGCGCGCGGCAGCAGCCAGTCCGACGGTCCGGCCATGAACTTGGCGTGGCGCTCCATGATCAGCAGCAGCTTGGCCCATTCCGTGAAGTGGCCAGGCTGGTAGCCCCACGGACGGAAGATATTGCTCTTGTCGTGCAGGTTGTAGTCCCAGTCGATCGACCAGTCGGGTTTGTAGTGTTCCCAGATCATGCCGCCGGCCAGGCCGGCCTGGCGCACCGTGATATTGTGCGCCAGCGTCTCGGCGCGGTGCAGGTAGCGCGCTTCGCCGGTCGCCTCGAACGCCGCCAGCATCGCTTCGCAGGCGTGCATGTTGGCGTTCTGGCCGCGGTAGCCGTCGATAGTGGCCCAGTCGGCGCTGGCGACGTCGGCGTACAGGCCGTGCTCGGGCAGCCACATGCGCTGCTCCATCAGTTCGAAGGTTTCATCCAGATAAGCGCGCGCTTCCTGCATGCCGGCGGCAAGCGCGTGCGCATAGGCCAGCAGCACGAAGGCCAGGCCGTAGCAGTGGTTGGCGCCGTCTTCCACCGTCTTGCGGCCGTCTTCCCAGTGCAGCTGCCAGGCATAGCCGCCCGTTTCCGCATCGCGGTGCACCTCGCGCAGGAACGCCACGCCGTGGCGCAGCGCCGCCTGGTAGTCATCGTCGCCGAACTGGCGGTAGGCCATGGCGTAGTTGAAGATGAAGCGCGTGCTGCTGACCAGGTGGCGCGTGGTGGCGTCGTAGACGGTGCCGTCGTCGAGGAAGAAATGGTAAAAACCGCCGCTGGCGTCGAGCGCGCGCGGATGGTAAAAGCGCATGGTATGCAGGATATGCTGTTCCAGCATGTGCCTGGAGCGGAAATCGGGATTGATTGCGGAATTCATCGGTCTCTCATCATATTGTTATCGATAACAAATATCATAGCATGCCGCCTGCGGCCCTGGCTTGCCCGAGCTTTTCCCGCCACAGCGCCGCCTGTGCCGGATCGGCGGCCTGCCCCAGTTCGCCAAGTTCAAACACCTTGACCAGCCGTGCCATCGCCTCTTCATCGCCCTGCCGCGCGGCCAGCAGATACAGCGCGAACGGCGGCGGCGCCGGCCCTTGCCGGGTCGGCCCGCCCCTGCCCTGTTCCAGCAGCCGCGCAAAGCCGGTCTGGCCGGGCGGGCTTTTGGCGATCGCCGCCATTTCATACCAGCCCAGCGCCGCCTCGTCGCTCTGCGCCACGCCTTGCCCCACTTCGTACGAGTAGGCGACGTTGTTCAGGCCCGGCGGGTCGAGCGCCTTGGCCGCCTTCACGTACCAGCCAAACGCTTCCACGCGCTGGGCCTCGCCGGTGGCCGTCATCATCAGCCGGTAGCCGATTTCATTATAGGCCGGGAGGTAGCCGTTTTCCGCGCAGACCTTCAGCCAGTGCAGCGCATGCGCGCGTTCTTCAGGGCTGCCGTGGATGGTTTCGTACTGCAGCGCCAGGGTGATGTGCGCCTGTTCGATGTCTTGCGCCGCCGCCTTGCGCAGCCAGTATTCGCCAGCATTGCGGTCCACCGCAATGCCCTGGCCATGCGTCAGCGCCACGCCGAGAATCGATTGCGCCGTGCCGTTGCCGCCTTGCGCCGCTTTGCGCAACCAGGCCAGGCTCGCGTCGCGGTCGCGCGGCGTGCCCTGGCCCTCGTGCAGCATGCCGGCCAGTTGCAGCTGGGCCGCGGCATCGCCGGCCTGCGCGCCGGCGCGCGCCTGCGCAAACGCGGCGACCTTGTCGGCTGACAGGTCGGCCGGGCGGTTGAGCACCGCGTCGACCCGCTGACGCAGCGCGTCGAGACCGCTCATGTCGAAGGGCACCAGCGCCGGATGCTGGCGCGGTGCAGGTTCTGCAAAGGTAGACGCCGGCAGCAGACACGCCAGCGCAAATAGATATTTAAGCATGGGTGCCATGGTACTTGACTGCGCCAGCAAGACAGCGCCCGGCACGCAATAATGGTAGGATCGTTCACCACTGTTGAAAGGCCGCCATGAACCGTCTATCCCTCACCGCAATGACCCTGCTTGTCGCCATTTCCGCCAGCGGCGGCGCCTGGGCCGAAACCCAGCTGGCCGGCTGCGCCGCCAAGCGCGAAAGCATCCGTGCCGAACTGCGCGACGCCCAGCAGATGGGCAATACCAACAAGGTGGAAGGCCTGAGCCGCGCGCTCGACGAAAACAACGCCAGTTGCCGCGACGACGCGCTGGTAAAACGCCACAACGAAAAAATCATCAAGGCCCAGGCCAAGGTCAACCAGACCGACCGCTCGCTGCGCCTGGCCCAGGAGGCGAACAAGGAACCGAAGAAGATCGCCAAGCTCGAAGGCAAGCTGGAAAAAGCCAAGGCCGAACTGGCGGCGCTGCAGGCACGCCAGCCTTGACAGCCATTATTCAGAATAATTCTCGAAAACCCGGCTTTTACTTATAGGGCGTCCTCAGATAAAACGAAGCATTGTGCTGCCAACCGTTGATGTAATCAAAGACAAATGGAACGGGGGATTTGGAGCCAAGTGCAAGAATGACCTGATCGAGTTCAGTTTCCAGAATATTTCGATTTTTTATCCAGCCATGATACGCGGTCTTGATCACATCGAGCATGCTTTTTATGATGTCCGATCTGCCCGAAACAGGAAACCTGAGTTCCAACTGGGAATACAATTCTTCATAGTGTTGCTTCCCCTTGTTATTCAAATTCAAAGCCAATGTTTTCATATTCTTGAAAGCAACACGGATTTTATCGAGATCCTCGTTTAATTTATTTTGCAGAACTGCGTGATTGGCACCAGGATTATTCGCGGCCTGCAAAACCTCCTTGATCAGATCATCCCTGCCGGAGATGGCGCCCTCGTTTATTGAACTCTTGTAGACATGATCGGACTTCAGCATTTGCTGCAATCCTTCGCTGGTTGGCGTCAGGGTTCGTTGAAGCTTTGGCGGTGCGTTAGAAGAGTTGAAACTATGCGTGCCCTGCAGTTTCTGGTTTGGACTGAAGCTTGAGTTCCAGACAGTTTGCCCCGTAGTGATGGTCTGGCCCGATGATGGAGCATTTGACAGCGCGGTCATCTTGATCGATGTCACGCTATTGACAATGATATCGACCATATGTCCATCGAAGGTGGTCTGGTTGCTTTTTGTATTTTCCAATGCCCATCCCGTCCACAGATTCATTGGTTCCGCAATGCAGGCCAGTTTCAAATATCTGCTACCCCCTCCAAAATGGGGCGTCACGTTGACATCCTTCAAATTATGGGACTTTACCAGCGCATTGATTTCAGCGTAGGCCGAACTGGAATAACACATCAGATAAGCCACCGCCAACAGGCGGGCATAGGTTTCCGGCGGCGTCTTGGCACAAGTTTCCAATAATTTTTCAATGTCCGCTTCCCGGACTTTATGCCTCATGTGCAAGGCGGATGCCAGCATTCCATTCGAATCCATTTCGCCGATAATTGACAATGCGGTCGATTCAGCGATAAATAATTCTTCTCCTGCCTTGCTCAAACTGGCCATGAGTGCCCTCTTTTGAATGTCGATTTTCTTATTTTACTGGCAATTTTATTCATTGTCGATAACGGCTATGGGGTTTGCCCGCCAATTTTTTGAGTGCCGGGCTCCGGCGCCGCGTCCGCAGGCACGGTGAATAAATATCAATTCAATGACTATGTGGGCATGCAATTGTGGCAAAATCAATCGCATGCCTGCCGCGCCAAGTTGAGGCGTATGGTAGTGAGTCGCTCCATATTCCATTGCAGAAGAACCGTTCCTATGCCATTGATACGCTGCCCCAACGGGTGTTACTTTAATTTGCCGGCATTGAACTGGGGAGTATTTCTCCGCTTCCCTGACAGTCAGTTGGTGTGCGATGTCTGTCACCGCTCCAGCGAGGCGCGTGCTTATGGCGAAGATGCCCGCAGCGCGGCGGTATCGGCCGTGAGTGGCGTGAGCGTGCCTAACCAAACCAGGCAACTGGAAATCGAAACCTCGATGCAGTTGAGGATATCTCGGCTGATGGGCAATATCAATTGGTTCGGTTATCAGCAAGATATTCTTATCAAGCAACTTTACAACAAGATTGTCCAGCTCTTGCTCAAGGCTGAACTCACCAGCAATTTCCCGACCCCCAGACTGTGGAAGATGCTGGCCTCGGCGGGCGTGATGAAGAATATGTGGGCGCTCGGTTCGAGCAGCAAAGATGCCTATGGCATGGAGCGCGATAGTGGCGAAAAAAAGCTCTTCATGGAACTCAGCACCTCCGTCTCCATTGCCCCCACGGGCGATGGCAGGCCAATTTACATCGCCCTTAGCCCAGGTTGCCTGCAGCAGGGCGGGGCTCCGCCCTACGGCCAGTCTTACGTGGTCTATAAAGACGCAGTGAAAATGCGCTGCACCTACACGGCGACGGACACGCTGCAAATGCTGAAATCGCCGGATTCCATCGATATCTGTTCGATCACGACGATTGCCAATGTCTTGTTGCGTGTTTCCGATCGGGAGCTGCAATACCTGTGTTCGCTCGCCGGCGTGGGGGAAGCGGCATCGCCCAATGAATTCATCGAGGCGCAAGGTTGGGGACAAATTAGCTGGGCCAACGATGTGCAGATCATCGTCATTTCGCAGCCTGATCTGGATCACATGTTGCATGACCGCAGCACGCATCAGGACCTCATGCCGGCTGAGTTGCTGGAACTGAGCCTGGGCGACAGGGTGTTGGCCATCGCCAAGATGAAGCGTGAGTTGCAAGTCTTTTGTACCTTGCATGGCATCAAGTTGATGTTCCTGGACCTGAGTGGAGCGACGATGAACAGCCGCCAGCGCAGGCCGGACTGAGCGGCCGGGCCTTGGCTGGTGCTTCCACAGAGCGATTGCATGAAGGTATAGCCGACGCCATGAGCAACAAAACTGACTTGGCCGAAGCCGTCAGGCTGCGATTTGACGCCGCCAACACCTGGACGATGGGCAATACCAACAAGGTGGAAGATTGGAAAAGCCAGGACTGAACTGGCGACGCTGCAGGCCCGCCAGTCTTGGCGCCTGGAGTGTACGCGCAGCGCCGCTCGCCTGCTCGCCCCAAGTCAAGCGAGCCATGCCGGCGATCGCCGCCACATCGTCCTCCAGCAATGCCTGCGCGTACCACAGGCGCGCGCGCCGCGCATCCTGCGGCATGCCCACGCCCGTTTCAAAACACCGGGCCAGCTTGCTTTGCACCGGCGCATGGCCGCGCTCTGCCCCTCCTGCAGCAGTTGATCGCCGCGCATCACGTGCGCCTGCGGGTCCCTGAACTTGAGCGCGTCAGCCAGCCATTTTTCCCCCAGTTCCGGATCGGCTTTCACGCCGGTGCCGCTGACATACAAGACCGACAGCGCCAACATGCCGCGCGGACCGAATCGCGATCCTCGACCGGGCCGTTCAGCAGCAGGCGCGCATAGCCGATGCGACCATCGAAGTCGCCTTTTTCAAACGCCTGCCGGTACAGCTTACTCGCCTGCCGCAGGTCATGCTCCGCATTGCCGAGACGCTCGTACCAGCGGCCCAGCACATTGCGCGCCTCGGCATCGCCATTACCGGCCTCCAGGCGCAACCAGCGCAAGGCTTCGACCGTATCCTGTTGCATGCCATCGCCCGACATGTACGCCCTGCCCAGCCAGGACTGCGCCCGCGCGTCACCCGCCTTGAGATACCAGGGCTTGGCGGCCTCGAGATTCCCGCCCTTGCTGGTGCCACGTCCTTTTTCAGTCATCCGCGCCACGCGGAACATGGCGCCTGCGTTGCCGTTCGCCGCCAGCCGCTGCCCGATGCGGCATGATCGCGATAGAACGGCGCACCACAGACCCTGCCATCGACCATCAGGCCCCCGCTCCCGGCGAAAGTGGCCTGAACGGGAGAACCGATACACGCCCCCCCATGGAAAACTGAGCACACACGCTTGCCGTAACCGCATCATTGATCCTTTAAAAGCATGCCAGGGGCATCACATGATCAATTTAATACCTTCCAGTTGAAAATATTTTTCGCCCCTTATTTCAAGGCATCCAGGGAAAGGCATGTCGTGCAGACATACGCCAGCCGCAAGGCCTCGCCGGCACGTGGCTGGCGCACATAGTCGGCCAGCAAACGGGCCGGCAGGTCCAGTCCCAGCGCGCGCAAGGTGGCGCCATGGCGCGCCAGCTCGCTGGCCGCCTCCGGCTCCAGGCGCGGCCGGCCGCTGCGCGATTGCAGCGCCAGCCGATCGACTACCTGGGCCAATACCAGCGACAGGCCTGAAGTTTGCGGCAATACCGGCGGCGCCATGCTGGTGCCGGCCAGGCTCTTGAAAAAACGCGCCAGCGCCGACGGCAGCTTGCCTGCGTCGACGGCGAAGTCGAGCGACACCACGCGCAGCTTGCCGTTCTTGGCGATCAACAGCGCCACCGGCTGCCAGCCGTCCTGCTCGCCGCGCGCGCGGCTGGCCAGCACGGCGCGGATATCGGCGCCATCGGTCACCGCCGCCTGCAGCCGCGTAATGCGCGGGCGCAGCGCCTCCTGCGCGGGGATAACCAGGTTCAGCACGGCGCCGCTGGCATCAAACACCTGCCAGTCCAGCTGCTGGCGCACTTCATCGAGCCGGGGCGCGGCGACGGCGCTGGGCCGCAGCAGCACGCAGTCGACCGGCTGCGCCGTGAGCCCGACGTTCTCGCCGAGGAAGGCGGCCAGCGCCGCCCAGTCGGCAAAGCCAAGCTGCTGCCAGCGCGCATCGTCGAGTTCCCACAAAGGCATGCCGCTGGCGCGCGCCTGGCTGTCCATGCCGATGCGGCCATCCTCGGCCAGCGAGGCGCCGGCAAGCACCAGAACCTGCTCGCACAGGCGCTGCACGCTGCCGGCGCCCTGCCACAGGCTGATGGCATTCCAGCTCGATTCGCGCGTAAACGAACGGTCGCTGCCGTCCGGCCGCGCCAGCACCGCCTGCAGAATCCGGCCCGCCCGGTGATCCCAGAACGACAGGGTCAGGCCATGCGCGCCGCCGCGCGTTTCCCACCACCAGGCGCCCAGCGGCAGCAATTCCAATGGTGTTTCGCCGGCGGCGTCGAAGCTGCGCCGCGTTTGCCCGCGCAGCCGCTGCAAGGGCTGGCCGGTGGCCTGTTCCAGCGCCGCGCACAGCGCGTAAATCGACGCCATCTCGTCGAACGCCAGCCGTTCGCTGGCGTGATAGTCGCGCCGCACCAGCAGGTCCAGCGTGCCGCCCAAGCCCCGCAGCATGGCGGCCAGGCGCGGCAGGTTTTCGCCGCGCGCCGACATGGTCAGCGCACGCAGCTGGCCGGCCGCGATCGCGCTGGCATGCGACAGGCCATTGTCATACAGCTCGCCCAGCAGCCGGCGCAACTGGGCCAGGAACAGCAGTTCCGAGCTGCTGACGCCTGGCGCTGCCTCCGCCGGCGCCGCGTCCATCCCCGCCGGCCACGCAAACGCCTGGCCATGCGCGCGCCACACGCAGGCCAGCGCATACAGGTACAGCGCCTTGCGCAGCTTTACTGGCGTCTCCGACACCATGCCCTCGTAGCCGGCGCCGCGCAGATAACCGCAGGCCAGCTTCAAGGCTGGCAACTCGATCTGCAGCCGGGCGTTGACCACCGTCGCCACAACCTCATCACCTTCGGCCAGCCAGGCCAGCGCCTGGCGCACGGCCGGCTTGCCGGCCTGCTTGCACAGCAGCGCGCTGTCCTGCGCCAGCACCTCTTCCAGCACGCCAGGCACCGCGGCCATGCCGGCGTTTTCAGCGGGCAGTTCGCGCAGCCACACGCTAGCTGCCAGGATATGCTTGCAGATGCCGGGCGCCGGACAATCGCAGCGCGCCTTTTGCGGCCCGCCGCCATCGAGCGTCACCCGCTGGCCGTCGGCCAGGACCACACCGCCCGCTTCCCCTTGCCAGCCGACCTTGCCCGCCTCCACGTCCTTCAGGGCGCGGCGCAGCAGGCCCGCATTGGCCAAGGTCGCCAGGCTGTCGTCGTCGAAGCTGCGGTACACCGCTTGCCAGCTCATTGCATCACTCCCGCCAGCCATTCGGCGAAATGCTGCGGCGTGAGCGCCGCCACATGCATGCCCTGGTCTGCCAGGCGCTGCGCCATGCCGCGGTCATAGACCGGTTGCGCGCGCTCGTCCAGCGCGGCCAGGCCCAACAAGGTCACGCGCGATTCGGCCATGCGCTTCAATGCCGCCAGCAGCGGCGCCGGCGGCGCCCCCTCCTCGAAATCGCTGATCAGGGCGAAGATGGTGCGCTGCGGCGTGGTCACCAGCTGTTCGCAGTACTGCACCGCGCGGCCGATATTGGTGCCGCCGCCCAGTTGCACCGTCAGCAGCACTTCGACGGGATCGCTGGCCAGGTGCGTCAGGTCGACCACGCTGGTGTCGAACACCACCAGCCGCACATTGACGGCGGGAAGGCCGGACAAAATGCCGGCCACCACCGCCGCATAGATCACCGAATCCATCATCGATCCGCTCTGGTCGACGCACAGGATCACGTCCCATGGCAGGCTGCGCCTGACGCGCGCATTGAAGATGGGCCGCGCGATCACCATGCGCGCGCCGGCCGTGTCGTAGTGCTTCAGGTTGGCGGCGATGGTGGCGCGCCAGTCGAAGTTCTGCGCGCTCTTCATCTGCGTGCGGCGGAAGCGGTTGCGCCGTCCCGTCACGGCGTTGACGAAATCCTTGCGCAGCCGCTCGGTGATTTCCTCGACCACGCGGCGGATAATGGCGCGCACCGCATCATGCATGTCGGCGCTCAGGCGACCGCGCATGCCGATCAGCGCGCGCGCCAGCGCCTGGTTCGGCTCCAGGCTGGCCAGCACCGCCGGGTCGCGCAGCAGGCCGCTCAATTCATAGCGTTCGATCGCATGGCCCTGCACGCGCTCGTAAACCTCCTGCGGAAACAGCTTGCGCGCCTGGTTCAGCCAGTCGATGGCGCGCAGCTGGCTGGGGTCGAGCGAACCGCCGCCACCGGCGCGGCCGCCAAGCAGCATGCCCTTGCGCTCATATTCGCGGCCATACAGGTAATCGAGGCTGGCGTCGAGCCGGCCATCGTGAGCGGACCACGCTTCGCCTTGCAAAGGCTGCGCATAGCGCCCCAGGATCAGGCGCCAGCGGCGCAGCAGTTCGGCATTGTCTAGTTGGTCAGCCATGCGGCGCCTCCGGTGTGATGTTCAACCAGCCGGCCAGCGCATCGCGCTCCAGGCAGGCGGCCAGCGCCGCGTTCAGGCGCCCGCCGGCCAGCATCTCGGCCTCGCTGACGTCGTAATGAAGCTCCGCCTGCAAGGCCTCGGGCGCGGCGCCATTGAGCAGCGCCAGCGCTTCGGCCAGTTCGCCCGTTTCCTGCGGTTTCAAGCCTGTAAACGCCAGCCGCAGATCGGGCAGATACTGGATGAAGCTCGCCTCGTCCCAGCTGCCCACCAGTTGATTGAAACTGCGCCGCAAAGCTGGCTGCGTCAGCAGCATCTCGGGCGCGGCGGCCATCAGGCCGGACAAGAACCGCACGGCGTCCTGCGGCGTGGCGCCAGCGCCGAAGCGCTGTTCGAGCAGCAGCGACAACTGCCGCTCGTCCCACGCGCCGTCGAGGAACAGCAGCGCGCTGGCCGCGCCGCAGATGCCGGGCGCGCAGTCGCCGCGCCGCGCCAGGCTGTCCAGATGGCGGTGCAGGTCGTCCACTTCGAAAGCGAGACCAGCTTCCTCCTCGCCCAGGGCGCTGCGCGCCGCGCGGCCAAATTCGCGTAGCGCCAGCAACTGCCCCACCTGCGCACTCTCCGCGTGTTCGTCCACATCGGCCAGGGCGGGCAGCAAAAACAGCGCGGCCGGCCAGACGCGCCGCATCAGCTGCAGCACGCCAGGATGCGCACGCACGCCCAGCGGCTCGCGCGCGCGCCACAAGGTCACCAGCGCATGGCCGCAAGCGACCACGGAAGCGAAGTCGCCGTCCTCGTCGAGGTGACGCGACAGCAGATCGAGCAGCCCGGGCAGGCGTTCATGCAGGCCGATCACGCAGGCACGCACCAGCAAGGCGGCCGCGCTGCCGGCGGACCTGGCGCGGCCTTCGGCGGCCAGGGCCTGCTCCTCGCGCAGCAGCCGCGCCAGCGCCACTTCAAGCAGCGTCGCGCCATCGCCGGACAGCTCGATCAGGCGCGCCTCGACCAGCGGCGTCCACGCATACGACCATTCCTCGAACAGCAGTTCGAGCCGGCTGCCGGTCAGGAAATCGGGCCCGCCCTGCCAGCGCGCCAGGCCCGCGTCCAGGTATTGCATCAGATGGAAATAATGGCTGCGCAAGCGGTGGCGCTCCTTGCGGTACAGGTCCAGCCGCGCCAGCCGCTGCTCGCCGTCGTCCAGCCGCAAGCCGTGGCGGCGCGCCAGCGCGCGCGCGTCTTCCACCAGCGGCGGCGAACCGGCCGATGGCGGCACGTCGCCCAGGCGGCTGCCCGTCATCTGGCGCCGCACATCCGCCAGCAAGCCCTGCGTGCCGTCGTCGATGGCGCCTTTCACGAAGCAGGAGCGCATGGCGTCCAACAGATCCATCCGGCCCGGTCCCGCATGGCCACGCAAGGCGGCCAGCCGCGCCGCCTGCAGCACGGCAGCCTGCACCTCGGCGGTCGAGATGCGATCCTGCAGCCCGCGCGCGCGGCTATGCTGCGCCAGCTGGGTCAGTTGGTCGACGGCCACCGCCAGGTGATGCCCGCCGCCAGGCGTTTGCAGCGCGTCCCACACGGCCTGGTAATAGGCCGGCGCCGGCATGCCCGCGCCATAGCCATTGAGGGCGTCGAGGCGCTCGAAGCTGTAGCGTATCAGCCAGCTGGGGGTGGCGGCGGCGGCCGCAGGCGCTTTGACATTGTCGCTGGCTAACAGCTCGATCAGCGCACTGGTATGAAAACCACCCGTCACCACCACGATGGGCCCTTCCACCTCGCTGCGCCAGCGGGCGATATGGGCCGCCATATGGCGTTCGCGCGGCAGGCTGCCTTCCGCTTCCAGCACGGCCGGCTCATAGTCCAGGCGCGCCATGGCGCAGTAGGAAAACACATCGCCGAACAGGCTGTGCCAGTCGAGCAAGGCCGGACGGGAGCGCGACTCGAACAGATGGTCCCACAATTCGTCCTGGTCGCGGCAGCCGGCCTGCCGCGCCAGCGCATTCAGGTAGGTGCTGTGCGCCAGGTAGCGTTCGGCCATCAGGCTGCGCGCCTCCTGGTCGTTTTGATGCTTGTCCGCCCGCGCCTGCCACGGCAGGTCGATAAAGGCCAGTTGCGCACCGACCTCCCGCCCGGTCGTCAACGCCACCCATTCCGGGCTGTAGTCGCAGAACGGGAAAAACGCCGACCGCGTGCGCGGCTGGCCATCATCCCCGGCCGCTGGCGTCTGGCATAGCAGCGCCACCGGCGGGCGCGTACGCGGGTCCAGCAGCAAGGGCAGCATGTCGTTGAAACCGTCCGGGCCTTCGATCAGCACGGCGGCGGGGCGCAGCTCGCGCAGCATGGCCTGCAAGGCAAACGCGCAGGCCGGGCTATGGTGGCGCAGCGGCGCGAAATACAGGCCCTCGGCATGCAGTTTTTCGCGCGCCGCGGACAAGGACGGCGGCAATGCTACAGCCATAGCTGACGCGCCGCCTCGCCGAAGTGTTTCCACAGGTCGTCGCGGCGGCCCCGCTCGCGCACCACGGTATCGAAATAATGGCGCACACGCTTGATATCGTCCGCGTTGTCCTTCAACACCACGCCCTGTAGCTGGTTCGCCAGTTCGCGCGGGCGCAGCACGCCGTCGCCGAAGTGCAGCGCTTCGAGCGAGGCCGCATACACCAGGTTGACCGCTTCCGCGCTCGACATCACGGCGTCCGGCGTCTTGATGGCCGCGCCTTCGCGGGTCTGGCCGGCACGCAGTTCCTGGAAGGTGGTCACCAGCAGCTCGACCACGTCGCGGCCCACCACCACGGTGGCGCCGATGGCATCGAGCTCGCGTTTGAGCTGCTGCATCACCAGTTCCACTTCGAAGCCATGGTCGCGGATCGGTTTCACGGTTTCGAAGTTGAAGCGGCGCTTCAGTGCCGACGACATTTCATGCACGCCCCGGTCGCGCAGGTTGGCGCTGGCGATAATATTGAAGCCGCGCCGCGCATGCACGCGCGCGTCGCCGCCCAGCTCGGGAATCATCAGCTGCTTTTCCGACATCAACGAAATGAGCACATCCTGCATCTCGGGCGCGCAGCGCGTGATCTCTTCGAAACGCACCAGCTTGCCCGCCTCCATCGCCTGGAACAGCGGCGACGGTACCAGCGCGCGCCGGCTCGGCCCTTCGGCCAGCAGCAGCGCGTAATTCCACGAGTACTTGATATGGTCCTCGGTCGTGCCGGCCGTGCCCTGTATCGCCAGCGCCGAATCGCCGCTGATGGCGGCGGCCAGCAGTTCCGACAGCAGCGACTTGGCCGTGCCCGGCTCGCCCACCAGCATCAGGCCCTGGTGGCCCATCAGGGTGACGATGGCGCGGTCGACCAGCGGATCGTCGCCATAGAACTTGCGGCTCACCCGCAGCGCCGCGTCGCCGAGGATAAAGCGGCGCACGGCGCGCGGCGACAGCAGCCAGCCTTCCGGGCGCGGATCGGTATCGGCTTCTTTCAAGCGCGCCAGTTCGCCGGCATGGCGCTGTTCGGCGCTGCGGCGTACCGCGTGTTGATTGCTATCTGTGTCACTCATGGTTTTTCTCGCCTAAAAGGGGGTACGGCTTTCCCAGTTTTCATCGTAGCCGCAGGTCATGGCCACCGCATGATAATCCGCATGGGCTTCGGCCAGCAACACGGGCGGCACCTCGGCCAGCGGCACGACCTGCAAATCCGCCAGCCGCAGGAACGACAGGGTCCTGAGCGCCGCCGGCTGGCGCTCCTCGGGCAACTGGCTACCCGTGAAACTGATGTTCGCGCGCAGCCCGGCGCTGGCCACATCCTTCTGGTAGGCGTCGAACACGCCGCCATCGAGCGCGGCGCCGCGCACCCAGCCGCGCTTGCCGAACGCCGTGCGCAAGCTGAAGTTGTTGCCGGTCCAGCCCAACCGGTCATCGATTTCCAGGCCGGCCAGCAAGGCCTGGTCGGGCGCGCGGTGGTCAAACTGCGCGAACAGCGGCGTGGTCTTGTAGTCCCGCAGGTGGCGCTGCCAGGCGGCGATCCGCACTTCGTCCAGCAGCACGGCGTGGGCCAGGCGCAGCATGCTGTCATCGGCCAGCGCGACTTCGTTGTCCCGCGCATCGAGCAGGCTGCCGTCTTCGGCCGGCCGGAATACCTGCCGCAGCTCTCCGTCCGGCGCCAGTTCCAGCCACACCAGCTGTTGCAGCAGGCGCCCGGTGATCGGATGGCGGTGCAGGTATTGCCGCCATTCGCCGGCTGCCCACAGCCGGCCCGCGCACATGGATTCGTACAGCCGCGCCGTCTCCAGCCGCACCACCTGCGCCACCGCTTTTTTACAGCTGGACAGCTGGCGCTTGCCTTCCTTGATGCTGGCCGGATCGTCGTCCTGGCGCGGCTCGGGCAGCGCCGCAACCGCCTTGCCGTCGGCATTGTGCAGCACCGGCTTCAGGCCGGTACCGAGTGTCAGGACATACTGCCGTGCGCCATACCGCAGCGCGAGGCGGCCGCCGTCATCGAGCCCGGCATATGCAATCGTGCGGTCCGCCAGCTGGCCGGCGCTCCAGCCCATGGCGGCCGCCACGCGCTCGACCAGCTGGCGCGCCTTGTCCTGCACCGAGGCGGTGCGATAACGGCGCGCCACCGTCAGCAGCAGCTGGATCACGGCTGGATCGCAACCGGCGGCCAGGCTTTCGAGCAGCGCCTCGATCTGCGCGCGGCGCAGATAATGGTCGCGCATGAAATCCTGCAGCAGCGCTACCGCCAGCGGCCCGGGCGCATGGCAGGCCAGCGCCAGCAGGCCTTTTTCGCCGATCGCGCTGCCTACGTAGTCCGTCATTTCAAAGCCGTACAGGGTCGACTTGACGCTGCGCGCATCGTGCGCAATGAACTGGCGCAGCACCGTTTCGCCCAGTGCGGCGCGGCTCCCGGGCTGCAGCAGGCCCAGATAGCGCATCAGCAGCGGATTACCGGCCGGCTCCTTCAGCTTGCAGGCCAGCACCAGCCACCAGCGCACGATGTCGGCATCCACCGGCGCGCCCTCAAGCCAGCGGCATGCCGGCAAGGCGGAAAAATCAAACCACGCCAGGCCGGCCGGCTGCCTGGCCTTCAAGCCCTTGCGCGCTTGCGCCAGCAGCACGTCCGGCGCCAGCAGCGGCGCCAGGTCCGCACCGAGCAGCTCCAGCGCGGACAGCAGCGCCGCGCTGGCGGCATCGCGCTTTTCCAGCTGCACCGCGCGGTACAGCGCCGGCACCGCGCCTTGGTCACCGAGCCGGCCCAGCCACTGCGCGGCGCGGATGCGCAGTTCCTGCCGCTCGGACGCCAGGCTGGCAGCCACCTGGCTGACAAGATCGGGCGCCGTGGCCAGCAGCTGTTGCGCCAAGCCGCGCAATTGCCTGGACTCGCCCAGCGCGATCTCCATCACGCGCGGCAGCCAGCGCTGTGGCAACACCGGGAAAGTGGCCAGCACGCCCAAGGTGGCGTCCAGCTGCAGACGGTCCGGCGGCACGCGGGCATCAGCGGACAAGCCCAGGCCCTGCTCGATCAAGTCGGGACGTTGTTCAAAGAACGGCCAGATACACTGTGCCGGCAACACCGCATGCGGATACGGTTCGCGGTAATAGCGCTCGGCCAGGCAAGCCAGGCCCACGCCATCCTGCGTATCGCCGGCTGCGCGCATGGCCGCATCGAGCATGCGCAGATCGATGCTGCCGGCCGGCTGGCGCGACCGCCATGCGATAAAGCCCTCATCGCTCCAGAACAGGCGGCTGCGATGGCGCGTGGCCAGCATGTAGCGGGCCAGATGCAGGAACCTCACGTCCGGCAGCACGGCCAGCCGGTTTTTCCAGCGCAGCAGTTCGGACGCCAGCGGCTGGCTGAAAAATTGCTCTGCCTCCCCTGTTTCGCCATTCACGGCGCGCAGCAGTCCTTGCAAGCGCTCGTCATTCCACCAGGCGCACTGCTGTTCGACCTGCTGGTACCGCTGCAAGGGATGGGGCGACGCCGGATAGGCTTCCTGGTCCGCCAGCATGGTCCGGTGTACCATCCGCAGCAACTGCTCGCGATTGTCCCGCAGCAGCCGCAAGGCATCGTCGTTCAGCGGCACGTCCGGCGGCAAGTGCGAGGCAGCCACCGCTACCATGGCATTTTGCTTTCCCACTGCGCATCATGACCGCCAGTCGATTTGGCCACGGCGTGATAATCGGCATACGCTTCGGCCAGCAGCACCGGTGGCACATCAGTCAGAGGCACGGCCTCGTCGCGCCACGATTGCGGCAGGCGATAGAAGGCCAGCGTTTTCAGCGCCGCCGCCATCTGCTCTTCGGGCAGGCCGCTGCCGGAAAACTCGATCAGCGCACGCAGGCCGGCGCTAGGGAAGTCCTTGTGATATTCGGTAAACACCCCGCCATCCTCGGCCTGGCCGCGCAGATAACCCTGCTTGCCAAAGGCGCCGCGCAAACCGAAGGTGTCGCCGACCCAGCCTTCGCGGTCGGCGATGCTGCGCCCCGCCATCAGCGAGGCATCGGGCAGCTGGTGCGCCAGTTGCTCGAACAGCGGCTTGAGCTTGTAGTCCTTGAAATGGCGCTGCCAGGCGGCGATCTGCTGCGCGTCCAGCAGCGAGGCATGCGCCAGGCGCACGCGGCTGCCTTGCGCCAGCGTGACTTCGTCGTCATTCGCGTCGAGCAGGCTGCCGTCATCGCTCGGACGCAGCAAGGTCTGCCCTGTTTCGTCCTCGCTGATCCATACCAGCGACTGCAGCAGGCGGCCGGCGATCGGATGCAGCAGCAGGTAGTCGCGCCATTCCTGTGCCGGCCAGACGCGGCCGGCGCACATCGCTTCGTACAGGCGCGCCGTCTGCATGGTGATGACCTGTTTCAGCTCCTTCTTGCAGCTGGACAGCTGCTGCTTGGCTTCCTTGGCCACTTCGGGCGCTTCATCCTGGCGCGGTTCCGGCAGGGCCTTGATTTCCTTGCCGTCCGGGTTGTGCAGCACCGGCTTCATGGCGCCGTCCAGGGTCACGTAAAACACCCGTTCGCCATACGGCAGGTCAAGCCGGCCATGGTCGTCGAAGCCACCGGTCGGTATCGTGCGGTCGCCCAACTGATCCTGGCTCCAGCCCTTGCCCTGTGCGATGCGCTCGACCAGCAATCTCGCTTTTTCCTGCACCGAGGCGGTGCGGTAGCGGCGCGCGATGCCCAGCAGGAGCTGGATCACGGCCGGATCGTGGCCGTCGGCCAGCGCATCGAGCATGGCTTCGATCTGCGCGCGGCGCGGGTAATGATCGCGCAGATAGGCTTGCAGCAGGGTCAGCGCCACCTGGCCCGGCGTGTAGGAAGCCAGCGCCAGAATGCCTTTTTCGCCGATCGCGCTGCCCAGGTATTCGGCCAGCTTTTCGCGCCGCAGCTCGTCGAACACCTGGTCCTGCGTCAGCTTGCCCTGCGCGCTGTAGTACTGCGGATAGCGCTTGGCGCTGTCCTGGTAGCTCTGGTAGCGGCCCGGCGCGTTCGCCGCGGCGTGCGCGTTGGCCACCTCCATGGCCGGGCCGCGCACATCGTGCTCGATAAACAGGCGCAAGATGGTCTCGCCCAGCGCCGCGCGGCTGGCCTCGTCGAGCAGGCTCAGATAGCGCAGCAGCAGGGCATTGCCACCCGGCTCCTTCAGCTTGCAGGCCAGCACCACCCACCAGCGCAGGATGTCCGGCTCGACCGGCGTGCCATCCTGCCAGCGGCAGGCCGGCAGCAGGTCCAGCGGAAACCAGGCCAGGCCGGCCGGCGCCTTGCCCTTCAGGCCCTTGCGCGCGGCGGCCAGCAGCACCTCGGGCGACAGGCGCGGCGCCAGGTCTTCGCCCAGCTTTTCCAGCGACGTCAATAAAGCGGCGATCACGGTCTCGCGCGATTCCTTGTCCAGCGCCTGGTATAGCGCCGGCACGGCGGCGCGGTAATCGAGATCGCTCAGCCAGCGTGCCGCGCCGATGCGCATGTCCTGCTTGCTCGATCCCAGCGCTTCGGCCACGCGCTTGCCGATGTCCGGCAGGCCGGCCAGCACCTGCTGCGCCGCGGCGCGGTGCTGCTTGCCTTCGCCGAGCGCAAATTCCATCACGCGCGGCAGCCATTGCACCGGCAAGCTGGGGAACATCGCCAGGATCTCCAGCGTGGTGCCCAGTTCCGGCGGCGACACGCCCTGGCGCTTTTCCAGCGCGCGCAGGCCCAGTGCCTGGTCGATCAGTTCCGGCCGTTCGGCAAACAGCGGCCAGACCATGGCGGCGTCCAGCATGTGCTGCGGCTTGCCGCCCCACCAGCTGCTGGCCAGGCAGACCATCGCCACGCTGTCGTTCTGGTCGCCCGCTTCGCGCATGGCGCGGTCCAGCAGGCGCAGGTCGAATGCTTGCTGGTCCTGGCGCGCCAGCCATTGCTGGAAGAAGCCGACATGCCAGAAGCGCTGGCTGTTGTGCTGCGTGGCGATGATCCAGCGCGTCATCTGCGCCATGCCGAATTCCGGCAAGGCCGCCAGCTTGCCCTGGAACTCGACTACGCCGGTGACCATATTGTTTTTCAGAGGCTGATCGTCGCCCTTTTGGCCCTCACCATTGAGCACGCGGATGGCCCCCACCAGGTAGTCGTCCTTCAGTGCCTCGTAGCGCTTGAGCGCGGCCTGCTGCCATTTGTATTTGTGCTTGCCCAGCTGGTTCTGCTCGCGCTCCTGCTCCGCGTCGATGCGATACTTGGCCAGCAGCGTGGCGTGGTTGGCGCGCAGCAGTTGCAGCGCGTCGTCACCGAGCCGGGTGGCCGGCGGCGGAGGCGGCAGCGGCGGCACCTGCAACTCACTGGCGCCGGCATCGCTGGCGGCACCGAGCCACGACAGCGCATTGCGCAGCGCCGCCTGCACCGGTTTGCTCGTTTCCACCGCCAATGCACTTTCCAGCAGCGGCGCCTGTTGCGGACCCAGGCTGCGTCCCAGCAGTTCGGCCGCCTGCACGCGCTCTTCCGTCTTGCCTGCTTCCAGCAGCTGCCGCAGCAGCTCGACGCGGCGCTCTTCTGGAATCGCCGCCAGGTGCGGCGCCGCTTCCACGCGCACGGTCTTGCCGCCATCGACGGCCAGGCGCACCAGGATGGCCGCAAAACGGTCGGCCAGCGCCGGTGCGCCACCCAGGCGCCGGGCCAGCTGCACCTTGCCGCTGGCCGACAGCAGGGCTGGCAACTGCTCCACCAGTTCGGCGTGCGCCAGCATGTAGTCGTCCAGCGCGCCCGCCACCAGCAGATACGGCAAGGCCCGGTCGCGCTCATAGTCGGACAAACCGCTGCGCTCGAACACCATCCGCAGGCCGGCGATGGCCGGTTCGCCTTCGGCTTCCAGCAGCCGCACCAGCAGCCCGACATGCCAGCCGCGCCGGTTGACGATGGTGGCGGTGGCGCGCGTATCGTCGAAGCTGGCGTGCAGCGCATCGTTGACAACATAGTGCAGCCAGTCGGGCACGGGCGCGCCGGTGCGATCGAGCGAGTCGCCCTGGTCGGCCGCCTGCAGCAGTTTGCCCAAGCGCGTCAATACGGCCGCATCAAGCTTGCCGGCATCGAACTGCGCGTAGAACTGGTGGCGGTGGCGCAGGCTTTCGGAGGCCAGCGCGCCGTCTTTCTTGTCCATGTTGTAGCTGTAAAACCCGCTCACAAGGCGGCCCGGCCGGCCCAGCAGCTTGCCGGCGCGCGGCGCCTCCTGTTGCAGTTCCAGCAGCACCTGCGGGTCGCCGCCGTTGCAGACAAAGTCGCAGGCACGCTCCCACAGCGGGGTCGAAATCTGCGTCAGGCCGCGCAAGCCTTTTTTGAGCTGCGCGTAATCATCGAGTCCCACCGCCTGCTGCGCCACTTCCAGTATTTTTTTAAACATGTCGTCTTTCGTGTTTGGTGTGCATGAACGCCCTACCAGGGCATCTTGTTTTCCCAGTCGGCCTCAAAGGCGCCGTGCGCCGCCACCGCCAGGTAATCGTTATAGGCCTCAGCCAGCAACACTGGCGGCACCTGCGCCGGCGACATCGCGCGCTGCTTCCACGGCCCGGACAGGCGCTCGAAGCTCAGGTGCTTCAGCGCGGCCGGCAGGTTATCCTCGGGCAGCGCATTGCCTGAAAAATGGATCACCACGCGCAGGTCGGCGCCGCCGAATTCCTTGTAGTAATGGTCGAAGATGGCGCCCTCCTCGGCCTGCGCGCGCTGGTAGCCCAGCTTGCCGAAGGCGCCGCGCAAGGTGAACGCGTCGCTGACCCAGCCCAGGCGGTCGCCGATATCAATATCGTTCAGCAGGGCGGCATCGGGCGACGCGCGCTGCAATTGCTCGAACAGCGGCTTGACCTTGTAATCCGTCAGATGGCGCTGCCAGGCGGCGGCCTGGCCAGGTTCCAGCAGCGACGCGTGCGCCAGCCGCAGCACGCTGCCTGGCGCCAGTGTCACGTCGTTGTCATCACTGTCAATCAGGCTGCCGTCCTCGGTCGGGCGCAGCACCGCCGCCCGACTGCCCTCGCCTTCCTGCGCCAGCCACAGCAGGCGCTGCGCCAGCCGCCCAACAATCGGGTGACCCGCCAGATAGCTCTGCCATTCGTCGACCGGCCAGGCGCGGCCCGTGCACATGGCGTCGTACAGGCGCGCCGTCTGCATCTCGACCACCTGTTTCAGTTCTTTCTTGCAGCCGGCCAGCGCCTGCTTCGCTTCCTTGACGCTGTCGGCGTCGTCGCCCTGGCGCGGCTCGGGCAGCGCCTTGACTTCCTTGCCGTCCGCATTGCGCAGCACCGGTTTCAAGGCCGCGTCGAGCGTGACGACAAACTGCCTTCCGCTGTAATCGAGTTCGAGCCGGCCATCGTCATCGAGGCCGCCGGTGGGCACCGTGCGGTCGGCCAGCTGGTCTTCGCTCCAGCCGCGCCGCTCGGCGATCTGTTCGACCAGTTCGCGCGCCTTGTCCTGCACCGAGGCGGTGCGGTAGCGGCGCGACACGCCCAGCAGCAGCTGGATCACGGCCGGGTCCATGCCGCCGGCCAGGCTTTCGAGCATCGCTTCGATCTGCGCGCGGCGCACATGGAAGGCGCGCATATAGGCCTGCACCAGGCCGACCGCTTCCGGTCCCGGCGCCTGCGCGGCCAGGGCCAGCACGCCTTTCTCGCCGATCACGCTGCCGCGGCTTTCGTCATACGCGATAAACGCACGCAATATCGTCGAGCCCAGCGCGGCGCGGCTGGCTGGCGACAGCAAGCCGAGGTAGCGCGCCAGCAGCCCATTGCCGCCCGGTTCTTTCAGTTTGCAGGCCAGCACCACCCACCAGCGGATGATCTCGGGCTCCACCGGCGCGCCATCCTGCCAGGCACAGGCAGGCAAGGTCTCGAACGGGAACCAGACCAGCCCGGCCGGCGCCTTGGCTTTCAGGCCCTTGCGCGCCTCCGCCAGCAGCTTGTCGGGGTTCAAACGCGGCGCCAGGTCCTCGCCGAGCAGCTCCAGCGCCGCCATCAGGGTGGCGCTGACGGTCTCGCGGCTTTCCTTGTCCAGCGCCTGGTACAGCGCCGGCACGGCCGCGCGGCAATCGAGGTCGGCCAGCCAGCGCGCGGCCACGCTGCGCACCTCCTGTTTGCTGGACGCGAGACTGTCCATCACCTGCAGGCCAATATCGGGCACCTTGCGCAAGACATCCTGCGCGCCCTGGCGATACGTCTTGCCTTCGCCCAGCGCCAGCTCCATCAGGCGCGGACGCCAGCGCATGGGCGGCTGCGGGAACAATTCGATCACCTTCAAGGTCCACGCCAATTCGAGCGTGATATCGCTGCGCGCCACCGACAGGCCCAGGCCCTGTTCGATCAATGCCGGCTGTTCATGGAACAGCGGCCAGATATTCTCGGCTGGCAGGGTATCGAGCGGCGAGCCGCGCCAGGCGGGTTGCAAACAGTCGAGCGCCACCAGGTCGGGCATGGCGCCCGCTTCGCGCAGCAAGGTGTCGATGGTGCGCAGGTCGATGTCGGCGGAGTCCTGCTGTTCGAACCAGTCGCGAAAGGGGCCGTCGTTCCAGACCGACAGCCAGCGCTGGCGCATCGGGCCGTACCACAGCGCCAGCTGGCGCAGGCCGAAGCCTTCCAGCTCGAACATGCGGTCGCGGTATGCAATCGTCTCGCGCATCGCATGGTCTTTCAGCAGCGCGCGATCGGCATCGTCGCCGTCGCCATTGAAGGCGTCGATCACGGCGCGCAGCTGCGGTTCGCCGAACGCATACTGCTGCTCCCTGCGCTCCCGCTCGAATTCGTACTGTTCGCGCCGGCCACGGTTTTGCTCCACCTCGTCGCGCGCGTCCTCATCGCATTTTTTCAACAGCGCGATATGGTTTTCCAGCAGGATTACCATCGCCTCTTCGTCCAGGAAGGTGAGCGGCGCTTCGGGCGCGGGTGGCGGCACCGCGTCTGATGGACTGGTTTGCACGTCGCCCATGCGCGCCAGTGCGTTGCCGATCACCTGCCTGACCGCCTTGCCCGCTTCATTTTCCAGGGCCTGCGCCAGCAGCGCGCTGCGCGCCTGTGATGGCGTGCGGCCCAGCAGCTCGGCCGCCTGCGTGCGCTCATCGAGCTTGCCGTCCACCAGCCAGGGGCGCAGCAATGCCAGTTGCCGCTCTTCCGCAATCGCGCTGACAAACGGCGCGGCGGCGGCGCGCACGGTCTTGCTGGCGTCGACCGCCAGCCGCACCAGCACATCGTCAAAGGTCTGCGCCAGCTCCTCGGCGCCGCCGATGCGCTCGGCCAGCAAGCGCTTGCCCTGGGCCGACAGGCGCGGCGCCAGCGCGCGCACATCATCGGGCAGCTCCTGCATGACGTTGTCGATCACATTGGGCACCAGCAGCCGCTGCAGGCAGTGCACTGTCGTGTATTCGGGGTGCTGGCGGCGCTCGAATACCAGTTCCAGCGCATCGGCTTCGGGCAGGTCTTCAGCCGCCAGCAGGCGCATCAGCAGCCGCACGTTCCAGGCCGGCCGGTTGGCCGACGTGGCTTCCTGGTGCGTTGCGGCACAGCTACCAAACAGCGCATCGCTGACCAGGTAATGCAGCCATTCGGGCACATTGGCGCCGGTCGGCTCCAGCGACTGGCCCTGGTCGGCCGCCGCCAGCAGTTTCCCCAGCCGGACCAGCATAGTCGGCGACAGGCTGTCGGCAGCGAGCATGGCATAAAAGCGGTCGCGCGCGAGCTGGCCGGCGCGCGCCAGCCTGGTTTGCTTGTCGCTGATGCCGCTCCAGTAAAAAGCGCCGCCGATGCGCCCGGCATGGCCGAGCAGAATGGCCGCCTCCGCACTGGCCTGCTGCAGTTGCTGCAGCACGATCTCCTGCTCACCGCGCAGCACAAAGGCGCAGCTGCGCTGCCACAAGCCCTTGTCGATGGTGGCCAGGCTCTTGAGACCGGCCTCCAGTGCGGCCGCCAGTTCGCCGTCGATGGCGTGTGTGCTCGTATGGTTCATCAGCATCCTCGTGTTGTGCAGTTATTGCACTGGATCAAGTTGCTGATTGTATATTCTTAGCTTACTGGCATGGCGTACGGTTGGAATTTGATGGTTGGGCGGGGCGGTGTCGGATTACGCGGCGTTGCCGCTAATCCGACCTACGGCGGAAACGATGAATACATTGCGTAGGTCGGATCAGCGCGCAAGCGCGTAATCCGACGCCACCACCGGCGCATCAAGCTGCCGTATCGAGCTTGTAGATACTGGAAAAATCCAACCCGCCCGCACCCGACTTGCTGTGCAGCTCGTACAGCCGGCGCGCCAGTTCACCGAGCGGCACGCTGGCGCCGGAAGCGCCCGCGCTTTCCACCGCCAGGCCCAGGTCCTTCAGCATCAGGTCCACGCCGAAGCCGCCCGTGTAATCGCGCGAGGCCGGCACATTCTCGGCCACGCCCGGGCATGGGTTGTACACTTCCAGCGTCCAGTTGCGGCCCGAGCTTTTCGCCATCACGTCGGACACCACTTTCGGGTCCAACCCATTGGCCACGCCCAGGCGGATCGCTTCGCTGGTGCCTATCATCAGTATCCCCAGCAGCATGTTGTTGCAGATCTTGACCGTCTGGCCGCTGCCGCTGGGACCGGCATGAAAGATGTTCTTGCCCATCTGCTCCAGCAAGGGCCGCGCGCTGGCCAGGTCCGCCTCTTCCCCGCCCACCATAAAGGTCAGGGTGCCCGCCGCCGCGCCGGCCGTGCCGCCCGAGACGGGCGCGTCGATCATGCGCAGGCCTTTGGCGGTGGCCGCCGCCACCACCTCGCGCGACACTTCCGGCGCGATGGTGGAGCAGTCGATCAGCAAGGCACCCGCTTTGGCGTGCGCCAGGATGCCGGTGTCGCCAAGGTAGGCGCCCTGCACATGGCGGCTGGCCGGCAGCATGGTGATGACGATGTCGGCGGCCGCAATCGCCGCCGCCTGGTCTTCGGACGACAGCCCGCCGGCGGCGACGAACTGCTGCACGCTGGCCGGCATCAGATCAAAGCCGGTGACGGCATGGCCGGCGCGCGCCAGGTTCTGCGCCATCGGCAGGCCCATGTTGCCCAGGCCGATAAAAACGATATTCGTGCTCATCGCCCTCCCCTTATTTCATCGAGATGGTGGTGTTCACGCCGCTGCCGCCATCGTCCGGCGCGAACCAGCGCGCCGTGACGGTCTTGGTCTGGGTCCAGAAGTACAGCGCCTGCTTGCCGTTCGGGCCCAGGTCGCCCAGTTTCGAGGCGCGCGACCCCGTAAAGCTGAAGTAGGCGACCGGCACGGGAATGGCCACGTTGATGCCGACCTGGCCCACGTCGATCTCGTTCTGGAACTTGCGCCCGGCCCAGCCCGACGAGGTAAAGATCGAGGTGCCGTTGCCGTTCGGGTTGGCGTTGATAAAGGCGATCGCTTCGTCCAGCGTCTCGGTCTCCACCACGCACATGGCGGGGCCGAAGATCTCCTGCGTGTAGACGGAATTGCTGGCGTTGACTTTCGAGAAGATCGTCGGCCCCATGAAGTTGCCGCCTTCGAAACCGGCCACCTGGTGGCCACGGCCGTCGAGCAGCAGCTGCGCGCCTTCGTCGACGCCGGCCTGTATCAGTTTTTCGGCGCGCTGCATGGCGGCCTTCGAGACCATCGGCCCCAGGTCCGCGTCGCGGTCGCTGCCCGGCCCCACTTTCAGCGCTTGCGAACGCGCCACGATGTCCGGCAGCCACGAGCGCGCCTGGCCCACCAGCACCACCACCGAATTGGCCATGCAGCGCTGGCCGGCCGCGCCAAACGCCGCGCCGATCAGGTTGTTGATCGCCTGCTCCTTGTTGGCGTCGGCCAGCACCACGCAATGGTTTTTCGCGCCCATCATCGACTGCGCGCGCTTGCCCGATTCGCTGGCGCGGCGGTACACGTGGGTGCCGACGGCGGTCGAGCCGATAAACGAGACGGCCTTGATATCGGCATGGTCGCACAGCAGGTTGACCACGTCGGCGCCGCCATGCACCACATTCAGCACGCCGGCCGGCAGGCCCGCCTGGTACATCAGTTCGACCAGGTACATGGTCGACGACGGGTCCTGCTCGGACGGTTTCAGCACAAAGGTATTACCGCAGGCAATCGCGATCGGGAACATGAAACACGGCAGCATCACGGGGAAATTGAAGGCCGTGATGCCGGCGCCCACGCCCAGCGGCTGGTAGATATTGTAGACATCGACGCCGTTGGCGGCGTTTTCCGCAATTTCTCCCAGCTGCAGGGTGGCGATCGAGCACGCGTGTTCCACCACTTCCAGGCCGCGCATGACTTCGCCTTCCGCATCCGGCAGGGTCTTGCCGTGTTCACGCGTGATCAGTTCGGCCAGGGCACCGATATTTTCACGGATCAGATGCTGGTACTTGAGCATGATGCGCATGCGCGCCGCCAGCGGCGTATTGCGCCAGGTTTTGAACGCTTCCTTGGCGGTGGCGATCGCCAGTTCGACTTCGGCGGTGGTGGAAAACGGCACGCGGGCGACGATTTCCTGGGTGGCCGGATTGACCACGTCGCGCCATTCGGTGGTGCTTGAAGCGTGGTGCTTGCCGCCGATATGCAGGGGGACGGCGGGGACTTGGGTGAGGGCTTGGTTCATGGTGTGCTCCGTAGAATAGGGGGGTTATTTCTTGACCAGGTTGCACGCCGCCGCATCCATCGGCTTGAACGCCTGGTCGGCGGGGATGGTCGACAGCACTTTCAGGTAGTCCCACGCGCCTTTCGATTCGGCCGGGGTTTTCACCTGCACCAGGTACATATCGTGGATCACGCGGCCGTCGGGGCGGATCGAGGCGTTGTTCATGACGACGTCCTTGATCGGCAGTTCGCGCATTTTTTCGGCGACGATTTTCGAGTCGTCGCTTTTCGCGGCCGCTACCGATTTCAGGTAGTGATAGACGCTGGAATACACGCCGGCCTGCACCATGGTCGGCTTGGCGCCCTTGTTGAGCGCTTCGAAACGCTTGGCAAAGGCGCGGCTGCGGTCGTCGTAGTCCCAGTAAAAACCGTCGGCGTAGACCAGGCCCTGCGCCGTTTCGAGTCCCAGCGCGTGCACGTCGGACAGGAACACCAGCAAGGCCGCCAGGCGCTGGTCCTTGCCGCTGCCGATGCGGAATTCGCGCGCCTGCTTGATGGCCGAGACAACGTCGGCGCCGCCATTGGCCAGGCCGATCACCTGCGCCTTCGAGCCTTGCGCCTGCACCAGGAACGAGGAAAAATCCGAGGCGTTGAGCGGGTGGCGCACGGCGCCCAGCACGGTACCGCCGTTGCGCTTGACGACATCGCTGGCGTCTTTTTCCAGCGAGTGGCCGAAGGCGTAATCGACGGTGACGAAGTACCAGGATTTCTGTCCCAGCTTGGTCAATGCCGCCGCCGTGCCGGCCGCCTGCGAATAGGTGTCGAACATCCAGTGGAAGCCGTTCGGCGAGCAGTCTTCATTGGTCAGCCGCCCGGTGGCCGGGCCGCTGAACATGGCGATGCCGCCCTTCTCCTTCATCAGCTTTTGCACCGACAGCGCCACCGAGGAATTGGTGAGATCGGCGATCGCATCGACCTTGTCGCGGTCTATCCATTCGCGCGCCTTGGAGGCGGCGATATCGGCCTTGTTCAGGTGGTCGGCCGAGACGATTTCGATCTTCATGCCCTTGCATTCGGCTTTCAGGCAGTCTTCCATCGCCATCTGGCTGGCGATGACGGAACCGCGCCCGCCCATCGCCGAATACGGGCCGGACATGTCGGTCAGGATGCCGACCTTGACGACGCCATCGGAAATCTGCGCCTGGGCAGTGTTGAAGGAAAGGGCGAGCGCGAGTGCGCCCATGGCCAGAACGGTCTTTTTCATGCAGTGTCTCCTGATGGATAAAGAATATTTCTTATATGTTTATCTGCATTCTGCATGTGTAAAAATATGCACTCAAGTGAAATTACTGCATAATTCCTTTGCAAAAATGCACAAGGAGGCAAAATGCTCGATTGGGACAATGTACGGGTCTTCCTGGAACTGACGCGCAGCGCCGGCCTGGTCGATGCGGCCAAAAAACTGGGCATCGATCACTCGACCGTCTCGCGCCGCATGCGCAAGTTCGAGGAGCAGGTGGGCACCCAGCTGTTCGACCGCAATTACGTCGGCTACCAGCTGACGCCCGAAGGCCACCGCCTGATGGAATATGCGGAAACCATGGAAAGCACGGTGTTTGCCGCCACCGAGGAATTGGGCGAGCACAACCGCCTGCTGTCGGGCCAGGTGCGCCTGGGCGCCACCGAGGGCTTTGGCGCGGTGGTGCTGGCGCCGCACCTGGCGCATTTTTGCGGCCGCCATCCGCATATCAGCGTCGACCTGATCGCCGTGCCGCGTTTCGTCAGCTTGTCCAAGCGCGAGGCGGACGTGGCCATTTCCATCGAGCGGCCCCTGTCCGGCCCCTACGTGGTGACGAAATTGTCGGATTACCGCCTGAAGCTGTACGCCACGCCCGCCTATCTGGCGCGCCATGAGCCGATTGCCAGCGTGGCCCAGCTGGCGCAGCACCCCATCATCGGCTATGTGGACGACCTGGTCTTCAGCGCCGAGCTGCGCTATATGGACCATGTGGCGCCCGAGTCGCTGCGCGCCTTTCGCAGCACCAGCGTGCTGGCGCAATACCATGCGGCGCGCGCCGGCCAGGCGCTGGCGATCCTGCCATGCTTCGTGGCCCAGCAGTCCACCGAACTGGTGCCGGTGCTGGACGGCCAGATCGACCTGCAGCGGTCTTTCTGGATGATCTCGCCGACAGAGCGGCGTAATATCGCCCGGGTGCGGGCCTTGTGGAATTATCTGCGCGAGGTCATCGAACTGAACCATGATTACCTGATGGGCGAGTCGTCCACGTCCGAATGGTTACCATGAATAAACCAAGGAGAACACGATGCTGATGGATGCAAATAAAGCGGTGCTGGTGATTGTCGACCTGCAGGGACGATTGATGCCGGCGATCCACGATGGCGACGCTGTGCTGGCGCAGAATGTGCGGCTGGCCACGATTGCCCGGCTGCTCGACATCCCCGTGCTGGGCACCGAGCAGAACAGCGGCAAGCTGGGGCCGAACGCGCCCGGGATCGCCGCGCTGTGCCAGGACACGCTGCAGAAAACCCATTTCGGCGCCTGCGAAGACGGTTTGCAGGAACTGTTGCCAGCCGGACGCACGCAGGTGATCGTCACCGGCTGCGAAGCCCATGTCTGCATGCTGCAAACGGCAATCGGGCTATTGGAACGCGACTACGACGTGATCATCGCCATCGATGCCGTCGGCTCGCGCCTGCAGTCCAGCCGCGATGCGGCACTCAGCCGGCTGGCGACCCTGGGCGCGCAATTGCTGACGGTGGAAATGCTGGCCTTCGAGTGGCTGCGCGACTGCCGCCATCCCCGTTTCCGCGAGGTGCTTGCCCTGATTAAATAGCGGGTCGGCCTTACGCGAGATCAAACGCCTCAGGCTGCCGTTTGCTAGCTTGACAGGGTAGCCGCAGCGTCTTGCGGCGCCTGTTTCAATCGAGCAAGGGGATCGTCATGGCCTATATCCTGCGAGGCAAACTGTGCGGCTTGATCTGTGCAGAGTGTCCGGAAAACCTGTCGCATGTCATCGTACGCCTGTACCGTGTGCGCGATACGCAGAACGCCACGGCGCTGGCCGTGGCCAGTGCCAAGGAAACCTTCGCCATCCTCAGGGACGAAGACGTCGAGGCCAAGACGCCGTTCTTGCTGGCCGAGGCGCGCACCGATGCCGATGGCAACTACAGTTTTACCATCGACGAGGAGACGCAATACCAGGGCGAGGCGGTCGAGGTCGACGTGCTGTGCCCCACCGTGCCGCACCTGAAGCCCGGGCCGCGAGAGCCGGTACCGCTGCAGTTTTCCATCACCATCATCCAGCCGCGCTGGCGCCGCGCCGGCGAGGATTTCCTGGCCATCTGGGACTATTGCCTGCCGCACCGGTTCTGGTGTTTGATCCGCGCGCGCTTTGGCGCCTGGACCATCTGCGGCATGCTGCGCACCTGCGCCGCGCCGCATGCGCCGATCGCCGGCGCCACCGTGCGCGCGTTTGACGCCGACTGGCTGCAGGACGACGCCCTGGGCGACGCCGTGACGGACGCGAGCGGCCGCTTTCGCATCGACTACCTGGCGTCGGACTTTACCCTCACGCCCTTCTCGCCCGTGATCAATATCGAGTTTGCCGGCGGCCCCGATGTGTACTTCACGGCCCAGCTGGGCGGCGTGACCATTCTGTCGGAACCGCAATCGGCCGGACGCCAGCCGGGCCGCGAAAACGTCGGCCACTGCTTCTGCGTGGAATTGTGCTCGAGCGAAGTCTTGCCACCCGACGTGGAAGCCGTGCCGCACTGGCAACAGGTCGAGGTGTTCGATATCCACCCGTTTCCGTCGCTGCCCGGCTTTTCGCCACAGGGTTATGCGGGCGGCCCCATCCAATCCTATGTCTTTGGCGGCGCCGTCACCCTGAAAGGCAATTGCCCGCTGCGCAATAGCGCCATTCCCGCCAATGCGCTCGAATACCGCTTCCTGGTCGGCGAGTGGACCTGGCCCGGCGGCACCGAAGATCCCGCCGCCCTGCCCTCGGTGGCACCCGCCAGCCTGGCGCCGCTGACGCAGATGCTCGGCACCCATGTGGGCTATGTGTTCTACACGAACGGCCTGGGACTGGGCGACTCCGCACCGGTCTTCGTCGACACGGCCGACCTGCAGGCGGGTGGCTGGATACGGGTCGACAACAAGGCGGTGACGGTCGACATGCGCGACGGCACCACCTCGGTCGTCAATGTCGGTACCGGCAATTTCCTGCGCACCTTTGACCTGCTGGTGGTCAATACCGATGCCATCACCAGCCTGCATCCGCCCAAGCTGCCGGGCGGCCTGCCGATTCTGGACGCGGGCCGCAGCCTGGCCAGCACCGAAAGCGAACCCGTGCGCCGCTACCGTCTTGGCTTCGAGGTGCGCGACGCCACCACCCTGGCGCTGGTGGCCAGCGACGGCCTCGATTCCATCGTCTTCGACAATTCACCGGTGATTGTCGCGCTGGACCTGGAAGAGCTGCGCAGCAATGCCTGCAACCCGATCGCGGGCGGCGTGGTGCATATCCTGTACACGATAGACCACCCGCATCTGCGCTTTTTCAATGTGACGATTTCCAACAACAACGGCATCACCCATCCGCCGCCACCGCTGCCGGCCGCCAATTTCACGCCACCGCCACCGGCCAGCAATTACCTGTTCCGCGGCGGCGCGGGCGGCCCCCATCTGTCGGGCAATAACGGCGGCTTCCCCGTCAACGTGGCGTTTGATGCGCCCTGCGCCTACCGGGTGGCGATCAGCTGGCAGACGCGGCACTACCTGGCTTCGCCGCACAGCATCGACCGGCTGTACTGCAAATAGTCTTGCAAAAAGCAGCTCAGAAGTAGCGCACCCAGGCTTTGTTCGAGGTGCGCTTGTAGTTGGCAAACGCGCGGCAGGGCCAGTACAGCAGCGGCATCAGGGCCAGCGCGATCAGCCACACCTGCCACACATGCTCGACGCCATAGCGGCCGCCATGGTTGGCGCCCAGCACGGCCGTAAGAGTTTTTCCGATGATCAACAGCAGGTACAGGTGCAGCAAATAATAGAACATCGGCGCGCCGCCAAAGGTGGCGCAGGCGCGCACGAACCAGTTGTCCAGGGTTTCCAGCCAGGCCAGGCCCAGCAGGCCCAGGCCCAGGGTGAACAGCAGGAAGTCCAGCGACGGCGGATACTTGGTGAAGTTCAGCACGCTCATCGCCGTCTGCAAGGCCGTCTCGCCGGCCACCCACGGCAGGGTTTCACCGTAAATATTAAAACCGCGCAGCACGGCCAGCAGCAGCAAACAGCCTGCGCCCAGCGCCAGCAGCCAACGGCGCCGCCCTGCCAGGCCAAGGCTGCGCGCATACAGGGGGCCGGCCGCGTAGCCGAGCACGATCACGCCTATCCACGGCAGCAGCGGATAGCTGACCTTGATTTTCATGGCCCCGTCGGCCACCAGATAGCCGCGCTGCAGCAGCACCGTCAGCAGATAGTAGGCCAGGCTGCCCTCTTCCGCATGCAGATCGGTAAACAGATGCTGGCCGGCGACGATCGCCACGCCCAGCACCAGCAATACCGCCAGGGGCAAGCGGTGCAGCACGGCCAGCGCCATCATGGCCAGGCCGATCACCCAGATCACCTGCAGGTACAGCACCGCCGGCGGAAACGCGCCGTTCCAGGCGAAATTGACGAACACCAGTTCCAGCACCACCAGCAGCAGGCCGCGCTTGAACAGGAAGCCGGTGGCGCTGCGCGGGCCTGCCGCCGGATGGGCGTACAGCCAGGCCGACAGGCCCGTCAGGAACACGAACATCGGCGCACAAACGTGGGCCGCCATGCGCGTGAAAAACAGGGCCGGGTCGACGGTGGACGCATCCATCGGATCGCCGACCTGGTGATGCAGGAACACGGTTTCGCGCACATGGTCGAACAGCATGATCAGCATCACCAGGCCGCGCATCACGTCGATCACGGCGATGCGGGCGCGCAGGGGGATGGGAGTGAGAGTAGCGTTTACAGTCATTAAATCATGAGGAATGTTGGTGGGAGGATGGCGTTATTTAACCCAACGGCGGAGACTGGGGGTTAAACATATCAAAACCTGTAATGCGCATTCAACGTCACCGTCCGCTCCGCCCCCGGCGCCACCCACAGCGGGCTGTAGGAACTGGCGTAGTAGCTGCGGTTGAACAGGTTTTCCACATTCAGCGACAGGCGCAGCTTCGCGGTCGGTGAGTACGAGGCCAGCAGCTTGGCGGTGGTATAGGCCGGCAAGGTGAAGTTGCTGCTGACGGCCACGTCACCGAGGCGCTCGCCCACGTATTGCAGGCCGCCACCGACGCTGGCCGTGCCGCTGCCCAGGATGAACTGCTGGGTGGCAACGATATTGGCGCTGTGGCGCGCCACGTTGGCAAAACGGCTGCCGGTAACGATGGTATTGTCGCCACGCGTGACGGTGGCGTCCGTGTAGGCATAGGCGCCCGAGACGCGCAAGCCGCGCGCCAGTTCGCCCGACACGTCCAGCTCCAGCCCGCGGCTGCCCACTTCGCCGGCGGCGATGGCGAAATCGGTATTGAGCGGATTGGTGGTCAAGACATTGCGCTTGCTGATGTCATACACGGCCAGGGTACCCGTCAGCTTGCCGGTGTCCAGTTTCGCGCCCAGTTCGTACGAGCGGCTCTGCTCGGCCGGGAACGCCTGGTTGGCTATGCTGATGCCGCTGTTGGGCCGGAAACCCTTGGCGGCGCTGGCGTACAGCGACCACGCTTTCGACGGCTGGTAGACCAGGCCCACGCGCGGGCTGGTGGCCGACAGCGACTGATTATTGCTCACTTTGAGGCGATTGTTCGTCACATCCTGGTCATAGCTGTCGTGGCGCACGCCGACCAGCGCCTTCCATTGCGCACCCAGGTCGATCTGGTCCTGCGCATACAGGCCGTGCGCCTTCTGCCCCTCTTGCGTATCGATCGACAACGCCAGCGGATCGGCCACGCCGCCATACACCGGGGCAAAGATATCGATCGCGTAAGCATTGCCGGCGGACGGGTTGCGGCGCAGCTGCACCCGGTGGTCGTCGAAATGGTAGGCGTCCACGCCCAGCAGCACTTCATGCTTGAACGCGCCCGTGGTCAGCTTGCCCAGCAGTTCGATGCGTCCCGACACATCGGTCGAGGAAAAATCGCGGTGGCGGCGCTGGCGGCGCAAGGTGCGTCCGTCCGCCAGCAGGTTGTTCGCCTCGCTCGAATAGCCCGTCAGTTCGCTGTCGCGGTAGGACAGCCCGGCCTGCAATATCCACTCGCCAGACAGATCGTGATGGATGAACAGCTGCTGGCCCAGCGACTTGACCGTCATCGGACCATCATTCGGCTCGCCGAGGAAGCGCGACACGGGCACCACGCCCAGCTTGCCATTGACGGCCAGCACGCCGCGGTCGAACGGCGCGCGCTGGCGCACGGCTTCGATCTCGTAGGACACCGTCGTATGGTCGCCCAGCAGCCAGATGAACGATGGCGAAAAGATGCTGCGCTCGACCTTGAGCGTGTCGCGGAAGCTGTCGCCCTGTTCATGCGCGGCGTTCAGGCGATAAGCGACGGTGTCGCTCAGGGGGCCGGTCAGGTCGACGGCGGCGCGCTTCATGTTGAAGCTGCCCAGCGAAACATCGGCGCTGTATTCGGGCACGAATTTCGGCTTCTTGGTGGTGATATTGACGGTGCCGCCCGGCTCGCCCCGGCCATACAGGGCCGACGCCGGCCCCTTGAGCACCTCGATGTTCTGCGTATTGGCCGCGTCGCGCATGCCGTTGTAGCCACGGCTGGAACTGAAACCGTTGACCATATAGTCGGAACCGAAATTCGGGTCGCCCGTAAAGCCGCGCATGGCATAGCTGTCCCACAGGCCGCCCAGCGGGCTTTGCTTGGCAATGCCACTGGACAATTCAAGCGCACCGGCCAAATTCGTCACGCCCGCATCGCGCAGCAAATCGCCGGTCAGCACGCGCACGCTCTGCGGCAAATCCATCAGCAAGGCGTCGGTCTTGGTGGCGCCGGTGGCCGACAGGCTGCGGTAATGCTGGCGCTCGGCTTTCACGTTCACCACCTCCGGGATATGGCTGTGGCCGGTGGTGTCTTCGGCGGGCACGGGATCGGCGGCCAGCGCCAGGGGGCTGGCGGCGGCGAGCAACAGTGCGGCGGGGCGGCGTAAAAATCGGGATGGAGACATGAGCTTCCTGAAAACAGTCAATGAAATGCAATAGGCTTGCATTGTAATTGATAATCGATTCTCACTAAAGACCTGAAGGCATTTTTTTCTGGCCTCATCCAGGCAGGCGCGGCAGGCGTCCATACGCTAGCGGTTTCTGCTCATCACAGGCAATTATCGCCTAACCATCATCTGCTGAGCGTCTTGCGGCAACACGACCTGTCCGCCACTGGCTTCGGCAGGCCGTGCCGACACTGCAAGCGTAGCAGGCAAACGCGTCTGTTGGTCTATATAGCTCTCAAGACCCGCCTGGTTATAAACACGTTTAACGAATCATTCCGGCTTTTTCGCCTGCCATTTTTTCATCGCCTGAGTCTGCGTTTCGTTATTCACAGCACCCTGCAGGATGCTGCGGTTATAGCCAGCATTCATCGAGTATCCTGGCGTAAATGAGGTATCTTAATGGCTATGCGGCGTACCCGTAGCCGCATCCTGCACCACCGCCCCCCGCTCGCTCGCCAATCGCTTGGCCAGCAATTTCCCCGCATTGTCCGCGTACGCGCGGCAGGCGCCCGCGTCGACAAAGGGATTGTGCTCGCTGGTGCGCCCGGCGGCTTTTTCCAGCACCTTGGTCATGCCCGGGTGCACGGAGATAATCACGTCGCACGGCAAAGCGGCAACCTTGTCTATGCTGGCCTGGAACGAGGCCGAGATATCGGGCGTTTTGCCCTTGCCGGTAAAGGTGAAGTCGCCGCTGGAATAGGCGTTCAGGCTGTCGGCGTAGACGATATTCTTGCAACGCTGGTCCTCGCACGATTGCCACGTCCAGGTGGTGGCGCCGGGCGTATGGCCGGGCGTCATATGGGCTGTGAGCGCCAGTTTCCCCAGCTTGACGACGTCGCCCTCTTTTACCACGGTGACCTGGTCGACCTTGGCCACCCGCACCACCGGCTTGGCCTGGTATTGCGGATCGTCACGGCCGTTGGTACCGCTCTGCAGCACCTGTGCGCCCGAGGCGCTGGCCACCACGGTGGCGCCGCTGGCGCGCTGCAACGCCGCGATGCCGCCCGCATGGTCCCAGTGCGCGTGGGAATTGAGGATCAGCTTGACGTCTTTCATGCTGAAACCCAGCGACTCGATGTTAGCCTGGATCAGCGGCGCCGATTGCGGCAGCGCGCCGTCGAGCAGGATATGGCCGCCGTCACTGGTGACCAGCACGGCGGACAAGCCCGCCACGCCCACATACCAGGTATTGCCGTAGATATTGAACGGCTTGACGGGCGCATTCCACGCCTTGCAGTCGTCGCAGTTCACCGGCACATCCTGTGCCTGCGCCATGCCCGCCGCCGTCATCGCCACCACCACCAACAGTTTTGCCAATCTCGTCATTATTATTCTCCAGGGTTAAAAATAGGTATTGGAAGCCAGCGCGGTGCGGATATGGGCCGCATCGAGGCCGCGCCGCTCGGCGCCGTCGGCATCGAGCAGCACCACGGTGACATGCTTGCCGCCACTCTTCATGCGCATGGTCAGGCAACTGCCGGCCTCGTTGCTGCTGCCGGTTTTCGACAGCGCGATGTCCCAGCCGGCATGGCCGACCAGCGCATTGGTGTTGTGCAGGGTGCGCGGCCTGCCGTTGACGGCCACGCTCGCTTGCGCGGCCGTGGTGATGCGGGCGATCTCGGGATAGCGCGCGGCCGCCGCCACGATGCGCGCCACTTCGGTGGCGGTCGAGGTGTTGGCCGGCGAGGTGCCGACCGGGTCGTCCAGGGTCGTGCGTTTCAGGCCCAGGCTGCGGATCTTCGCTTGCAGCGCCAGGTCAAACGCCGCGCGGCCACCGGGATAAGTACGCGCCAGGGCGGCGGCGGCGCGGTTTTCGGACGGCAGCAGCGCCAGTTGCAAGGCCACCGAACGCGGCACTTGCACGCCGTCGGCCAGCACGCCACGGCGCTGGCTGGGCTCGCCATCGGCGCGCACGATGCGCAGTGTTTCATCGGGGTCGAGGCCGGCGTCGAGCACCACCATGGCCGTCATCAGCTTGGTGATCGAGGCGATCGGCACGATGGCATCGGCGTCCTTCGCCATCAGCACCTTGCCGCTGGCGTCGTCGATCACCAGCATATGGCGGGCATTGACGGGCAGCGCCAGCATGCTGGCGGCGGCAAGCCGTATCGGCGGCGCGGACGGGCGCGGCGCCTGGGCCAGCAAGGTGGAACCGGCCAGCAGCATGGCCGGCAGCGCCAGTTTCCAGCCCGCCCTGCCCGGCATCAGCGTGGGCGCGGGCGCCATCAGGCGCTGGATGCGCATGAGCAAGGTGCCGCCGCGCGCCGACAGCAACAAGCCATCGTGCCCAGGCGTTGCTGGCTGCAAAGAGAGCTGGTGTAGCGCACTGACCAGCTGGGCCGGATCCTGCAAGGACTGCGCCGCCAGCGCATCGGCCACCAGTTCGCGTTCGATCCGCAGGCGCGCCGACAACCACCACACCACGGGATGGAAGAACAGCAGCGCTTCGGCCACGCTCTGCAACAGGTTGACCAGGTAATCCCAGCGCCGCACATGCGCCAGTTCGTGCGCCAGCAGGGCTTCCAGCAAAGGCACCGGCATGCCGCTCAGCAAGGACGCCGGCAGCAGCACCAGCGGACGGAAAAAGCCGACCGTCACCGGACTGGCCAGCGCCGCATGCAGCCTGAGCGGGACCGGGGAACGCAGACCCATGCGCAAGGCCAGCGCATCGAGGCGCTGCTGCCAGATGGCCGGTGCGGCAATGGCCTGGCGGCGCAGCCGGGCGACCCAGGCCAGGCCCAGCAACAGGCGCAAGCTCATCAAGGCCACGCCTGCGCTCCAGGCCAGCACCAGCGACGGCATCCACGCGTTCAGCAGCGTCGAAGAAAAGGCGGAGGACGGCGGCGCTACGGCGCCGAGCAGATACAGCAGATGCGTCAAAGGAATGACCAAGCACGCCAGCAGCGCCAGCGCGCACACCGCATGGCGGGCACGCGCGTCAGCGCCTCGCAGCAGCCACAGGGCCACGGCTGCCAGCGCGCCGACCGCCAGTCCCTGCCAGACAAAATACAGCAGCGACCAGCCCAGTGCGGGAATCAGCATGGCCAGGTTCATGGCTTGCCCGCATCCTTGTTGCGCAGGATTTTTTCGATTTCCAGCCGGTCCGCGTCGCTGACATGCTCGCGCAGGGCGGTCAGCACCAGTGCCTTGCCGGAACCGGCAAACACCTTGCCGATCAGGTCCTTGAGCAGGCTGGTCTGCACTTTTTCCTGCGCTTCCACAGCGCAGTATTGCTGAGGCCGCCGGCTTTCATCGCGGCTCAGCAGGCCTTTGCCATGCATCAGTTGCAGCTGGCGCAATACGGTGGCGTAACTGGCGTCGGCACGCTCGAGCGCAAGAAAATCATAGACGGCACGCGCGTCCAGCGGACCGTGCTGCCAGAGGATGCGCAGCAGCTCCAGTTCGGCTGCGGTAGGTGTGGGGAGTGGGCTATGTTTTGACATGACGCCAGCATACCCATACTAGAACTTTATGTCTAGAACTTTATTTCTACTCCGGATGTACCTGCGTCAGAAGTCGCGCAACTGGTCGAATAATTCATACAGGCGTTCCTGCCGCACCAGCACGGCCCCCTGCTCTCCCAGCTCCTGTTCCAACTGTTTCAATACATCGACCAGCACGCTGTAGATTTCCTCGCGCTCGACGGTTTCGATCATGCCGGAGCGGTCCATCTTGTTGAAATCCACGGTATAGGCCGTCACCATGGCGTCCAGCGCGGCGGCAGCCTCGGCCGCCGGCATGGTGGCGTCGATGGCACGCGTGGCGGCCAGCAGGTTCTTGTAGGCCAGCGCCGCCTTCTTTGCCTGGGCTGCCGAAATCTGCTCTCTGCCATCCCAGTCGCGAAACGGATTGTGCAGGTTCTCGGCCAGCCATTCCGGTTTGCGAGGCTTGCTGATCGACAAGTCCAGCCCCTGCGCCGCCGCTTTCTTGTACACCGTCTTGACGGCCTTGGCGACATCTGCCGACACGCTGGTCATCCACAGCTGCGACAGCTTCGGCAATTGTTCAGGTGCGGGGAACTCGTCGGCGCCGAAGCCGAACACATCAAACGTGGTCAGCATCTGCAACTGCGTCAGCTGCGCGATGCTGTGGAAATTGCTGGCATTGCCGGGCTTGCCCCAGATGCGCAACTCCCTCAGTTGAGGAAAGCGTCGGACCACCGGCGCCAGGTCGACCTCCGTGACGCCGGTCAGCGACAACGCGCCCAGGCGGTCCAAGCCTTGCAGGACCGGCATGTTCTCCACGCACTGCAAAGTCAGGTCGCGCCCCTGCTCCGCCTGCTCGACCCGCAACTGCGGCGACGGCATGGCCGTCAGCGAGAACAGGTACAGCTCGGGATTGAGGCGCACCTTGGCAACCCCATCGGGCTGCAGGATAAAACGGTTCAGGCGGGTGGCGCTGACGTCGATATCGGTGACGGTCGACGATTGCCAGTCCAGCTCGTTGATAAACGGATGCCGCTGGATATACGCCATCAGCTCGGGCGTGCCCTGCTTCGTTTCGATGTTCATCAGGCAAGGCAACCGGTCCAGTTCGGACAAGTCCTTGATGGCGTCCAGCACGCTGTCGTTGATGCGGGTCGCGTCCTGCTTGAAGACATGGCCGCCGACGGTCACCTGCTTGTCGCTCGATGCGGCCTGGAATTGCGCGCGCCGTTCGGGATCAATTTTCTCCCAGTTGCGCTGGCGCGCCATGCTGGCGCCCACGTCCCAGCCGAACTTGTAGGTGTTGACCTCCTCTTCCACCAGCGGGGGCACATTGGCAATGAACACGTGGTCGGGCGGCACATTGGCCGTCACAAAGCCGTGATCGAGGCGGTCCCGGATGAAAAAATAGCTGTAGCGCAAGGGCCGCATGCGGCTGGCGGCCGCCGCGTCGGGCAAGGCATCGCCGCTCCAGTCCAGTTCCAGCACGGCCGCCAGCGGCGTGCCCCTGGGCGACGACGCCGGCTTGAGCTGGGTGACCTGACACGCCACGTATTGCTGCAGCTCCATTGAAAACACACTGTAGATATCGCCGACATTTGCTAGCACCATGGCTCCTTGTTAAGCTCAATGTCGGACCATAGCAAACTTCAGGCACGGCTGTCGTCCTGCTCAGTGCGCATGGAGCTTGTGATGCATGCGCCGCAGCCCCAGCCATACACCGGCCGCCACGAACGGCACCAGCGCGCCGACCAGGATTTCCGGATTGAGCGGCAAGCCCATCACCTTGGCCGCCTTGCCCGTATAGCTGAACAGGCCGATCACATAGTAGGAAATGGCCGCCACCGACAAGCCTTCGACGGCCTGCTGCAGCCGCAATTGCTGGGCGGCACGTTCGTTCATCGATTGCAGGATTTGCCGGTTCTGCAATTCCTGCACGATGCCGACGCGGGTGCGCAGCAAGTCATTGGTATTGGCGATGCGCTGGGCCATCGCTTCCTGGCGGCTGGCCATCGCTTCGCAGGTGCTCATGGCCGGCGTCAGGCGGCGGTCCATGAATTCCTCGACCGTCGGTATGCCCTCGATGCGCACTTCGCGCAGCTCCTCGATGCGGGCCCGGACCAGGCCCATATAGGCTTTCGAGGCGGAAAAACGGTAGCTATTGTCGAGCGACAGCTTTTCGATGCGGGCCGCCAGGCGCGTGATGCGGTCGAGCAAGGCCTGCTCGGAGACGCCGTCATCGCCGCGCGCATTATCGGTCTCGACCATGGCGGCGGCCAGGGTCGCCAGCTCGTTTTCAATCGCGTTCAGCGATGGCGCGGCCTGCATGGCGTAAGGCAGGCCCAGCAAGGCAAACATGCGGTAGGTTTCGATTTCCAGCACGCGCTGCACCAGGCGCCCCGATTGCTGCGAGCGCATGCCCGCGTCGCGGATAATGAAGCGGCTGAAGCCGTCGGACTGAATGGTGAAATCGGTCCACAGTTCGCCACCCTGCAGCACTTCGCTGCCGACCAGGGTATTGCCTTCGAAAACCTTGGCCAAACCCTGCATGTAGGCGTCGGCCGGCTCGACGGCGCGCTCGAGCACCACGTGCGCCGCCACCATCAGCTTGCCTTTCAGGCCGGCCAGCCACTGCTGCGGCAATTGTTCGAGCGGCATCGACTCGAACGCTTGCGCCAGCGGCACGGGAGCATCGGGATGCTCGGCAAAGGTAAACGTGGCAAATTCCGTATGGCATTCCCACTTCAGGCGGAAACGGCCGAAGTCATAATAAAAATACTTCGCTTCGCTGCTGGGGCCGGTAACGCCGAAATGTGTGCACAGCGCCGCCAGGGTGGCGTGCTGGGCCTGCATGTTGGACACACCCGTAGCGGGCTGGTCGTTGCTGTAGACGGCCAGGTGGGTGATCAGTTCCGGTGCATCGAGCTGCAAAAAGGGCCGCGAATGGATTTCCGCGGCCAGCGGCACGCGCAAGGCGTGGTTAAGACTGGAGTTAATAAGGTGCATGGATCTGCCAATAAAGTTACAAAGCTGCCTGGCCCCGTGCAGGCGGCCGATAGTGACAGTGTAACAAAGCGGCATGCATGCCTGACTATTAGTTGCTTTTGACCGCCCTAGTCGACCCGTGAGCGGCCGCCTGGCGCGTGCCCAGCCACCAGAAGAAACCGGCCAGGACGACGGCCGCCGCCTGCCCCAGCGCCAGCTTGAAGCCGCTATCGAACAGCAGCGGCGCGACAAAGCCGGACACCAGCGCAAACAGCACCATCTGCACGAAATTCTGCAAGGAGGCGGCCAGGCCGCGCATCCGCGGGAAAATATCGAGAGTGGACATGGTCATGCCCGGCAGCGCGATCGACATGCCGAAGGCATACAGCGCCACCGGCACCACGGCAAACGGGATGCTGGCGACAAACCAGTGGTTGTACGCCATGTTCAGCACGCCGGTGGCCGCCATTACCAGCAGGCCGCGCCGCACCAATATAGCGCTCGGCACCGAGTGGGCCAGCTTGCCGGACAGCGCCGAGCCCAGCACCAGGCCCGCCACCATCGGCACGAACATCCAGCCGAACGCCGTTTCGGGCAGGCGCAGCAGATCCAGGATGAAATGCGGCGCCGACGCGATATACAGCGCGAAGCCGCCAAACGCAAACGCCACCGCCAGCGAGCGCAGCAGAAACACCTTGTGCCGCAGCGCCTGCCAGTAATTGGCGGCGATGGTGCCAGGATGAAACGGCTGGCGCTGGGCGGCCGGCAAGCTTTCCGGCAAGCCCTTCAAACAGGCCAGCATCAGCAGCACGGTGACGGAAAACGTAAACACAAAGGTCGACTGCCAGCCGTAGGCGACATGCAGCCAGCCGCCGATAATCGGTGCGATGGCGGGCGCGATGCCGAACACCATCATGATATTGGCCAGCATCTTTTGCGCGGCCGCACCGGACAGGGTATCTCGCACGATGGCCTGGCCGATCACCCTGCCCGCGCCGGCCGAGGCGCCCTGCATGCCGCGGAAAAACAGCAGCCAGCCAAAGCTGGGGGCAAACGCGGCGCCGATCGAGCCGACGGCGAACAGCAGCAGGGAGCCGAGAATCACGGGACGGCGGCCGAACGAGTCGGACAAGGTGCCGTAAAACAAGGTCATGAAGGCATAGGCGGCCAGGTAGACGCTCAGGGTCTGCTGCACCAGCACGCTGCTGACATCGAAATGGGTGGCGATCGCCGGGAACGACGGCAAAAAGGTATCGGTGGCGAACGGGCCCAGCATGGCCAGGCCCGCCAGCACCAGGGTCAGGTTGCGGGCCTTCATGCGGCCACCTCTGCCGTGTATCGGGCCCGCATGCCGTCCAGCGCGGCCAGCGAAAACTGCGCCACGTGGCTGGCGATGGCGGCGATGCCCGCCTGGTCATAGGTGATTTCAGGCGCCACCAGTTCATGCACGATGCGCGAGCGCGCATAGAACACGGCCTGGCCGATCACGCTGAACACGCATTTCTGCACGCTATCGGCCGGCATGGCCTCGCCCACCACGCCACGGATCAGACCGGTAAACAGCGCGTGCTGCGGGCGTACATTGCGCTCGGCCAGCTTGTGAATGGCGGCGGTCGGTTCCAGCAGTTCGCGCGCCACCAGGCGGCTGAACAGCGTGGCCGACCCGCCGCGCAGCATGTCGGACACCAGCGCTTCGATGGCCAGGCGCAATTGCTCGGCAGGCGGCAGGTTGGCCGCCGCGCTGGCCTCGGCTACCGTTGGCGCCGAAGCCGCTGCCAGTTCGCGCGCATGGTCGAAGGCGGCCAGGTGCAGCTCTTCCTTGCTGTGAAAATAGTAATTGACCATCGCCACGTTGACCTGGGCGGCCTCGCAAATCTTGCGCACCGAGGTGCTGGCATAGCCATGTTCGGCAAACAGCTCGGCCGCTGTTTGCAAGATGCGGGCGCGTGCGGGTTCGGTATTGTTTTCGATGGTCATGATGTATGGATGAATTAAACAGTTGTTTGAGATCATATCAAACAACTGTTTAATTTTCAAGCAGACGTAAAAAAACCCGGCGCACCGGGTTTTAGGAAAGCAACGATCAGTGCTGCATCGAATGCGCCGCCGGGGCGCCGCCCAGCGGACGCGCCACGGCATTGACTTCGATGGTTTCACGTTTCTTGTCCTCGCCTTCCAGCACCAGAGTCAGCGGCACTTTGTCGCCCGCCTTGACCTGGCCCTTGAGGTCGAGCAGCATCACATGATAGCCGCCCGGCTTCAGCTCGACCGCCTTGCCGGCCGGCAGCGCGAGTTCCTTGACCTGGCGCATGCGCATCATATTGTCGCTCATGCTCATCTCATGGATTTCGGCCACGCCCGCCACGGCGCTGCGCACTTCGACCAGGCGCATGGCTTTCGGCGCCGTGATCTGCATGAAGGCGCCGGTCGCCTTTTGTTGCGCCACGGTGGCGCGCACCCACGGCTCGGTGACGGTAACGGCGCTTTGCGCGGCGGCGGAGAATGACAGCACGGCCAGGGTGGCGGCAACAACGGTTTTCAAGTGAAACATGATGTGATCCTTTCAGGGGATTTATAAGGTGTATTTGGCGGTCATCAGAGTCTTGATGTCTTGCGCGCATTCGTCAGCCGTCAGCTGGTGCTTGAGGCCGAGGCGCATGCGCCCTTCCTTGTCGAGCACGTAGCTGACGGCCGTGTGATCCATGGTGTAGGAACTGCCGCTGACCACGCGGCGGTAGAACACCTTGTAGTTGAAAGCGGTCTGGGCAGTGGCTTGCGGATCGGTGCGCAGCCCCAGGAAGCTCGGATCGAAGGCGCGCATGTATTCGCCCAGCAAGGCCGCCGTATCGCGCTCGGGATCGATGCTGATGAAGATCACTTGCAGCTTGTCGGCATCCGGCCCCAGCTTGTTGCGGATTTCGACGGCGCGCGACAGCGCCGTCGGGCACACGTCCGGACATTGGGTAAAGCCGAAGAAGACCATCACATACTTGCCCTTGAAGTCGGCCAGGGTGTAGACCTTGCCGTCGGGGCCGCTCAACTTGAAGTCGGGCTTGTAATCGCCACCGGTCAGGTCGATGCCGTTGTAATGGGGTTTGGGTTCTGGCTCGCCGCAGGCGGCAAGCGTCAGCATGCCCGCCGTGCCGGCGAGAAGGAATAAGCGACGTTTCATATGATATCAGGCCCGATGGGCGTAGTACTGCATAAAGATGGTGCCGCGTGGCGGCGGGAAAGACGGTAACTCAGGCGGCCGCAGGTGGCCCGCGCGGGCGCGCGCCGCGCCAGGCAAACTGCGGCAGCAAGGCCTGGCAGAATCGCGGCGGATACGCATCGTGTCCCTTGATCACGGCGACCAGCGGCGGCGGCGCTGGCGGCAAGGCCAGGCTGCCCGCATGGTGCATGCAGTACAGGCAATGTTCGATATGCTGGGGCTGCGGACCGGATGGGGGCGCCAGGTCGGCCTGCGTGTAGACGGCGCCGCTGGCCGAGCAGATCTCGACGGCGGCACTGCCCTGGCTGGCCGCAAACGCATGCGACAAAGACGGCAACAGGGCATTGAGCAGCAGCGCCAGGCAGGCGAACCACAGACTCCACTGCTTGCGCTGTAAAAAATGTCCCATGCCGCGATTATAGCGGAGTATCACAGCGCGGGCCCTGGCCCGCCGAGGAACAGGCCGGGGCGCACGCCGGCCACATCGGTGCAGGCATCGCAAAACGCGGGCACCGAGGCAAAGCCGGAACCGGCCGCCACTTCCGCCAGCCCCCGCTCGTCGCCAAGATCGGCTTGCGCCGCCGTATGCAGGGCATGCGCCAGCCGCTGTTCGCGCACCAGGCTGAGCAAGGCTTCGCCTTCGGCAAACAGGCGCGAGCGCGCCTTGTGCGGCGTCACCTGCCACAGCGCGGCCAAACGGGCGGCCGTCCACTGGCCTTGCGGCGACTGGAAAATATGCCGGGCCAGCGCGCGGCTCCAGCGCTTGCCACCGCCATGATCTGCCGCTGTCTCTGCCTCGTCCTGTTCCAGCGCCAGGCTGAACACGGCCGGCTTGCCGCGGCCCGGCATCACGTCGCAGGCAAAGCGCAAGAAGGCGGGCACGACAAAACTGTCGCCGCTGCCCAGCTTTTTGACGGCGATTTCATTGTGCAGTGTCACAAAACCCTGGCGCACGGTGACGCGCAGGCGCAGCGGAAAACGCAGGCCCAGCAAGTGTTGCGGATGATGGGAAACCAGGGCCATGCGTCAGCTCGCTTGATAATGACAGCGCCCAGCATGCCATGCTTTGCGCGCGCCGTCTGTCATCACAGCGACGCCACGCCGTAATGGCGCAAGCCGTCCAGGTCGACCACGCGGATGGCCTGCCAGGCGATGCTGATCAGGCCCAGCTCGGCCAGCCGGCCCAGCGCCAGGTTCACGCGCTGGCGCGAGATGCCGGTCAGCATGCCGATTTCTTCCTGCGACAACGCAAGCACGCTGGAAGTGCGCGGATATAGCATCGGGTGAAACAGCTGCGCGATCGCCTGCGCCACCTGCGCATCGACGTCCAGCAGGCGCTGGTTCTGGATGGTGGCGATGAATTGGCCCATGCGCTCGTTGAGCTGGCGGATCACATAGGCATTGAAGGACAGGCTTTCGGCCAGCAGGCGGTGGAACAGCTCGGCCGGCACCAGCAGCAGGCTGGAGGCGCGCACGGCAACCACGTCGTAGCGGCGCAGTTCACGCTTGAGCACGCTGCCCTCGCCGCACCAGCCGCCGGCCGGCACGCCCGAAAACGTGGCGCCACGGCCATCGGCGTTGTACACGGCCAGCTTGATCAGCCCCGCATGCACGCCGATCCAGTGCTGCGACGGCTCGCCGCGCCGCGTGACATACGCGCCCGCCTCGAATTGGCGCAGTTCGCTGCCGGCGCGCAGCAGCGCCTGGTGGCCGGCGTCGAGGGCGAGGAACCAGTCGTGGCTGTCGAGTTCGGGCAGATCGTGTTCCATTCCATCCTTGCTGGTCCGCAGTTGTCAACTGAGTGACAGTGATTTTTCAATACCGGTGCTATGCTGGTCGGCACCAGCCCCGCCCACAGGGAGCAGCAGATTTTCAATCAGGAGACACACCATGACACCCGATTTCAACACCGGCCTGGGCAAGAACAGCGCCAACTATGCCGCCCTTACCCCGCTCGACTATATCGCCAGGGCAGCCGAAGTATATGGCAATCGCCTGGCAATTGCACATGGCGGCGTGCGCCAGAACTGGCGCGACACCTATGCCCGCACGCGCCGGCTCGCATCCAGCCTGGCGAAACTGGGCGTGGGCAAAGGCGACACGGTGGCCGTGATGCTGCCCAATACGCCCGCCATGGTGGAGGCGAGCTTTGGCGTGCCGATGGCCGGCGCCGTGCTCAACGCCCTGAATATCCGTCTCGACCTGGCCTCGCTGACCTTCATGCTGCGCCACGGCCAGGCCAAGGTCCTGCTGGCCGATACCGAATTTGCCGAGCTGGCGCGCCAGATGGCGGCACAGATTCCCGGCCTGCGCGTGATCCAGGTCAATGACGAACTGGGGCCGCAGGTGGAAGCGTTTGCCGAGCTCGACTACGAAAGCCTGCTGGCCGGCGGCGACCCCGATTACGCCTGGCAGCCGCCCGCCGACGAATGGGATGCGATCGCCCTCAACTACACGTCCGGCACCACGGGCGACCCGAAAGGCGTGGTCTACCACCACCGTGGCGCAGCGCTGAACGCCCTGTCGAACATCCTCGAATGGGACATGCCCAAGCATGCCGTCTATCTGTGGACCTTGCCGATGTTCCATTGCAATGGCTGGTGCTTTCCCTGGACCATCGCCGCGCGCGCCGGCGTCAATGTGTGCCTGCGCAAGTTCGAGCCGAAGCTGGTGTTCGACCTGATGCGCGAACTGCGCGTCACCCATTATTGCGCGGCGCCCATCGTGCATGCGGGGCTGGCCAATGCGCCGGCCGGCTGGCGCGAGGGCATCGACTGGACCGTGCGCGGCATGGTGGCGGGCGCACCGCCGCCAGCGGCCATGGTGGCGCGCATCGAAGAAATGGGGTTTGACCTGATCCACTCGTATGGCCTGACGGAAGTCTATGGCCCGGCCGCCATCTGCGCCGAGCAGGAGGAATGGGCCGCGCTGTCGCCGGAAGACCGGGCCGTGAAAAAATCGCGCCAGGGCGTGCGCTACCACCTGCAAAGCGAAGTGGCCGTGCTCGATCCGGAGACCATGCAGCCGGTGGCGAATGACGGCGAACAGATCGGCGAAATCATGTTCCGTGGGAATATCTGCATGAAGGGCTACCTGAAAAACGAGAAAGCCACGCAGGACGCGTTTGCCGGCGGCTGGTTCCATACGGGCGACCTGGGCGTGCGCTATCCGGACGGCTATATCAAGCTGAAGGACCGCAGCAAGGACATCATCATCTCAGGCGGAGAGAACATCTCCAGCGTGGAAGTGGAAGACGCCCTGTATCACCACCCGCAGGTGCTGGCCGCCGCCGTGATCGCCCAGCCCGACGAAAAATGGGGCGAGACGCCCTGCGCATTCGTGGAACTGCGCGAGGGCGCCAGTGTCACGGAAGCCGAACTGATCGCGTTTTGCAAGAACAACCTGGCCGGCTTCAAGGTACCGAAAGCAATCTATTTCGGTCCCCTGCCCCGCACCTCGACCGGCAAGATCCAGAAGTTCGAACTGCGCAAGCGCATGCAGTCCGACAAGGCAATCGACGTCTGAAGCGCCTCAGGGCTGGGCGGCCGGCTGCGCCACCACCAGCCGTGAAAAGCTGGCGATGCAGGCCAGCGCCGCAAAGCCCGCCGCCAGCAACAAGGCATAGCTGGTGCCGCGCGTGGCTGAAACGGTAAAACAGTAGGCCACCAGCGCGGCGCCGGTGGCCTGGCCGACCAGGCGCGAGGTGGCGACCACGCCGCTGGCGCCGCCACTGCGCTCGGGTGGCGCGCTGCCCATGATGGCTTTCAGGTTGGGCGCCTGGAAAAAGCCGAAACCGATGCCGCACAGCGCCATGCGCCAGCCGATATCGACCACGCCGGGGTTGGCCGGTATCCACACTAGGGTCAGCAGGCCGGTGGCCAGCGCCGCCAGGCCGATGCCGCCCAGCAGGCCCGACGAATAGCGGTCGCTGAGACGCCCGGCAATCGGCGCCATCACCGCCACCAGCACGGCCCACGGCGTCATCAAAAAGCCCGTCTCGATCGGCGAGCGGCCCAGGGTCACTTCAAAATAGAATGGCAGCGACACGAACGCCAGGCCTTGCGCGGCAAAGGTGCAGATCGCCGTCATCGACGACAAAAAGAACAGCGGCCGGCGAAACAGGTCGACCGGCAACATCGGCGCCTGGTGGCCGCTTTGCCGGCGCAGCAGCAGGATAAAGAAGAGTACCACCGCCACCAGCTCTGGCAGCAAGGTGGTCCATGGCGCATGGTGGGCGGCGTCGCCGAACAGTAAAATCAGCAAACCGAAGGCGCCCACGTTGTACAGCGCCGTGCGGCCATCCATTGTATGACCGGACAAGCGGGTGGCCGGCAGCATGCGGCGGGCCAGGAAAAACCCGGCCACGCCGAGCGGCACGTTGATGGCGAACAGCCACGGCCACGACGCGGTCGCCAGGATCAGCGAGGCGGCCGTGGGGCCGATGGCAAACGCCACCGCGACCACCAGCGCATTATTGCCGAAGGCCCGGCCCTGCAGATGCCTGGGGTACAGCACGCGCAGCAGCGCCGTGTTGACGCTCATCATGGCGCTGGCGCCGACGCCTTGAAACAGGCGCGCCACCACCAGCGAGGGCAGCGACCAGGCCATGGCGCAGGCCAGCGAGGCCAGGGTGAACAGCAACATGCCGGAGATAAACACGCGGCGGTAGCCGACGATCTCGCCCAGGGCAGAAAACGGCAGCAGGGTCGCCACCATCGCCAGCTGGTACACATTGACGATCCACACCGAGGCCGCCGGCGTCGTATGCAGTTCGCTGGCGATGGCCGGCAAGGCCGTATTGGCGATCGCCGTATCGAGCGAGGCCATGCCCACGCCGATGGCCAGCGACAACATGGCCCAGCCGCGCGCACCGGGCGGCAAGCCATCCTCGCCCACCATCACTGCCTGCTTTACTTCTGACAATCGATCACCTTGAAATCCTTCGAGTAGCAGATGCGCAGCTCGCCCGAGTGTTTTTCGTAACCGAGCCAGCGGCCTTTCAGCTGCGGATTGTGTTCCTTCATCCACTGGAACAACTCGTTCTTCGGCATGGTAGTGGCAGGCAATTTCAGGGCCTGGAACAATTCACGCTCCTTCTCGAAATATTCCTTGGCCGTGCCGAAATCGCAGGCGCCATGCTTTTCCCATTCGCCCTGCAGCAATGCTTCACCGGGCTGCATGCACATATAAGGCAGGATCTCGGACGGCGCCAGTTTCGGCAGGTTGCCCTTGCAATAGCGCGGATGCAGGTCCGTCTTGCGCGGCGGCGTGACGGAAAGATCGTCGCAGCTGGCCGGGTTGGCGGACTGCGCCCACAGGCCGTGCACGATCCAGCCAAAGTGATTGCTTTCCGCGCACTGGAAGGCGGCCTTTTTGGAAATCTCGCCGCGGCGGCGCTGGCTGTCGCAAAAGCCGGGCGACCACGACAGCGCCAGCATGAAGTAATCGGTGGGCACGTTGGTGCTCTGCTTGTAGCAGGTATTTTTTTCGTCCGACGGCTTGACGTCGTAGTCGGCAAAGCTGATATTGCGTGGCGCCACACACTGGGCGTCGGCAGCGTGCGCCAGGCCGCTGGCCAGGCTCAATAACAAAGGCAGGATAAAGCGCAGTTGCATGGGATTTCCTTCAACGATGTAAAAACGCCGGCAACATGGTGCCGGCGCAGTGTGATTCAAACACGGTAAATCAGCAGACCTTGTGCATCCAGCCGTGCGTGTCGGCGGCCGTGCCGTGCTGCAGGCCCAGCAGGGCTTCGCGCAGGGCCAGGGTGACGGCGCCGTTCTCGTTGTTGTTGATGGTCATTTCAAAGCCATTGGCCTTGGCCACGCCGACCGGCGTGATGACGGCGGCCGTGCCGCAGGCAAACACTTCGGTCATGCGGCCCGAAGCGATATCGTCGCGCCATTGCTGTACCGACAGCTTGCGCTCTTCGGTGGCATAGCCCAGGTCTTTCGCCATTTCCAGCAGGCTGCGGCGGGTAATGCCAGGCAGCAAGGTGCCCGTCAGTTCCGGCGTGACCACCGTCACCTTGTCGCCGTCCTTGTAGACGAAGAACAAATTCATGCCGCCCATCTCTTCGATGAATTCGCGGTGCACGGCGTCCAGCCAGACCACCTGGTCGCAGCCCTTCTCTTGCGCTTGCGACTGGGCCATCAGGCTGGCCGCATAGTTGCCGGCGCACTTGGCTTCACCGGTGCCGCCCGGCGCGGCGCGCACGAAGTCTTCGCTGATCCATACGGTGACCGGTTTCACGCCTTGCGGGAAATAGGCGCCGGCAGGCGAGGCGAACAGCACGAACAGGTATTCTTCCGACGGACGCACGCCCAGGTAAGGGTCGGTGGCGATCATCAGTGGACGCATGTACAGGCTCTCGCCGGTCTTGCCCGGCACCCAGTTGCGGTCGATGGAAATGAGCGCGTCGCCCGCTTCCAGGAACAGGTCGACGGGAATGGCCGGCATGGCCAGGCGCGCGGCACTGCGGTTGAAGCGTTCTGCGTTCTGTTCAGGACGGAAGGTCTTGATGCTGCCGTCGGGCTGGGCAAACGCCTTGTAGCCTTCGAAAATGGCCTGGCCGTAGTGCAGCGACGAGGCCGACGGGTCCAGCATCAACGGGCCGTAGGCTTTCAGTTCGCCCTGCTGCCACTTGCCGTCGCGGTAAGGAATCACCACCATATGATCGGTAAACACGCGGCCAAAGGCCGGCTTGTTCATGCGCTCGCCGCGTTCGGCGTCGGACAGGGGGTGGGCGGAAGGCGTGATGGTGATGTTCGGTGTGGACGTGGTCATGGCGGCAAGCTACAAAAAAAGAGAGTCAGCTATTGTAGCGCCAAAGCGGCGGATGGGGCAGATGGCGTCGCTATCGCCGGCCAGGCACGTCTTCCGCACAACTGGCGCAGCGCATCTGCACCGACAGCACCCGGGCGCCGATTTCCATGCCGTGCAAGGCGGCGGTGCCGCGCAGCTGCTCGATCAGCGCGGCATCCTGCATCAGCACGCTGCGTTCGCAGACCCGGCACACCAGGTAGCAGCTGTCCGTCTCGACCCGGTCGGCCTTGATCAGGTAGCGCGCCTTGTTGCCGCTGGCACTGGCCTCGCGTTCACGCAGCAGCAGGCCTGACTGCTCCATTTCCTTGAGCACGCGGTAAATCGTGCCCAGGCTGACCGCGATGCCGATCTGCAGCAGTTGCTGGTAGATGCTTTCCGCATTCAGGGCGGCGCGCTCGCTGGCGGATAATATTTGCAGGATGCAGACGCGGGCGCTGGTCGGGCGCAGCCGCGCGGCGCGCAGGCGTTCGAAAATACGGCTATCGCCGCCTGGCATGGAATGGGCACCGGCCATCGGCATATTGCTCCTCCTGGTGATGAAAAAAGCGCCGCCGCTCGGCTGGCGGCGCTGATGAGGACGATCAAAACTTCATGTTGGCCGTCAGCGTGGCCGAACGGCCCGGCGCCACGCCGGCGTAGTGCGGCGAGGAGACCTTGTCGAAGTACAGCTTGTCGGTCAGGTTCTGCACGTTCAGCTGCAGGGTGACGTTGCGGCTGACGATATAGCTGGCCATGGCATCGAAGCGGGTGTAGGCCGGCGCGAACTTGTTGTTGGCCACCGACGCGTAGACCTTGTCGACATAGTTGACGCCGCCGCCGATGGTGATGGCCGGCGTGACCGCATACGAGGTCCACAGCGAGGCACTGTTTTTCGGCGTGGTCGGGAACTGGTTGCCGTTGTACGGCGACGGCGCATATTGCGTCACGCCATTGACCACGCCATTCGTGACGTAGCCGTTGTTTTTCACGATGGCGTTCAGGTGCGTGTAGCCGCCGAATACCGACCAGTCGCGCGTGATATTGCCGCTCACGCCCAGCTCGATGCCCTTGACTTCCTTGTCGCCCACGTTTTGTGTGGTGCCGTCCGGCGCCGTCACGCGCGCATTGCTCATATTGCTCTGGAAATAGGCGCCGCTCAGGGACAGGCGGCCGCCCGGCAGCACTTCCCATTTCGTGCCCAGTTCGAAACTCTTGCTTTCCTGCGGTTTCAGGTTCTGGATCGCCGCCGTCAATCCATCGAGGCCGTCGCCGCCGTCATTGCCCGGTGGCGTGGACGAGGTGCCGTACGACACGTAGACGCTGCTGTTGGTCGAGGGCTTGTACACCAGTCCCGCCTGGTAGCTGGCGAAGGTGGCGTGCACATTGGCGCTGCTGGCGTTGGTGACCTTGCCGTCCAGCGTGTATTGCGGCACGTTCAGGGCGCTCTTGTAGTCGTCCCAGCGGATGCCCAGGTTCAGCAGCCATTGCGGCGTGAATTCCAGCGTGTCGAAACCATACACGGAACGCGTGTTGGTGACCACATTGGTGCGGGCCGGCGACACCGTGCGCGTGTAGACCCACGGATCGTTGGCGTTCGGGTTCAACAATGGCGCGCAGTTGTAGCCGGTGACGGCGCCCGACACCTTGCACACGGTCGTGTTATCGACCAGGTTGTTGGTGCCCGGCTTGAAGATATACGAGCTGCGGCCGGTTTCCTCGCGGCTCAGTTCCATGCCCACCGTATAGGTGTTTTTCACGCCCGCAGCAAAAAACTCACCGCCCAGGCTGGTGGCGTTGGCCAGCGCATCGGTATCGGTGACGCGCGTGTTGGCGCGGCGCCAGACGGTGCCGTACAACATGGTGTTGCCTTTCGAATCGTCGGGCTGGGTCCAGACGTAGTCGTTGCTGGTCTTGCCGTAGCGCGTGACATTGCGCAGCACCAGCTTGCCGCCGAAATCGTGGCGCAGGTCGATGGTGCCGATATCGCTTTGCGTGTCGCGGAAGTCGCGGTTGACCAGGCCATAGAAGGTATTGCGCGGCACGTCGACGGGGGTGCCGTTGCCGTTTTTCGCCACGTTGACACCGGACGAGAACGGATTATTGAACGGCAAGCCCGTGTCGGGCAGTTCGCTCGACTGCATGTGGTAGTAGCTGAGCGTGGCTTGCGTGGCGGATTTCAGGCCGAAGGTGACGGATGGCGCGATGCCCCAGCGGTCGCCATTGATGAAGTCGCGGCCCGCCACATGGGCGTCATGCGCCATCACGTTCAGGCGCACGGCCACGTCGTCGCTGACGACGCGGTTCAGGTCCGCCGTGGCGCGGCGGTATTTGGCGCTGCCCAGGGCGATGGAGGCATTGGTGAAATTGTCCGCTTTCGGCGTCTTGCTGATCAGGTTGACGCCACCGCCCGCCGACGAACGGCCACCGTAGGCCGAGTTCGGGCCCTTGACGACTTCGATCTGTTCCAGCGCGAAGATCTCGCGCGATTGCGAGCCGGTGTCGCGGATGCCGTCGATATAGGTGTCGGTCTGGGCGTTGTAGCCGCGAATGAACAGGTTGTCGCCGACCGGGTTGCCGCCTTCGCCGGCGCCGATGGTAATGCCGGGCACGGTGCGCAGCGCATCCGTCAGCGAGACGGCGCCCGTTTGCGCAATGATTTCGGCCGGAATCACGGTCACCGATTTCGGCGTGTCGAGCAGCGGCGCGGTCAGCTTGTCCGAGGCCGATTTCACGGGCGCCTGGATCAGGCGCTCGGCGGTGCCGACCACCTTGACTTCCTGCAGTTGCTGCGGCTTGTCCACCGTTTGCGCGTGCGCGGCGAACGGCAGGGCCAGGGTGGCAAAGGCGGCCAGCGCGGTGCCGTGCATGCGCGGTGCGGAAGACGGCTGGTGCTTGCGGCTGCGGATAATGGCGCCAGGCTTGCTGGTGCGTGCTGTGTCTTTCGAGGTCATCGCTTTTCTTTCAGTATGTCGGATGAATGAATAATGGCTGGCTACCGCACGCGCGCGGCTGGCTGGCTATGGAATGCAAGATGCGGAATGCTGCAAATTAAAACTTCCACGCCGCCGTCATGCGCAGCGCGCGCGGCGAACCGGGCGCGATGTTGTCGTTGCTGTGGGCGGAGGCGTAGTAGGTTTTGTCCGTCAGGTTTTCCAGGTTCAGCTGCAGCTGGAAGGACGGGTTCGGCTTGAAATAGAAGGCGCCGTCAAGGCGGGCGTAGCCGGGCAAGGTGACCGTGTTCGAGGCCGAGGCATACACGGCGCTGCGGGCGACCAGGCCCAGCGCCAAGCCCCAGGCGGGAGAGAAATCGTAGCGGTTCCACAGCGACAGGCTGTGGCGCGGCACATGGGCCACTTGCGCGCCATCCTGGGCGCTGGCCGACTGCGTGGCCGCCAGCACGGCATGCTGCAGCGCATAGCCGCCGGCGATGCTCCAGGCTTCGTTGATTTTTCCGTTCAGATCGAGTTCCAGTCCCTCGCTGCGCTGGCCGTCGACCAGGATCGCGCGCAGCATATCGTCCGGGTCGGTCACGGCCACATTGCTGCGCGCCAGGCGGTATAGCGCCGCGCTGGCCGCCAGGCCGGGCCGGATTTCCCATTTGGCGCCCAGTTCCAGGTTGCGGAAACGCTCGGGTTCGAACACGGCGTTGGACGGCGTGAGCGAGGCCAGCTGTTCGCCCGCGCGCGGCAGGAAAGACTGGCTGGCGCTGGCGTACAGGGACAGCGTTGCCACCGGTTGATAGATGACGGCCGCGCGCGGCGACCAGGGCCGGTCCGTGCGGGCGATCACGGCGCCATTGCGGCGGTTGCGAAAGTCGACGGCGAAGCGTTCATGGCGCAGCCCGGCAATCAGCTGCCATTGCGGCGACAGCCGCAGCTGGTCCTGCAGATAAACCGCGTTTGTGTCGGCCACGCCGTGGTTGTCGGCGTCGGTGGCGCTGGGGCGGAACGTGATGGGCAAGTCCGTTACCGGATGGCTGGTCGGCAGCAGGATATGCGTGACGTCGTTGCCCAGGCTGGTGAAATAGCCGGTATTGCGCAGATTGTCTGTGCTCTGCCGGCCCAGTTCCAGGCCGGCCAGCAGGCGGTGGCGCACGGCGCCGCTGTCGACCGTCCACTCGACATCGGTCTGGTTGAACAGATTGCGCCGCCGCGTGGCGCTGTTATAGGCCAGCACCGTGACGCTGGCGCCGTCCGCGCTGACGGCACTGGGAAAGGCATTCTGGTACAGCTTGTCGTAGTCGGCCAGGCGGGTACGGTTGCGCAACACGGCGCCGCCGGCAAAGCCGTGCTCGACGATGGAGCTGAGAGCATCGATGCGCGCCCATGACGGGCTGGCGCCGGCCTTGCCGAAAAACGTCGAGCGGCCGGTCTCGAATGGCCGGCCCTGGTACGACGGCACACCCCGGTCGGTGACGCGGTCGTCGCGAAAATGTTCATAGTTCAGCTGCACGCTGGTGGCGGCAATCGGACGCCATGCCAGGGCCGGGTTGATGGCGGCGCGGCGCAGATTCACGCCGTCGCGAAACGAGGCGCTGTTGTCCAGCAAGGCGTTGACGCGCACGCTGGCCGCCTCGCCGATCACCTGCTCCACATCGGCGGTGGCGCGCCGGCTGCGCCAGGCGCCCAGGCTCAGCGTGGCCTCGCCGCCGTCGCGCCATTGCGGCTGCTTGGTGGCGCGGTTGATGATGCCGCCCCCGCCGCCGCGGCCAAACACCATGGCGTTCGGTCCCTTGACGGCTTCGACCCGTTCGATATTGTAGAAGTCGCGGTAGTACTGCACGTCGTCGCGCATGCCGTCGAGGTAAAAATCCGAGGTCGAGCTGTTGCCGCGAAACACGGCCGTGTCGCGGTTGCCCTCGCCGGCCGCCGTGCCCACGCCCGGCATATAACGCATGGCGTCGGCCATGGTGCGCATGTCCTGGTCGCGTATCAGCTCGGCCGTGACCACGCTGACCGCCTGCGGCGTGTCGCGCCAGGCCGTCTCGCTGCGGCTGGCGGTGGATGAACTGCCGCGCAGGTAGCCGGCCTCCTGGCTGCCGGTGACGCTGACAGCCGGCAGCGTTTGCCAGTCCAGCGCGGCGCGCGGCGGCGTGGAGACCGGCGCCAGGCGCACGATGTAACTGCCGTCAGGCAGTTGCACCGCGATCAGGCCGGTACCCGCCAACAATTGCCGCAAGCCCTCGGCGGTCGCCACGGTGGCATTGACGCCGCCGCTGTTCTTGCCCTGCGTCAGGCTGCCCTCGGCCGACAGCAGGATGCCCGCCTGGCCGGCGAACTGGCGCAGCGCCAGGCCCAGCGGCGCCGGCGCGATGCGGTAGCTGCGCGCCGTGTCCGCCGCCTGCGTCACGCACGGCAGCGCCAGCAAGGCGGCCGTCAGGCACAAGGGCAGCAGGCGGCGCTGAAATCGCAGGGAACAAGGGGGCAACGGCACGGTTTCTTTCTCACATCATGGCAAGGTTATTCTCCATTGCCAAGCGAACGCGCAAAAAGGGAACCGCCGCGTGAAAAATATTCTATTTATTTTGCGCCAGCGGTTCGACCGTCACCCACCAGTCGTGCAGACGGCGCACCTTGACGGGCAAGGTGGCCTCCAGCGCGGCCAGGATGCGATCGGTATCGGCCAGCGGGTAGCTGCCGACCAGGCGCAGATGGGCCACTTCGGGCGCGCAGCCCAGGTGGCCGCGCCGGTAGCGCGACAATTGCGCGAGGAAATCGTCGAGCCGCATCTGGTCGGGCACCAGGCGATGTTCGGTCCAGGCGGCGGCATTCGGATCGAGGGCAAACGGCTGGCCGGCGCCATCGGCGGACAGGCGCAGCCGCAAGCCGGCCGGCACGATGCGGGTGGCGCCCCCATCGCGCGGCGCCGCTTCCACCCTGCCCTCGTAGACGGCAAGCAAGGTGGCGTCGCCATCGGGCCGCACGGTAAAGCGCGTGCCCAGCGCGCGCAGGCGGCCGTGCACGGTATCGACCACCAGCGGGCGGGCCGGCAGATGGTCGTCCCTGGCCGAGTCGAGCAGGATCTCGCCGCCATGCAGGGCGATGCGGCGCAGGCTGGCGGTGTAGTCGATATCGAGCGCGCTGGCCGTATTGAGCCACAGTTGCGAGCCGTCAGGCAGGGCCGTGCGGCGGATTTCGCCCACCCGCGTCTGTTGACCGGCCCGCACGCCGGCGATCCAGGCGCGCGTATCGCGGCGCAGCAGGCCGGCGCCGCCCAGGCCCGTTGCCAGGCACAGGGTCAGCAAGCCTTTGACCAGGCGGCGGCGCTGCGCTTCGCGCGCGCGCGGCCCGGCATCGTCGAGCGCCATGCGGGCCGGCTCGCCGGGCAGCACGCGAAATTCGGCGCTGACCGCTTCCACCCTGCGCCAGGCGGCCTGGTGCGCGGGAGAACTGGCATGCCAGCGGGCCCAGGCCTGCCGCTCGGCCTGGCCGGCGTCTTCGCCGCGCAGCACGGCAAACCACTCGGCCGCCTCCTGCAGAATGGCGTAGTCAGGCATCATCCATGCACAACATGCATTGCAGCATGGCCTGCGCCATGTATTTCTTGACCATCCGCTCCGATACTTCCAGCTGCACGGCGATCTGGGCATAGGTCAGGCCGTCGATCTGCGCCAGCAAGAAAGCCTGGCGCGCACGCGGCGACAGGGTGTCGAGCATGGCGTCGATGCGGCACAGGGTTTCCACCACCAGCGCACGCTCTTCGGGCGACGGCGCCGTCAACTCGGGACGGCTGGCCAGGGCGGCCAGGAAGGTGCGTTCCAGGGTCAGCCGGCGCCAGTGGTTGACCAGCAAGCCATTGGCCACCGTGCTCAGGTAGGCGCGCGGCTCGCGCAGGCTGTCGGCCGACTGCGCCGCCAGCATGCGCACGAAGGTGTCCTGCGCCAGGTCGGCCGCGCCATCGCGGCAGCCAAGCTTGCGCCACAGCCAGTTGTACAGCCAGCCATGGTGGCTGGCGTACAGGGCGGAAAATACATCGGCGGCGGGAGACAGTGTGGACACGGGGAGACGACTCAAGGGAAAGACCGCTGGCGGCCCGATCAACATGATCGATGACATATGAATGAGAACTATTTGCATTTTCACATAATCGGGCGTGCTTGTAAATTGGCCTGCCGGCGACTGCCGCCATCGAACAACATTTTCCGGCGCAGCTTTTTTACGAATGGTTCTCATTTGCGATAATATGTCAGCCTTTCTCGTTCATGATGCGCGTTCCAGCTGCGCGCAGACGCCATCGAAAGCCCATTGATGACTATTTCTTCCCTGCCCCAGCCCCGCGCCGGCAACGATACCACCGCGCCGGCCAGGCCACAGGCCGCGCCCGCCGCCACGCGGCAACGGCGTTTATTGCCGGACTGGACCTGGAAGCAGGTCTGGTTCCAGCTGCACTGGTTTATCGGGATTACAGCCGGCACCGTGTTGATGATCATCGGCTTGAGCGGTGCGACCATTTCGTTCAAGGATGAATTGCTGGATGTGATGAATCCCGGCGTGCGCCATGTGCCGGTGGAAACGCGCGCCGCGCTCACGCCCGGCCAGCTGGCCAGCGTGGCGGCCGCCGAACACGGCCAGCGGGTCGCGTCCATCACTGTGTATGCCGAGCCTGGCGCCGCGCCGCGCGTGTTCTTTGCGCCGAAGGCCGGCCAGCGCCGTGGCGAATCCGTATATGTGCACCCGTACACGGGCGCGACCCGGCCGGCGTTGCAGGGCGCGGGCTTTTTCGAGTGGACCGAATCGCTGCACCGCTGGCTGCTGCTGCCGCGCGAACCGGGCCGCCAGGTACTGGGCGCGCTGGCGCTGTGCCTGCTGGGCCTGGCGCTGTCGGGCCTGTACCTGCGCTGGCCGCGCCGCCCGCTCGACTGGCGCACCTGGCTGACGTTCGATCCGGCCCTGAAAGGCCGCTCGTTTTTATGGAACCTGCACTCGGTGATCGGCACCTGGTGCCTGGTGGTGTATGTGATGCTGACCTTGACCGGCTTGTACTGGAGCTACGATATCGTGCGCGACAATATCGACGCCTGGGCCGGCAAGCCGCCGCGCGTGGCGCAGGCGCCCGCCAAACCAGGACCGGCACGCGAGAAAAAGCCGGAAACGGCGCGCGCCGCGATAGACACGGCCCTGGCCTGGAATACGTTCCAGCAACGCGCCGGCGCCTGGACCCTGGCCACCGTGCGCATGCCGACGCGCCCAAACGACACCGTGCAGTTCACCTGGCTGGCGGCCGACGCGCCGCACGACCGCGCGCGCAGCACCATGGCCATCTCGCCGGCCGACGGCAGCATCACCGAAGACAAGCCGTATGGCCAGCAGGGGCAAGGTTCGCGCTTGGTCAGCATTATCTACCCGCTGCACATGGGCACTTATTTCGGTTTGCCGGGGCGCATTATCGTTACCGTCGCCAGCCTGTGCATGCCGCTGTTCGGCATCACCGGCTGGATGTTGTACCTGGGCCGGCGCAAGGCCAAGCGCGCCGTCGCCGCCCAGCGCGCCATGCTGGGCGCCGGCGCGCCCGGCCCCCATGTCAGCGCCCTGCCGACCCTGGTGGCCTACGCCAGCCAGTCGGGCCAGGCCGAAAGGCTGGCGCTGGAAAGCGCGCGCGCCCTGCAGCAGGCCGGCGTGCCGGTCGACGTGCAGTCGCTCGATCAATTATCTCCCGCCCAGCTGCGCCAGTACGAACGGGCGCTGATCGTCGCCAGCACCTTTGGCGAGGGCGAAGCGCCGGACGGCACGCGCCGCTTTGCGCGCTTGCTCGATGACAGCAAGGCGCCCGCCCTGGCCGGCCTGGAATTTGGCTTGCTGGCCCTCGGTGACCGCCATTACAGCGAGTTCTGCGGCTTCGGCCATGCGCTGGACTTGCGCCTGCAAGCCCTGGGCGCGACGCCGCTGTTCCCGCTGATCGAAGTCGACAAGCACGACGCCCACGCGCTGGCCGCCTGGTCGCAGGCGCTGGCGCGCACCAGCGGCAGCCCGATCGACGCCATCGGCCGCCAGGAGGAAGCGTCCTATGCAGCGTGGCGTCTGACGCGCCGCGTGCTGCTCAATCCCGGCAGCCAGGGTGGCCAGCTGTTTGAAATCGGCTTGTCCGGCCCTGCCGGCGCCAGCTGGGAAGCCGGCGCGCTGGCGGAAATCATCGCGTGCAATATCGATGGCAGCGAAGGCGAAGACAGCGGCGGCAGCGTGCCGCATGCGCCGCGCAGCTATTCGCTGGCGTCCATGCCGCACGATGGCGAACTGCAACTGCTGGTGCGCCAGGAACGCCACCAGGGCGAGAACAATGGCGGCTATGGCGTGGCCTCGGGCTGGCTGACGCAGTTCGCGCCGCTGGGCGGCGAGATCCGCCTGCGGCTGCAAGCGAACCCGGCCTTCGCGCCGGCGCTGAGCGAAGTGCCGTGCATCTATATCGGCAACGGCTCGGGCCTGGCCGGCCTGCGTTCCCATTTGCGTGCGCGCCGGCAGGCGGGGCTGGCACGCAACTGGCTGCTGTTCGGCGAGCGCCAGCGGAGCGCCGACAGCGTCTGCGCCGAGGAACTGGAAGCGTGGCTGCAAAACGGCCACCTGGCGCGCCTGGACCGCACCTTTTCGCGCGATGGCGACCACAAGGAATATGTGCAGGACCGCCTGCGCAGTGAAGCCGCTGAATTGCGCGCCTGGCTGCTGGACGGCGCCATCGTGTATGTCTGCGGCAGCCTGCAGGGCATGGCGGCCGGCGTCGATGCGGTACTGCTGGAGGTGCTGGGCCAGGAGGGCCTGGACGACTTGCGCGCGCAAGGACGCTACCGCCGCGACGTTTATTGATCTGGCACAAACGATGATCAAACCCGGCGCCCTGTGTGGGGCGCCGCACGGTAGTGCCACGCCATCGGACTACAGTGGGGCCATCTTTCCACTGTGAGGTGTGCCATGAAAAACCCCTGGATGAGCATGTACCTGAGCGCCGCCAACCGCGTCGCCAACACGGCGCGCGGCCATGCGACGGCCGCCATCAAGCGTGAAGCGGCAAAGAACACGCGGCAGCTGACGCAGGTATGGTTCGATTCCTTCCTGCCGGCGGCGGGCAAGCCGCGCAAGGGCCGCAAGGCAAAGTAGCGGCGAGGAAAAGTAGCTGCAAGGCAGGCCACGGCTTGGTGCAGTGCATCACAGCAATAAGTTGAACTTATCGCCATCTGACCTAAACTGCAAGCATGATGTCATCGCAAACCGGCTGGCGCCGCATCCCCGCGCCGCCGCCGGCCTGCCGGGAGATGATCATGTTGACGCTCAAAGTGCTGGCCTGCCTTGCCCTGTCGTCCCTGATGCTGGTGCCGGTGATGCTGCACCGGTCCAGTCCCTCGCTGGCGCAAGTGTTGCAGACGCCGAATGTCGATGCCCATGCCATGTGGTCGCACTGGCCACAACGCTGACGCGCTGATGGCCGTTATCTGCGTTTGATCCCATTGAACTTTTGATCCAGATCATGGATTTTCACGTTCAGCGCGCCCACACTTGAAAAGCCCGGTCAGCCCGACCATGGGCTGACACAGGAGCTGGCATGTTGACATCTCAATGGAAACAGGACATGGCGCTGGGCGTTCCCGCCATCGACGAGGCGCACGAAGCGCTGTTTGACGAACTGGCGCGGCTGGCGCAGTTGGCCGACCCGCAATTCAGCGTGGGCTTTCGCGAGTTGATCGCGGCCGTGGAACGCGATTTCCGCGAGGAAGAAGACCTGATGGAGGCAATCGGCTTTCCCTCGCTGGCCAACCACCGCGAGCAGCATGCGCGCGTGCTCAGCGGCCTGCACCACGCCTGGGCCGCCGTCGACGAGGGCGACGTGGAACAGGGCCGCCATGCGCTGACCCTGCTGCCGCAATGGCTGCTGTTTCACCAGGCCACGATGGACCTGGCACTGGCCGCGGCGCTGGAACTGGTCCATCGCCAGCCTAGTTGATGACGCCCAAGCAAACCTGCTGCGCGTCGGTGTTGTCAGGCGTCGTAAAGCTTACAGGATAAGTACCGTTGCCTGCTCGGGCATGACCAGGCGGTAATGGCCCGGATATTTGTCTTCGCCATCGAACATCTTGCAATACACGGGCTGGTTGATGTCGTTGACGGCGGCATCGTTCATCGGCAGGGTGGCGATCAGCTGCTGGTCCTGCATCAGTTGCAGGGCGCTGCCCCGCTCGGGTGTGCAAAAGGCCAGCGACTGCACTTCGCTGGCAAACAGGCGCTTGTACCATGGCGTGATCGCATGCACGGCCAGCCTGGCGTCGTGCAGGACGTGCGCCACCCGCGCCACCGTCCAGGCGTCGCGCGGCACCGAGGGCTGGATCACCATATTGGCCGTCAATTCCCCCTTGCCCTTGTTGACCAGGAAACTGCCGCCCTGGGCGGCGATCTCGTCATTGATCGGCACGATAAAGACACCGCCCTCGCCCACCTTGATCGCCACCGGCGCGCCATCGCCCTGCAGCGCCACGCGCACATCGTCGATGGTGGCGCTGAGCTTGGCCGGGATCAGCCGCAAGGCCATCACCACATTGCCGCGCGATACCTGCCACACTTTTTTTGCCGTCAGATAGCTGTCGCGATAGGCCGTGAAGCGCACGCGCGGCGGTGCCGCCATATTGCTGGCCGTCACCGTCACCGACTGCGGCGTCACTTCCAGCAGTTCCGCCGCCACGGGTTCCGGTGCGGGTACGGCCGGGGTGGCGTCTTGCGCCGGCGGGGCGGCGGGTGCGGGAGTGGCCGGCAGTTCCTGCTGCTGCTGCGGCAGCGGCGGCTGTTCCTGCACCGTCACGGCCGGCGGCGGCGTCTGCGCTTCCTGCGCATGGCCAGGCGACATGGCGCACAGCCATCCGGCACAGGCGATCCCGATCCCGATTCTTCTACGCATGCAATTCCTTCATCTGGCAAATATCCTGTCTGCATTATCGCAGAACCGTTTGCGCCATGTGCACAGGCGACCATGGACTGATTTGCAACACTGCATGCACCGTTGCGGTGCAAATACTTGCTCATTTAATCAATAAGATTTATATTGATAATGATTCTCATTCACATAGTCAGAATCACTGTACCGATATCCAAGCCAGGCCGGGCCGGCAGCACGCCACCCCACCAGCCACTGCGCCTCGCGCCAGAAGCGATAGAACACCCACAACCAAAAATATCCAGGATGATCATGTCTTTACACGCCCGTACCACCCGCCCCGCCTTGCGCCTGCTGCCCCGGCTGCTGCGCCTTACCCTGCTGAGCCTGGCCGCCGGCGCCTGCCTGCCGCTGCACGCGGCCGAGGCCGCGCCAGATGCCGCCGCCGACCCGACCTTGCCAGCAATCACCATCACCGGCCAGGCGGCCCAGGCCACGGAAGGCACGCAGTCCTACACCAGCGGCGCAGCGCGCAGCGCCACGCGCATGGAATTGTCGCTGCGCGAAACGCCGCAGTCGGTCAGCATCATCACGCGCGAGCTGCTCGACGACTTGGGCGCCGTGCGCCTGGACCAGGCGCTGGGCTTGACCACCGGCATCCAGGTGGGCCAGCAGGACAGCGAACGCACGAGTTTTTATGCGCGCGGTTTCAGCATCAACAATATCCAGGTCGACGGCATGCCGCGCGGTTCGAATTCGCCGCTGCAAGATACGGTGCTGTATGACAGGGTAGAAGTGGTGCGCGGCGCCAACGGCCTGATGGGCGGCACGGGCGACCCGTCGGCCACCATCAACATGATACGCAAGCGCCCCACCAAAACCTTCCAGGCCAGCGCCGGCGCCAGCCTGGGCCGCTGGGACAACCACCGCGTGGAAGCCGACATTTCCACGCCGTTCAGCCAGGATGGCAGCGTACGCGGCCGCGCCACCGCCGCCTGGCAGGAACGCGATTCCTATTTCGATATGTACCACGAACGCAAGACGGTCGGCATGGCCGTGCTGGAAGCGGACCTGCGCCCCGGCACCCTCCTGACGGCCGGTATCGACTTCCAGGACAATACGCCGACCGGCGCCACCTGGGGCGCCGTGCCCTACTGGAATGCGGACGGCAGCCTGGCCAACTTGCCGCGCAATACCAGCCTGACCACGCCCTGGAGCACCTGGGCCAACGACCAGCACACCGTGTTCGCCGCGCTGGACCAGCATCTGCCCGGCAACTGGAAGCTGCACCTGGGCTATGCGCGCACGGAAAGCAGCAACAACACCACGGTGGCCTATGCCGGCGCCGGCTATCCTAATCCGCAAACGGGCACCGGCATGCGCCTGTGGACGGGCGCCTGGGGCGAAGGCAAGAGCACGGCCGACAATTATGACCTGTATGCCAGCGGCCCGTTCTCCTTGCTGGGCCGCAAGCACACCGCCATCGTTGGCTGGAATGGCGGCAATACGAATTCGAAGTCGCTGGGCGGCGAGGCGACGATACTGTACCCGGCCGCCGTGCCCGATTACCGCACATGGACCGGCAATATCCCCAAACCGGTCTTCACGCCGGACGGCTCCTACACGCGCGACGTGACGCGCCTGGCCGGCGGCTACGTGGCCACGCGCCTGAGCCTGGCCGATTCCCTGCACGTGATCGCCGGCGCGCGCACCAGCAACTACCGCACCGAAACGCGGGCCTGGAACACCAGCGGCGTCTACACCGGCAGCAGCGATTTTTCCGAAACGCGCAATGAAATCACGCCATATGCGGGCGTGGTGTTCGACATCAGCCCGCAATACTCGGCCTATGCCAGCTACACCCAGCTGTTCACGCCGCAGTCGAACCGCGACCGCAACAACCATTTTCTCGACCCGGAAACGGGTGATAACCTGGAAGCGGGCGTGAAAGCCGAATTTTTCGACGGCAAGCTGAACGCGTCGGCGGCCGTCTTCAAAGTGAAAAAGAAGAACCTGGCAGAACTCGACACCACGGTGCCGCAAGGTTTTGTGCTGCCGGGCGGCGGCTCGGCCTACGTGGCCAATGGCGAGGGCATCAGCGCCAGGGGCATCGAATTCGACGTGTCTGGCCAGCTGGCGCCGGGCTGGGAAGCGAGCGGCGGCTATACCTTCCTGAAGGCCGAGGACGCCGACGGCAAGCGCGCCGTGCCGAACCAGCCGCGCCACTTGCTGCGCCTGTCGACGGCATACCGCTTCGACGGACGCTGGCAAGGCCTGAAAGTGGGCGGCAGCGCCACCGCGCAAAGCGCCACCTACAGCAAAAGCTGGTATGGCCGGCCACCAACGCGTACCGCGGCGACGATTCCGCAGGCGGGCTATACCTTGTACAACCTGATGGCCAGTTACATCGTGACGCCCAGGACGACGGTGCAGCTGAACGTCAACAACCTGCTGGATAAAAAGTACTACCGCAACGTGGGCTTTTATGACAGCGTGTTCTGGGGCGAGCCGCGCAATGTCAACCTGAGCTTGCGCACCACGTTTTAACTGCTGCGCCAGTGCGCCGGCGCCGGCAGGTCGTAGCCTTCGAGCAGAGGACCGCCGGCCGGCGCCAGTATCGCGCCGGCCACTTGCGCATAGGCTTGCTGGCCGGCCGCCAAGTCGCTGGCCAATAACCTCTGGGCACTGTCGAGTTGCGCGGCGATGGCTGCATCGCAAGCCTGCAGGCGGCGAAACAGATGCTTGCCGCCGCCGCTCCACTGGCCGGCCGCGCGCAGATGCAGGTCGGCCAGCATGCCATACAGGCCGCAGGCCACCGCCATCGCTTCGCCGGGATGGCGACTGTCGACCAGGTCTTCCAGCGCGTTGGTAATCGCATAGCGGCGCTGCCGCAAGTTCCCTGCATCGAGCGGTGGCGGCCCGGCCGCATGGCTCGCTTGCGCCAGCGCCAGCAATCCGGCATGGTGCGCGCTGGCGGCCAGAATATTTTCACCTTCCATCACCATCATCGCCAGCGGCACCTTGCCGCCAGGCGCGTCGATCTGCTCGCAAAAATACCGGAACGTACCCAGGTCATGGGCAAACAATTCGACGGTCTGCCCCTCGTACACAATGGTGCTGCGCCAGGCGGCTTCCACATGGTCGAACAGCAACAGCAAGTCAATATCGGACGTGGCCGTCTGCCGGCCGGTGGCGAACGAGCCACCGATGATCGCCGCCACGGCGCCCGGATAACGTTCCTGCACCAGCCGCATGGCCCGCGCGCGGATTGTTTCGTAAGTTGCAATCGCTTCCATTAACATCCTCCCTGCCGCCATGCTACACCGGTTTTATTCCTGATAAACTGGACACCATCGTCGCTGACAAGGAATGGCCATGCACTGTGTCTACAAGATTATGCCCTCACCGGTGGGCGAACTGACCCTGGTGGCGCGCGGCGATGCGCTGGCGGCCATTTTGTGGCAGGACGACAAGCCGACCCGGGTTCGCCTGGGCGAGTTGCGCGAAGACGGCGCGCATCCGGTGCTGCTGCAAACGCAGCAGCAATTGCGCGAGTATTTTGCCGGCACGCGCCAGCAGTTTGACGTGCCGCTGGATTTTTTGGGCACGGATTTCCAGAAGCAGGTATGGCAGGCGCTGCTGACGATCCCGTTCGGCCAAACGCGCAGCTATGGCGAGATCGCGCGCCAGATCGGCCGGCCGGCCGCCGTGCGCGCGGTGGGTGCGGCCAATGGCAGGAATCCCGTGTCGATTATCGCGCCCTGCCACCGGGTGATCGGCGCCACCGGCGCGCTGACGGGCTTTGCGGGTGGCCTGGAGGCCAAGCAAACCCTGCTGGCGCTGGAAGGCATCGGCCTGTCCAGCGAGCAAGAGGCGCAAAAAACCGGGCTGGCCACGCGGCGCGCCAGACAGGTCGACCTGGCGCAGGGCACCCTTTTCTGATTACTCGCCCAGCAAGGCCAGCGACTCCAGCCAGGCCGCTTTCCAGGGGCGCAACAGCGGCTGGGTGGCAAACGCTTTTTTCAGATGCGGCATCGGCACGCGGTGCACATCGTGCAGGCCGAAGGCCAGGGTGACGGGATTCCATAGATAATTGTTCTTGCCGCCGCGCGAATTCTTGCGCACGCGCGCGCCATCGTCGCCAAACACGCCCTCGCCTTTCAGCATGCCCTGTTCCAGGTTGAGCTTGCCGCCACCCACGCCGGCAAACGCTTGCAGGATCTCGTTGCGCTCCAGCCCTTTCAGGATCTGGCTTTCCATCACCGGCGGCTTTTCAGGCTCGGCCGGCGTGGGGTCCAGCAACTCCTTCACCAGCTTCAGCAGGTCGCGTTCCTGGAAATGCAGGCCGTCCAGGGACGCGCGCAAGCCTGGCTCCTTCAGGGCAATCGCCAGGTTGCCGGAATCGCGCGTAAAACGCAGCCATACATCGCTGCCGCCGGCGGCCAGGTGCCGCTTGTCGTCGATAAACACCACCGGTGCCGCATAGCGTGTCACGCCATCGTGGAACAGCTCGGCCCATTCATCGGAATGCGCGATCCACACATACGGCAAGCCCCCCTCTTCCAGCAGCCGCGCCAGGGTCCAGGGCGTGCCGGTCTGCGTTTGCAGCCAGTTGCAGGCCTCGCCGGCAGTGGCGCGGTAGGGCAAGGAAGAAAGCGTGGTGGTCATGATGCGGGTCCAATCAAAAGAATGGTGCGCAGTGTAGCACTGCGCTGCATCCAAAGCGGCCGCGGCGGCGTATATAGAGGAGGAAACAGAAAACTCCCCACCGCAGCCGTTCAGTCATGAAAGGAAGCACCATGCGCCACTTCAGCAGACAAGCCGATGCAATGGAACAGTCCCTCTACCTGGCCATGCGCATGGACCAGGCATTCGAACGGCTGCGCCTGCATGACAATCCGCAGGCGCGGCTGCGCTGCGCGCAATGGGTGACGGCCTGGGCGGTAGCGGCCGGGGCCGACGCACCGCGCGGCATGAAACTGCGCATCCGGGGCGAATTTATCCTGTTATAGCGACGGCACTGTTTGCAGTGTCAGCGATATTTTTCAGGCGTCGTATCGCCATCGACCATTTCATACCACATTGCGTTGAGCACGGCGAACATCGCCGCCAGCGGAAGGCCCAGTATCCAGGCGAAATACCACATGATGATTCCTTTACAGTAAATGATTAGTAAGCGTGGCCGGAGCCGTCTTCGATGGCCTGGCCATCGACCTTGCCCCACAACACTTTATAAACCCAGCTGGTGTAGGCCACGATCAGGGGAATAAAGATGGTGGTGGCCACCAGCATGATGAACAGGGTCATGTGGCTGGACGAGGAATCCCAGACCGTCAGGCTGGCGCGCGGGTCCAGCGACGACGGCAGGATCAATGGAAACATCGACGCGCCCACGCTGAGGATGATGGCGGCAATCCCCAGCGCGCTGGCCAGCAGGGCCGGCACGGCGCGGCGCAGGCGCAGCATGGCAAGCGCCAGCAGCGGCGAGGCCAGGCCCAGCACGGGCGCGGCCCAGGTCCACGGATGGGCCGCATAGTTGGCGAACCAGGCGCCGGCCGCCACTTCGGCCGTCTTGAACATCGGGTTCGACGGACCGGCCACGCTGACCGCGCTGGTGATGCGGTAGCCATCGACCATGGCCCACAGCGCCACGCCGGCAGCCGCGTACAGCACCACGGTGGCGATCGCCGCCACGCTGCCATAGGCGCGCGCCCGTTCGGCGACTGGACCTTCGGTTTTCACCTGCAGCCAGGTGGCGCCGTGCATCACCAGCATCGCCACCGACACCAGGCCGGCCAGCAGTGCAAACGGGTTCAAGAGGCCAAAGAAGCTGCCTTCGTAAAAGATATGCATGTCGTCCGAAAAGCGGAACGGCACGCCCTGCAGCACATTGCCCATCGCCACGCCAAAGATCAGGGCCGGCACGAAGCCGCCGATAAACAGCGCGATATCCCAGCGCGCGCGCCAGCGGGCGTCTTCGCGCTTGCTGCGGAATTTGAAGGCCACCGGGCGCAGGATCAGCGCCACCAGGATCACGAACATGGCCAGGTAAAAGCCCGAGAACGAGACCGCATACAGCTGCGGCCAGGCGGCAAAGATGGCGCCGCCGCCCAGGATCAGCCACACCTGGTTGCCTTCCCAGACGGGACCGATGCTGTTGATGATGATGCGCCGTTCCAGGTCGGTCTTGCCGGCAAACGGCAGCAAGATGCCGGTGCCCAGGTCAAAGCCGTCGGTGACGGCAAAGCCGATCAGCAGCACGCCGATCAGCAGCCACCAGATCAGGCGCAGGGTTTCATACGAAATCAGTTCATGCAAAATCACGATGCGACTCCTCAGGCAGGTTGTACGGTGGCGGGGGCGGCAGACAGCGCGACGGGCGCATGCTCGTCCGGTCCCTTGCGGATGGTTTTCAGCATCAGCTTCATTTCGATTACCAGCAGCACCGTATAGATGGCGGCAAAGCCGGCGATGGTGATCAGCAAGGTCGTCACGCCCAGGTTCGACACCGCCACGGCGGTCGGCAGCACGCCTTCGATGACCCAGGGCTGGCGGCCCAGCTCGGCCACGATCCAGCCCGCTTCAGCCGCCACCCATGGCAGCGGGATGGCGAACACGGCCACTTTCAGCAGCCAGCGGTGGGCGTCCAGGGTGCGGCGCACCGACAGTACGAAGAAGGTTCCTGTCAGCAAGATGAAAAACATGCCCAGGCCCACCATCACGCGGAACGACCAGAACAAGGGCGCCACCGGCGGCACCGTGTCGCGCGCGGCCCGGGCGATCTGTTCGGGTGTCGCCAGGCGCGGATCGTCGACATAGCGTTTCAGCAGCAAGGCGTAACCGAGCGACGGGCCTTTCGATTCGAACATGGCCGTCGCTGCTTCGGGCACCACGCCGCCGGGCGGCACGGCGCGGATGGTTTGCAGTGCGTCATAGGCCTTGATGCCGTCGCGTATCAGCAGCTCGCCGCGCTCGACCAGCTGGGCGATGCCGGGAATTTCGGTATTCAGGGAGCGTGTGCCGATCAGGCCCATCACCATCGGAATATGCAGCGCATAGTGCGTCTCGCGCGCGGCCTCGTCGGGAAAGCCGATGGCCGTAAATGCGGCTGGCGCCGGTTCGGTTTCCCACATCGCCTCGATCGCGGCCAGTTTCATCTTCTGGTGTTCGGACGCCAGGTAGCCGCTTTCATCGCCGAGCACCGCCACCGACAGCGACGCCGCCAGGCCGAAGGCGGCGGCCACCGTCATCGAGCGCTTGGCCAGTTGCACGTGGCGGCCCTTGAGCAAGTACCAGGCCGACACGCCCAGCACGAAGATGGCGGCCACCGTATAGCCGGCCGACACCGTGTGCACGAACTTGGCCTGCGCCACCGGATTGGTCAGCACGGCGCCAAAGTCGGTCACTTCCATGCGCATGGTTTGCGGATTGAAGGCGGCGCCGACCGGGTTCTGCATCCAGCCGTTGGCGATCAATATCCACAGGGCCGAGAAATTCGACCCGATGGCGACCAGCCAGGTGGTCGCCAGATGGCCGCGCGCGGACAATTTATCCCAGCCAAAGAAGAAGATGCCGACAAAGGTCGCTTCCAGGAAGAAGGCCATCAAGCCTTCGATCGCCAGCGGCGCGCCGAAAATGTCGCCCACATAATGGCTGTAGTAGCTCCAGTTCATGCCGAACTGGAATTCCATCACGATGCCGGTGGCCACGCCCATGGCGAAGTTAATGCCGAACAGCACGCCCCAGAATTTGGTCATGTCGCGCCAGATGGTGCGGCCCGTCATCACGTACACGGTTTCCATGATGGCGAGGATCACTGACAAGCCGATGGTCAGCGGAATGAAAATGAAGTGGTAGAGCGCTGTCAGCGCAAATTGCAGTCTTGATAATGCAACAATATCGAGGTCCATGATGTTCCTGTTTGTTTCCTAAGTGAATACAGCGGTGCTACAAAACGGTCAATCGGCCCGCAAACCGCGCAGTGCCTGGTCAAATTCGGGGGTGCCGCGCCGCACATCGCCGACGATGCGGCCATGGCGCAGCGTCAGCAGCCGGTCCGCCAGTTGCGCCTCGCGCCGCAAATGGGTGGCGATCAGCAGGGTGCGCCCTCCGCTCTCCTCGCGCAAACGCCGCAGCACGTCGCCGGCCGTGTCGGCATTGAGCGCCTCGGTGGCTTCATCGAGCAACCACAAAGGCGCGTCGTGCAGGAACAGCCGCGCCAGCGCCAGGCGGCGCGACTGGCCGCCCGACAGGCCCAGGCCGCCCTCGCCCAGCGGCGTGTCGAGGCCCTGGGCCAGCGCGCGCACTTCCTGCGCCAGGCCCGCCGCCTGCAAGGCGTGCCACAGGCGCGCATCGTCGGCGGCGGGGTCGGCCAGGCGCAGGTTGTCGCGCAGGCTGTCCTGGAACAGCTCGGTTCTTTGGGTAAACAGGCAGGCGCGCGGCGCGCGGACGGTGCCGGACAGGGGCGCGATTTCGCGCGCGGCCAGGGCCAGCAAGGTCGACTTGCCGGCGCCGCTGGGGCCGATCAGCGCCACTTTTTCGCCGGGCGCCATCGCCAGGCTGACGCCATGCACGACGGCGGCGTGGCTGCCGGCGTGGCAGGCGCTGACCTGCTCCAGGTGCAAGCCGGCCGTGGCCGGCGCCGATTGCGCCGCTTGTTCTTCCGCGCGGGGATGGAGCCGGCGCAGCGCCAGCAGCATGCGCCCCGCTTCCAGCGCGCCACGGCGCAGGCCGGCAAACGGCTCCATCGCGGTCAAGGCCAGCAGCACCGCCAGCGCCGCGGCCGGCACGCCGATCTGTTGCTGTTCGACCAGGGCGGCCGCGGCCAGCAGCACGCCGGCCAGGGTCAGGCTGCCCACCGCGCCATAGGCGGCGCCGGCGTTGGCGTCCAGGCGCTGCAGGGCGATATCGGTGGCCGCCAGCGACTGGTCGATCTGCGCCAGGGCCTGGCATTGCGCGGCGACACGCCCGGCCATCACCAGGTCGGTCTGGCCGGCCACCAGGTCGATCGCGCCCGAACGCAATTTTTCCACGCCGCGCGACCGCTGGGCGGCATGGCGGCGCGCGCGGCGCAGCACCAGCCAGGCGATGGCGCCGCCGCTGGTCACCAGCCAGGCGGCAAACACCACGCCCAGGGCGAGGTCGAGAAAGGCCAGCGCCAGGCCGGCCAGCAGGGCCGCGCACACGGCCGTGCACACCGGCACCAGCAGGCGCAGGTACAAGGCTTCCAGCGCGTCGATATCGGCCGTCAGGCGAAACAGCATTCTGGCCGGCTGGCGCAGCAAGCGGTTGCCGGCGGCGGGCAGCGACCAGCGGCGAAACAGGTGCACGCGGATGGCGGCCAGCGCGGCAAACGTGGCGTCGTGCGTGACCAGCCGCTCGGCATAGCGGGTGCCGGTGCGCCCGATCGCCAGCAGGCGGATGCCGGCCGAGGGCGCAAACACATCGAACGCCAGCGCGGTGCTGCTGGCCAGGCCCGCGATCGAGGTGGCGGTGATGAACCAGCCGGACAGGCCCAGCAGCGCCATGCCGGCCACCACCGTCAGGGCCGACAGCGCGGCGCCCAGCAGCATCTTGCGCGGCTGGCCCAGCAACAGCTGGCGCAACAGGGGATGACGTAACAAGGTGGTTTTCATGCCTGCAGCTCCCGGGTTTGCACGCCCAGCAGCACGCGGCGCGACAGGCGCGCCGCCAGCACCGGGTCATGGGTGGCGACGATCATGGTTTTGCCTTTGGCCAGCATCAGCAGCGCATCGGTGACGCGCGCCGCCGTTTCGCTGTCGAGGTGGGCTGTCGGCTCGTCGACCAGCAGCAGGTCGGCGTGCGGATGGATCGCCACGCGGGCCAGCGCCAGGCGCACGGCTTCGCCGCCGGACAGGCCCTGCGCGCCATCGCCGAGCATGACACCAGGCTGCGCCTGGGATACGCCGGCCAGTTCGGCCAGATGCAGTGCGGCGCCGACGCGGCCGGCATCCGCCTCGGCGCGGCCCAAAGTCACGTTCTGGCTGACGGAGGCGGCAAACACGTGCGGCCGCTGGCCCATCCAGGCCATGCGCCGGCGCAGGCCGGCAACCGTGGCATCGTCCAGCACCACATCGGCAATCCGGATGGCGCCGCCATCGGCCGGCAGCAAGCCGGCGATCAGCGACAACAAGGTGGACTTGCCGGCGCCGCTGGCGCCCAGCAGGGCCAGGTGTTCGCCAGGACGCACCTGCAAGTCGAGACCGTCGAACAGCGGCGCTTCGCCGGCATGGGCAAACTGCAGCTGCTGCAGGTGCACGGCAGGCGGCGCGGCGTGTTCGAGGGCGGTTTCAATGGCGTCTGCCGCGCCATGGCCAGGCATGGCCAGGCCGCCCTCGGCCAGGTCGGCCAGAGCGGCCAGGCCCGCCTCGCCGGCCGCCTTGTCGTGCCAGACGGCGGCCAGTTCGCGCAGCGGCTCGAAAAAGGCCGGCGCCAGCAGCAGGATGAACATGCCCTGGCCCAAGGTGAGCTTGCCGCCCCAGCTGCCGAAGTTGAACGTGCCCAGCAGCGAAAAACCGATATATGCCGCCACCATCGCCACGCCCAGCGCGGAAAACAGTTCCAGCACGGCCGACGACAGAAAGGCGATGCGCAGCACGGCCATGGTGCGCCGGCGCACGGATTGCGCGCTGGCGTCCAGCCGTTCGGCGGTGGCGTCGACGGCGCCCAGCGCGCGCAGGGTGGCCAGGCCGCGCAGCCGGTCCAGCAGAAAGGCGTTCATGCCGCCCATTTCCACCATCTGCGCACGGCTGGCCGCCTGCGCGCCCATGCCCACCAGCGCCATGAAGAGCGGTATCAGCGGCGCGGCGACCAGCAGGATCAGGGCGGCCAGCCACGACAGCGGCGCGATGGCGGCCAGGATCACCAGCGGCACCAGCAGCACTTTCCAGCGCGTGGGCTGGTAGCGCACAAGGTAGGGCACGATGGCTTCGGCCTGCTCGGCGATCACGCTGGCGGCCTGGCCCGACTGGGCACGCTGGCGGTCCAGCGGCGAGCGCCGCGCCAGGACCAGCGCCACTTGCGCGCGCAGCGTGGACAAATGCGCACGCGCGGCCGCATACATGGCGCGCGCGCCCCACGCTTCGCCGGCGGCGCGCAGCAGGCCCAACAGCAGAACGCCGGCGGCCGGCGGCAGCGCGGCGCGCCAGCCGGCACCCGCCGTCATCGCCACAATGGCCGAGGCCAGCAAGGCCGCCTGCGGCAACCACAGCAATGCGGCACCGCCCTGTACCAGGCTGGCGAGACGGGGAAGGACAAAGCGTGGCAAGACAGGAGGCATGGCGTTCATGTTTTATTCGTATTTCTTGAGTTTTCAGAGATTTCTGTAAATTCGATTTTTTGTATAATACTGCGAAACGTGACAGATATCAATTGACCTGCCATCAATCGAGTGCAAAACTTCCAGATAATTATGAAAACTCACAATATTGAAATGACGCCGCTGATCCTGACCTTCGTCAGCCATTTCGGCGAGATGGGCAGCCGCTGGGGCTTCAACCGCACGGTGGGCCAGGTGTATGCCCTGCTGTTCGTGTCGGAGCAGCCGCTGCATGCCGATGAAATCGCCGAGCACCTGAGTTTTTCGCGCTCGAACGTCAGCATCGGCCTGAAGGAATTGCAGGGCTGGGGCCTGATACGGCTGACGCGCATTCCCGGCGACCGGCGCGAGTATTTCTCGTCGCTGGGCGACGTGTGGCAGATTTTCCGGGTGGTGGCGGCCGAACGGCGCCGCCGCGAAGTGGCGCCCACCCTGACGGTGCTGCGCGAATCGCTGATGGCGCCGGCCAATGAGCCGGGCGACAAGTATGCGCAGGAGCGCATGCGCGAAATGTATGAGCTGGTCGACCTGGCCAATACCTGGTTCGACGACCTGCAGCGGCTGTCGCCCGAATCGATGGCGCAGCTGATGAAGATGGGCGCCAAGGTACAAAAGCTGTTGAATGCCAAGGATCGCCTGTTTGGCGCGGGGAACAAGAAAGAAGAAGAGTAGAGGCTGAGAATCTATGCGGATGCGCGAGCGCATCGAGGGCCAGCGATCGCTGGTCCGCCCAGAGGGAATCGAACCCCCATTCACGGTTTAGAAGACCGTTGTCCTATCCGTTGAACGATGGGCGGAGAGGTGCAGTATTTTAACTGATGCAAAGGCAGGATTGCCTATCCCTGCCTGCAATGAAAAACGGGCTGTCATTTCTGACAGCCCGTTTTATGACTTTGGTCGGAGTACAAGGATTCGAACCTTGGACCCCCTGGTCCCAAACCAGGTGCGCTACCGGGCTGCGCCACACTCCGAAGACAAGATAATAAAGCCTGGCAACAATTTCGTCAATTGCCAGAGGCGAAATAGATGGAAATAACTATCGATCTCCCCTCTGGCGCGAGCAATTACGCCGCGAGCTTGTCGGCGATGCGTTTGGCCATGCTTTCGGCCTTGACCGCATCCTTCGCTTCAACCATCACGCGTATCAGCGGTTCCGTGCCGGACGCGCGGATCAGCACGCGGCCGGTGTCGCCCAGCTCGGCTTCCACCTTGGCGGTCTCGGCCACCATGGCGGCGTTCTGCTTCCAGTCGGTGCCGGGCGCCACGCGTACATTGATCAGGGTTTGCGGGAACAGCACCAGTTCGCTCAAGCACTGTTGCAGGCTCTGGCCGCTGCGCTTGAGCGCCGACAGCACTTGCAGCGCCGACACAATGCCGTCGCCGGTGGTGTGCTTGTCCAGGCACAGCAAATGACCGGAACCTTCGCCGCCCAGGAGCCAGCCCTTCTCTTTCATGACTTCCAGCACGTAGCGGTCGCCCACCTTGGCGCGCGCAAAACCGATGCCCCGCTCCTTGAACAGCACTTCGAGCGCCATATTGGTCATCAGCGTGCCGACGGCGCCCGCCACCGGGCCGGTGGCCAGGCGGTCCTTGACCATCACGTACAGCAGCTCGTCGCCGTTATACAGGCGGCCGGTGGCGTCGCACATGATCAAACGGTCGGCGTCGCCGTCGAGCGCGATGCCCAGGTCGGCGCCATGCTCGACGACGGCCGCGGCCATCGCCTTGGTGGCGGTGGCGCCGAAGCCGGCGTTGATATTGAAGCCGTCCGGCTTGTTGCCGATGGCGATGACTTCGGCGCCCAGTTCATGGAATACGTGGGGCGCGATCTGATAGGCGGCCCCATGCGCGCAATCGACGACGATCTTCAGGCCATGCAGGTCGAGCTCGTTCGGGAAAGTGCTCTTGCAAAACTCGATATAGCGGCCCGAGGCGTCGTCCAGGCGCTTGGCGCGGCCCAGTTTTTCGGACGGCACGCAATCCATCGGCTGGTCCAGAGCCGCTTCGATTTCCTGCTCCAGGCTGTCGGGCAGCTTGGTGCCCTGGCCGGAAAAGAATTTGATGCCATTGTCATGGTAGGGATTGTGCGAGGCGGAGATCACCACGCCGGCCGTCAGGCGCAGCGCGCGCGTCAGGTAGGCGATCGCCGGCGTGGGCACGGGGCCGGCCAGCATCACGTCGACGCCGGCCGCCGCCAGGCCCGCCTCGAGCGCCGCTTCCAGCATATAGCCGGAAATGCGCGTGTCCTTGCCGATCAGCACGGTTGGATGCACCTTGCTGTTTTGTGCCTTGACCAGCACCTTGCCGGCCGCGTAGCCCAGGCGCATGACAAAGTCGGGGGTGATCGGAGCCGTGCCCACCAGGCCGCGGATGCCATCGGTACCAAAATACTTGCGTGTCATATTCTTCTCTTTTATGTTTATAGCAAATTTTACAAGATCAATGTGCCATGCGCCAGATCTTCAGCGCATCGACGGTTTCTGCCACATCATGTACGCGCACGATTTGCGCGCCATGTGCGACTGCGGCTATGGCGCCGGCAATGCTGCCCGCCAGCCGCTGTTCGACCGGACGGCCGGTGACGGCCCCGATCATCGATTTGCGCGACAGGCCCGCCAGTACCGGCAAGCCCAGTTCGCTGCGCAACTGCCTGGTTGCCCGCAGCAAGGCGTAATTCTGCTCGACCGTCTTGCCAAAACCAAAGCCGGGGTCGATGCACAGGCGCTCGCGGTCGATGCCGGCAGCCAGCATGGTGTCGACCCGCTGGCGCAGGAACTCGATGACTTCGCGCACCACGTCGTCGTACTGGGGCCGGTCCTGCATGGTTTCGGGCACGCTTTGCATGTGCATGATGCACAGCGCGCAGTCACTGTCCTTCACGGCGTCGATGGCGCCCGGCGCGCGGAAGCCATTGATATCGTTGATCATGTCGGCGCCGGCCAGGATCGCTTCGCGCATCACTTCCGGCTTGTAGGTGTCGACCGACAAGGGCTTGCCGCAGTCGCGCAGCGCATACAGCACCGGCATCACGCGCTGCAATTCGTCGGCCAGCGACACCGGTGGCGCGCCGGGACGGCTCGATTCGCCGCCGATATCGAGGATGTCGGCGCCATCCAGTATCATCTGCTCGGCGCGCGACAGGGCAAACTCCAGGTGCTGGAACTTGCCGGCGTCGGAAAAAGAATCGGGCGTGATGTTCAGGATGCCCATCACCAGCGCGTTGCCGCCCGGCGCCTGCTCCTGCAGCTGGAAGCCGCAGCGGCCAAATTGTAAATACTGTCGCATGTAACTTTGAAGGGTGGAGGATGTGGAGTTGTAACGAAAAAGGGCAAGGATTGCTCCTTACCCTTTCCTGCCATTGCCGCCTTTTAACAGGCTGTCACAATCAGGCTGGTGCCGTCACGTTCGGCGAGATGCCGCCGGCGCCACTGTCACCCGCATTGCGGCGTGGTGGAATGACTTTTGGCGGACGCGGCTCGAGGCCGGCCATGATGTCGTTGATCTGCTCGGCATCGATGGTTTCCCATTCCAGCAGGGCCTTGGTCATCATTTCGACCTTGTCACGGTTGCTTTCCAGGAGCTTGCGCGACAGTGCATATTGCGTGTCGAGAATGCTGCGGATTTCGGCGTCGACCTTTTGCTGGGTCGCTTCCGAGATCGTCTTGGTGGCGCCACCGAAGAAGCCTTCGTTTTCGCTGTCCTCGTAGACCATCACGCCCATGCTGTCGGACATGCCGAAGCGGGTCACCATCGAGCGGGCCAGCTTGGTGGCGCGCGAGAAGTCGTTCGAGGCGCCGGTCGACATCTGGCCGACGAAAATCTCCTCCGCAATACGGCCGCCGAACAGGATGGAAATTTCTTCCAGCATTTTGTCCTTGTAGGCGGACAGATTGTCGTGTTCCGGCAACTGCCAGGTCAGACCCAGGGCCCAGCCACGCGGCATGATCGTCACTTTATGCACTGGGTCGGCTTTCGGCAGCAACTTGGCGACGACTGCGTGACCGGACTCGTGATACGCCGTATTGCGGCGCTCTTCCTCGCGGATGATCATCGACTTGCGCTCGGGACCCATGTAGATCTTGTCTTTCGCGTCTTCGAAATCCGACATTTCCACCAGGCGCTTGCTGCGGCGCGCGGCGAACAGGGCCGCTTCGTTGACCAGGTTGGCCAGATCGGCGCCCGAGAAGCCAGGCGTGCCGCGGGCCAGGATATCGGCCTTGACATCGGTGCCGATAGGCACTTTGCGCATGTGCACGTTGAGGATCTGTTCACGGCCGCGAATGTCCGGCAAGCCGACCGAAACCTGGCGGTCGAAACGACCCGGGCGCAGCAGCGCTTTATCAAGCACGTCGGCGCGGTTGGTGGCGGCCACGACGATCACGCCGGAATTCGCTTCAAAACCGTCCATCTCGACCAGCAGCTGGTTCAGGGTCTGTTCGCGTTCGTCATTGCCGCCGCCGGTACCGGCGCCACGGTGACGACCGACCGCGTCGATCTCGTCGATAAAGATGATGCACGGCGAGTGTTTCTTGGCGTTTTCAAACATGTCGCGTACACGGCTGGCGCCGACGCCGACAAACATTTCAACGAAGTCCGAACCGGAGATCGAGAAGAACGGCACCTTGGCTTCGCCGGCAATCGCGCGCGCCAGCAGGGTTTTACCCGTGCCCGGAGGACCGACCATCAGCACGCCGCGCGGAATGCGGCCGCCCAGTTTCTGGAACTTGCTCGGATCCTTGAGGAAGTCGACCACTTCGTTGACTTCTTCCTTCGCTTCGTCGCAACCGGCGACGTCGGCGAAGGTGACGGTGTTGCTCGCTTCATCCATCATGCGGGCTTTCGACTTGCCGAACGAGAAAGCCCCGCCCTTGCCGCCGCCCTGCATCTGGCGCATGAAGAAGACCCAGACGCCGATCAACAGCAGCATCGGGAACCAGGAGACAAAAATCGATTGCAGGAACGATGGTTCCTCGGGCGGACGCACGTCGAAGTGCACGCCGTTGTCGCGCAGGTCGCCGATCAGGCCCTTGTCGAGGCTGGTGGCAGTGGTGCGCACCTTGGTATCGTCCATCAGCTTGGCGGTGATCGACGAACCTTCGATCACGACATCCTTGACGCGCTTGGCTTTGACCTCATCCAGCAAATCGGAATAAGCGATGGCCTTGCTGCCGCCCGTGGCGCCATGGCTATCGAACTGCTTGAACAGCATGAACAGCAGCAGCAGTACGACGACCCAGATGGCAGATTTGGAAAACATGTTATTCACGAAGACTCCTTGGATGCAGTGCGCATCTTTTTGCTATAGCTAGAAACACGATTTTACTCGCAATAAGCAGGCCGTGCCAAAGCCTGGCTATCCGTGTGCGCCAAATACCCGCGCCCACGTCAAGAAGTGCAGTATAAACAATTTAGGCCCATAGGCCACCACCACTGCCGCACTTCTCGTTCCCATGTGCGGATTCCGACTTAAATATCAAGAGCGGAATCGTCTTCTTCAACGGCATTTTTCAAGGGATTCTTGATACCCCGGCCCATCAGGAAGATTTCCGACGACTTGTCGCGGCTGGCCTTCGGTTTCTTTTGCACCACGACCTTGAATTCAGCACGGAATTTTTCCACGATCTGGCTGAAACCCATGTCCTTGAAGCACTTGACCAGCAACACGCCGGAAGGTTTCAAATGCAGCTGTGAAAATTCGATGGCCAGGTCGATCAGATGTTCCATGCGCGCGGCGTCCGCCGTGGCGATGCCCGACAGATTCGGCGCCATGTCCGACAGCACCAGGTCCACTTTGCGTCCTTGCAACACCACTTCCAGCTGGCGCAGCACGCGCGCTTCGCGGAAGTCGCCCTGGATGAAATGAAAGTCGGCGATCGGCTCCATCTCCAGCATGTCGAGGCCGATCAGCGTACCATTGACGCCGCCGCCATCCTTGCCGGCCAGCTTGCGGCGCGTGTATTGCGCCCAGCTGCCAGGGGTGCAACCGAGGTCGACAATCACCTGGCCAGGCTTGATCAGTTTCTCGTCTTCATCGATTTCCTTGAGCTTGTATGCGGCCCGGGCACGGTAGCCCTCTTTTTGCGCCAACTTCACATAAGGGTCATTAATGTGGTCGTGCAACCAGTTTTTGTTTAATTTCTTCTTTGCCATTCGCGTAGAATACTGCTTTTAAGGGAATTACTAAAAATTATTATGCTAAAACTTACACCCGTTGAGCGCAGCGCACTGCGCGCCGAAGCACACGCGCTGAAGCCTATCGTCATTATCGGCGAAGCGGGCTTGACACCTGCTGTCCTCAAAGAGATTGACCTGGGCCTCGATTCGCACGGCCTGATTAAAGTGCGCGTGTTTGGCGACGACCGCGAAGCCCGCGTCGGAATGTACGAGACGATTTGCGGCAATCTCGGCGCCGCCCCGGTACAACACATAGGCAAACTGCTGGTAATCTACCGTCCGAAAAAAGAAGTGGTGAAGGAGAAGATCAGTTCCGGCAAGGGCATGCGCGAAGTGACCATCGTCAAAGCCAGCGCCAGCGGCACCAAGCGCCCGAGCGTGACGAAAGTCATGATCAAGGGCAATGAGCGCGTCACCGAAGGCGGCTCCATCAAGCGTGCCAAGCCGCGCCAGAAGAGCGCCAAGAAAAGCGCACTGGGCAGCAAGTAAGCCCACCCTCGGCCGCCGCCAGGCGGTTGAAACAGAAAGCGGAGCAAGGGATTTTCCCTGCTCCGCTTTTTTATTGCCATTACAGCATGGTCAGTGTTGTTTCCAGATCAGCACACCCGCCAGCAGACTCTGCACTGCAAACACCAGCGTCGATACGCCATGCAGCATGCCGAAACGGCTGCGCATGGCGTCGTCCATGATGCCCGACGGCGCCTGCGCCTTCAGTTCGGCCATCAGCGGCGTGATGCCGAAATGGCTGACCAGCGCGCACACCAGCATCGACAGCACCAGCGCGCCCAGCAGGCGGCGGCGCTTGGGTTCCAGCGCGCCGGGCGCCCATTGCAGCAGGGCCAGCAGGATCACCGCGCAGGCGACCGACAGCCAGGCCTCGGCACGGAACATGCTGCCGGCAATATTGCCAGCCAATACACGGTCGCTCAAGGTAGCAAACAAGGTGGGCGCGACGACAAAGCCGATGGTCCACAGGCTGCCGGCCCACAGGGTGGCAACCAGGATGCGGATGCGCGTGAGCATCAGATGTACAGTACTTCCAGGATTTCGTATTCGCGCGGGCCGGACGGCGCCTGCACTTCGACCACGTCGCCGGCATACTTGCCGATCAGCGCACGGGCGATCGGCGACGTGACGGAAACCTTGTTCAGCTTCAGGTCGGCTTCATCGAGGCCGACGATCTGGTAGGTCACTTTCTGGCCCGACTCCAGGTCTTCCAGGTTTACGGTCGAGGCGAACACCACGCGGCCTTCCGCGTCGAGGGTGGTCGGGTCGATGATCTGTGCGGCGCCCAGCTTGCCTTCGAGTTCGGCGATACGGCCTTCGACAAAGGCCTGGCGTTCCTTGGCGGCATCGTACTCGGCGTTTTCCGACAGGTCGCCGTGCGAGCGCGCTTCGGCGATCGCATCGATGACGATACGGCGTTCCTTGGTCTTCAAATGATGCAGCTCTTCTTTCAGGAGTTCTGCGCCGAATTTGGTCAATGGGACTGAGGTCATGTTATCTCTACTATCTGCTAGTTATCAGTGTCAGGTCGTGCAAACGACGTCACCAAGTGAAAACCACAGAGGCCGCGCGCTGCTCTGCACGGAACTCTGTGGTTGATAAGCATGCAGTGTACCGCCTAACGGCGGCCACTGCAAATAACACGCTGGCTTACGCCTGTTGCAAGGTCTTGTGCAGGCCCTGCAGATCGTACACGCGCAACTCGTCGAGGTGACGGATGCCTTCGACGGCCGCTTCCGCGCCGGCGATGGTGGTGTAGGTCGTCACGCGCGAGGCCAGGGCCGAGGTGCGGATGGCCCGCGAATCGACGATGGCGCTGCGCTTTTCTTCGACGGTGTTGATCACCAGCACGATCTCGTGGTTCTTGATCATGTCGACCACGTGCGGACGGCCTTCGATCACCTTGTTTACTGGCGTGACGGCAATCCCGGCGGCCGCGATCACGGCCGCCGTGCCCTTGGTGGCGACCACCGTAAAGCCGGAGTCGACCAGGTCACGCGCCACTTGCACGGCGCGCGGCTTGTCCGACGACTTCACGCTGATGAAGACCTTGCCGGTTTTCGGCAGGTTGACGCCGGCGCCCAGCTGCGATTTCACGAACGCTTCGCCGAACGTCAGGCCCACGCCCATCACTTCGCCGGTCGACTTCATTTCCGGTCCCAGGATGGTGTCCACGCCAGGGAACTTGACGAACGGGAACACGGCTTCCTTGACGCTGTAATACGGCGGCACGACTTCCTCGGTAATGCCTTGCGACGCCAGGCTCTGGCCGACCATGCAACGGGCGGCAATCTTCGCCAGCTGCAAGCCGGTGGCTTTCGACACGAAAGGCACGGTACGCGAGGCGCGTGGATTGACTTCAAGCACGAACACGACGTCTTTCAGTTCGCCGTCGATCTCCTGCTTCTGGATCGCGAACTGCACGTTCATCAGGCCGACCACGTTCAGGCCCTTGGCCATCAGCGCCGTCTGGCGTTTCAGTTCGGCGATGGTGTCGGCGCTCAGCGAATACGGTGGCAGCGAGCAGGCCGAGTCGCCCGAGTGGACGCCTGCCTGTTCGATGTGTTCCATCACGCCGCCGATAAAGGTGGTTTCGCCGTCGGAGATGCAATCGACGTCGCACTCGATGGCGTCGTTCAGGAAACGGTCCAGCAGCACCGGCGAATCGTGCGAAACCTTGACCGCTTCGCGCATGTAGCGCTCGAGGTCGCGCTGCTCGTGGACGATTTCCATCGCCCGGCCGCCCAGCACGTAGGAAGGACGCACCACCAGCGGGTAGCCGATTTCCTGCGCCAGCGCCAGGGCGTCGGCTTCGGTGCGGGCGGTACGGTTAGGCGGCTGGCGCAGTTCCAGCTTGTGCAGCATCTGCTGGAAGCGCTCGCGGTCTTCGGCCGCATCGATCATGTCGGGCGAGGTGCCGATGATGGGCACGCCGTTCGCTTCCAGGTCCAGCGCCAGTTTCAATGGCGTCTGGCCGCCGTACTGCACGATCACGCCAACCGGTTTTTCGATGGCGACGATTTCCAGCACGTCTTCCAGCGTCAGCGATTCAAAGTACAGGCGGTCCGAGGTATCGTAGTCGGTCGACACGGTTTCCGGGTTGCAGTTGACCATGATGGTCTCGTAGCCGTCTTCGCGCATGGCAAGAGCGGCATGGACGCAGCAATAGTCGAACTCGATACCCTGGCCGATACGGTTCGGGCCACCGCCCAATACCATGATCTTTTTCTTGTCGGTCGGATTCGATTCGCACTCTTCGTCATAGGTCGAATACATGTACGCGGTGTCGGTCGAGAACTCGGCCGCGCAGGTGTCGACGCGCTTGTAGACAGGGCGGATGTTCAACGCATGGCGCTGCTGGCGCACGGCGGTGTCGGTCGTCTGCAGCAAAAAGCCCAGGCGGCGGTCCGAGAAGCCTTTTTGTTTCAGCTTGTACAGCGTGGTCTTGTCCAGACTTTCCAGCTTCTGCGTGTCCAGCCACAGTTCCAGGTCGACGATTTCCTTGATCTGGATCAGGAACCACGGGTCGATCTTGGTCAGTTGGTGCACTTCTTCCAGGGTGAAGCCCTGGGCAAACGCGTCGCCCACGTACCAGATGCGTTCCGGACCAGGCTCGCCCAGCTCTTCTTCGATCTTTTCGCGGTCCTTGGTCTTTTCGTTCATGCCGTCGACGCCCACTTCCAGGCCGCGCAGGGCTTTCTGGAACGATTCCTGGAACGTGCGGCCGATCGCCATCACTTCACCGACCGACTTCATCTGCGTCGTCAGGTGCTGGTCGGCGGTCGGGAATTTCTCGAACGTGAAACGCGGAATCTTGGTGACGACGTAGTCGATCGACGGTTCGAACGAGGCCGGCGTGGCGCCGCCCGTGATTTCATTGCGCAATTCGTCCAGCGTGAAACCGACCGCCAGCTTGGCGGCGATCTTCGCAATCGGGAAACCGGTGGCCTTCGACGCCAGTGCCGAGGAACGCGACACGCGCGGATTCATTTCGATGACGATCATGCGGCCATCGGCCGGGTTGATCGAGAACTGCACGTTCGAGCCACCGGTGTCGACGCCGATCTCGCGCAGGACCGCCAGGCTGGCGTTGCGCATGATCTGGTATTCCTTGTCGGTCAGGGTCTGTGCCGGCGCGACCGTGATCGAGTCGCCCGTGTGCACGCCCATCGGATCGAGGTTTTCGATCGAGCAGATGATGATGCAGTTGTCCGCCTTGTCGCGGACCACTTCCATCTCGTACTCTTTCCAGCCCAGCAAGGATTCTTCGATCAGCAATTCCTTGGTCGGCGAGGCTTCCAGGCCGCGCTTGCAAATCGTTTCGAATTCTTCTTCGTTGTAGGCGATGCCGCCACCGGAACCGCCCATGGTGAACGATGGACGGATGATGGTCGGGAAACCGACCGTGCGCTGCACGGCCCACGATTCTTCCATCGAGTGCGCCACGCCGGAACGGGCCGAACCGAGGCCGATCTTGGTCATCGCGTCCTTGAACTTGGAACGGTCTTCGGCCTTGTCGATGGCTTCCGGCGATGCGCCGATCAGCTCGACGTTGTATTTCGCCAGCACGCCATTGTTGAACAGGTCCAGCGCGCAATTCAGCGCGGTCTGGCCGCCCATCGTCGGCAGGATCGCGTCAGGACGCTCCTTGGCGATAATGCGCTCGACCACCGACCAGGTGATCGGTTCGATATAGGTGACATCGGCCATTTCCGGATCGGTCATGATGGTCGCAGGGTTGCTGTTGACCAGGATGACTTTGTAGCCCTCTTCGCGCAGGGCCTTGCACGCTTGCGCGCCGGAATAGTCGAACTCGCAGGCCTGGCCGATCACGATCGGGCCAGCGCCAATAATCAGAATACTTTTGATATCTAAACGTTTAGGCATTTTTCTTTTTCTCCTCCGCGTCCATCAGCTTGATGAAGCGGTCAAACAGGTAAGCAACATCCATCGGGCCCGGCGACGCTTCAGGGTGACCCTGGAAGCAGAAGGCCGGCTTGTCCGTGCGGGCAAAGCCCTGCAGGGAGCCGTCGAACAGCGATTCATGGGTAACGCGGCAATTGGCAGGCAAGGTGGCTGCATCAACGGCGAAACCGTGGTTCTGCGAGGTGATCAGGACCTGTTTCGTTTCCAGGTCTTGCACCGGGTGGTTGGCGCCGTGGTGGCCGAACTTCATCTTCAGCGTTTTCGCGCCGGAAGCGATCGCCATGATCTGGTGGCCGAGGCAGATGCCGAAGGTCGGGATGCCCTTCTCGATCAACGCCCTGGTGGCGGCGATGGCGTAGTCGCATGGCTCCGGGTCGCCGGGACCGTTCGACAAGAAGATGCCGTCAGGATTCAGGGCCAGGGCCTCTTCGGCTGTCGCCTGCGCCGGCAGTACGGTGACCTTGCAGCCGCGCGCCGTCAGCATGCGCAGGATATTGCGCTTGACGCCGTAGTCGAAGGCGACCACGTGGTATTTCACGTCGGCGTCCGCCAGCTGGCCGTAGCCCTCGCCCAGCGTCCATTCCGTTTCGCGGTATTCATAGGCGGTCTTGGTCGAAACAACCTTGGCCAGGTCCATGCCGGACAGGCCAGGGAAGGAACGGGCCAGGTCCAGCGCTTGCGCGGAGGATGGTTCGTTGCCTTGCGTGCCGACCAGGATGGCGCCGCCCTGCGCACCTTTTTCACGCAGGATGCGCGTGAGCTTGCGGGTATCGATGCCGGCGATGGCGACGATATTTTCAGCTTTCAGGTAGTCGGACAGGGAAAGGGTGGAACGGAAATTGGATGCCAGCAAAGGCAGGTCACGAATGATGAGGCCGGAAGCATGAACCTTGGAAGATTCGACGTCTTCCGGATTGACACCGGTATTGCCGATATGCGGATAGGTCAGGGTGACCATCTGGCGGCTATAGCTGGGGTCGGTGAGGATTTCCTGATACCCGGTCATCGAGGTATTGAAAACAACCTCGCCCGTGGTATGACCGGCGGCGCCGATCGAAAATCCTTTGAAGATCGTTCCATCAGCAAGCGCTAATATGGCTGGAACGGCAGGGCCAGAAAAAAATGGCGGCAAGGGCAACTCCTGATAAAGTTACCGTAGCTGCGCCACGTCAGACCGACCGTCTCTCTACCCGAGTCGCGTGCGCTCAGGGTGTGTCAACGGTCATTTTGAATGATGGGATGGGTAGTCGCTACGGTATGTGTGTGATTGGCTAAACCTTTGAATTATAACCAAAAGGCAGCTTTTCCACAAGGACGAAAATTCAGAAATCTGCGGCATTTTTTTGCGCGGCAGCATAAATCGCCCCACCACGAAAAAAGCCGCCCGGCATATGCGGAGCGGCTTCTCAGGCAATATCGGCTACTACTTAGAGCCTATCCCAGTAGTGAGCGTCTTCTGCTTGCAGCTCATCAGGAGCGCGGACAAGGCGCGAGGAGGCCGCATGGCGAGCCATGCAACGACGAGCAACGCAGTCCCCGCTTCTGAGGGGCGCCAGCAGGGGGCGTATTCATCTACTGGGATAGGCTCTTAGGCCGTCAGGGCGGCGATACCGGCTTTTGCAATCTGCGCATCTTCGTTCGAGCGCACGCCCGACACGCCAACGGCGCCCACATAGTGGCCGTCGTAAATGATGGGCACGCCGCCTTCGAGCAGGCCGTCGATTTCCGGCGCGCTCAGGAACGATACGCGGCCGCCATTGATCATCTCTTCATAGATGCGCGACTCGCGGCGGCCCAGCGCGGCCGTCTTGGCTTTCGAGGGCGCGATATGCGACGAGATCGGCGCCACGCCGTCCATGCGTTGCATCCACACCAGATGGCCGCCGTCATCGACGATGGCGATCGCCACCGCCCAGTTGTTCTTGACCGCTTCCGCTTCGGCGGCGGCGGCGATTTTCTTGATGTCTTCCAGGCTCAGTACCGGTTTCGATTGCATGATGCTTCCTTGTGATGGTGATTCGGTGGTTCAAAATTGTAGCTGAAACGGCCGCAATACCGGCAGCCCTTATTGCTCGCGTTTGGCCTTCAGCTTTTGCTTCAACTGCGCCATCACGGCAAAGGTGGCCTGCTCGCCGGCCAGGATGGCCTGGTTGCGGCTGGCGAAATCGTTGCCTTTCATGGTGCCCAGGCTGGGCTGGATCACCACGTCGGCGTCCTTCAGTTCGAACTGGTTAATGCGCTGACCCATGATGGCGAAGGTCTGCATGATCACTTCCATCGAGCTGATGGCTTTCTGGGTATCGGTTTGCGAGGAAATATTGACGGCGATAATGAAGTCGGCGCCCATGTCGCGCGCAAAGCGCACCGGCACCGGCGCCACCAGCCCGCCATCGACGTAGGTATGGCCGGCGATCACCACCGGCTGGAACACGCCCGGCACGGCCGACGAGGCGCGCACGGCCATGCCGGTATTGCCACGCTGAAACAGGATCGGCTGGCCGTTTTTCAGGTCGGTGGCCACCACGCCAAACGGAATCTTGAGTTTTTCCAGCGGCACGCCGCCCACCGCCTTGTTCACATAGCTTTGCAGCGCTTCGCCCTTGAGCACGCCGGACGACTTGCCGAACAGGGGCAGCGCCCAGTCCGAGATCGCCGCCTCATCCATGTCGAACGCCATCTTTTGCAATGCAAAGCCGGAGTTGCCCGCCGCATACAAGGCGCCCACCACGCTGCCGGCGCTGGTGCCGGTGACGATATCGGCATTGATGCCCTGCGATTCGAGCGCCTTGATCACGCCGATATGGGCAAAGCCGCGCGCCGCGCCGCCGCCCAGCGCCAGCCCGATCTTGATCTTGCGCGGCGTGACAGCCACCGGCTCGGGCGGCGTCAGCACTTGCACGGTTTTCGGGGCGGGAGTTTCGCAGCCGGCCAGCACAAAGGCGGCCAGGGCAAGCAGGGTCAGGCGTTTAGGGAGCATAGTGGACGAGTAGGAGCCGCGCGCGGCAGTGACAGCAAAGGGAAGCGCAGATTGTAGCGCAAGCGGAGCCGCGCCCACTGAAGCGATGCTTAAAAGTATTTTCTGCCGACGCGCCAGCGGACGCGCGCAAATTGCCCGCTCGCCAGAAATCTGCTTGACAGCCAAACCCAAATTCCATTACATTGGCTGCATGTCCTCCTTCAAACTTCCATCCCCTTCCCTGCTGTCGCTACCGCGACTACTACTAGCACGCGCTTGAGTTTGCCGCTTTGCTGCGCCTGGCCACACGCCGGCGTGTTTTAAAAAAACCCTGGAAGGTTTGAGATGTTTGCACCATCCCCAGCACCACACACAGTTTCTTTTGCGACCGCCGGCGCCGTTGCCCCACTCTGCCTGCTAAAACTACCGATCGCTTGCCTGGCCTAGTGTTGCGTGGCCGCCCGGCAAGCTTGCGCCACACCCGATTTCGATTCCCCCCTATCTTCAGGAGTACCCGATCATGATGTTGCAAAATCCAGCTTCCAAATACCGCGCCTTCCCTCCCGTCAAATTGACCGACCGTCAATGGCCAAACCAGATCATCGATAAACCGCCGATCTGGATGAGCACCGACTTGCGCGACGGTAACCAGTCGCTGATCGAGCCGATGAGCGCCGAGAAGAAGCTGCGATTCTTTGAAATGCTGATCGCCATCGGCCTGAAGGAAATCGAAGTGGGTTTCCCGTCCGCCTCGCAGACCGATTTCGACTTCGTGCGCAAACTGGTCGATGAAAAGCGCATCCCGGACGACGTCACCATCATCGTGCTGACGCAGTCGCGTGAAGAGCTGATCCGCCGCACGGTGGAATCCGTGGTCGGCGCCAAGCGCGCCATCGTCCACCTGTACAATTCGGTGGCCCCCGTGTTCCGCAAAGTCGTGTTCGGCATGTCGCGCGAAGAAATCACCAATATCGCCACCACCGGCACCACCCTGGTGAAACAGCTGGTCGCACAGCATCCGGAAACGGAATGGGGCTTCGAATACACGCCTGAATCGTTCTCGACCACCGAACTCGATTTCTCCAAGCATATCTGCGATGCCGTCAGCGCCATCTGGAAACCGACCCCGGCCAACAAGATGATCATCAACCTGCCGTCGACCGTCGAATGCAGCACGCCGAACGTGTATGCCGACCAGATCGAATGGATGTCGCGCAAGCTGGCGCGCCGCGATTCCATCATCATCAGCGTGCACCCGCACAATGACCGCGGCACGGCCGTCGCTTCCGCCGAGCTGGCCGTGATGGCAGGCGCCGACAGGGTCGAAGGCTGTTTGTTCGGCAATGGCGAGCGCACCGGCAACGTCGACCTGGTCACCCTGGCGATGAATTTGTACACGCAGGGCGTGCACCCGGGCCTGGATTTCTCCGATATCGATACCGTGCGCAAGTGCGTGGAAGAATGCAACCAGTTGCCGGTCCACCCGCGCCACCCGTATGCGGGCGACCTGGTGTTTACCGCGTTCTCCGGCTCGCACCAGGATGCGATCAAAAAAGGTTTTGCCAAGCAGCAACCGGACAGCATCTGGGAAGTACCGTACTTGCCGATCGATCCGGCCGACCTGGGCCGCAGCTACGACGCCGTGATCCGCGTCAACAGCCAGTCCGGCAAGGGCGGCATGGCGTACTTGCTGGAACAGGAATACGGCCTGGTCTTGCCGCGCCGCCTGCAGATCGAATTCTCGCGCGCCGTGCAAGCCGTGGCCGACGCCACCGGCCGCGAAATCGCCGCACAGGACATCCACGACATCTTCCAGAAGGAATACCTGGAACAGACCGCGCCCTACGCCTACGGCTCGCACCGCATGGTGGAAGACACCAGCAGCGACGAATCGGTGCAGATCGACATCAGCCTGTCGCACCGCCAGTCGCCACTGGCGCTGCAGGGCGGCGGCAATGGTCCGATCGACGCCTTCGTCAATGCGCTCGGTCTCGACATCAAGCTGATGGACTACCACGAGCACTCGATCGGTTCGGGCGCCAACGCCAAGGCCGCCTGCTATGTCGAGCTGCGCCTCGATAACGGCCCGACCCTGTTCGGCGCGGCCATCGACAGCAATATCGTCACCGCCTCGTTCAAGGCCGTCCTGTCGGCCGTGAACCGCCGCATCAAGCAAACGGAAGGCGAAAAAACAACAGCGGCGGTAACGCCAGCCGCCGCCGCGTAAGCACCAGGCAGCGATTCTCATAGGAGAAAAAGCGGAATGACTTGACGGTCGTTCCGCTTTTTTCATTTCCAGTGGCCACATTGATGCCATCCAGGTATCACAAACCGTATAATCAAATGAGAAGAAGACCATCGGAGACTATGCAATAGCTACCGAAGGAAGCATCATGAAATTGACGGACATGAAGATAGGCGCACGGCTGGGCGCGGGTTTTGGCATGGTATTGCTGCTGATGGTGGTGCTGATCGCCACCGGCCTGTTGCGACTCGACAAGATAGGCGCGCTCAGCGAGTTCATTATCCAGAGCGACTGGGCCAAGGCCGATGCCATCGCCACCATCCGCAGCACCACGCGCTCGAACGCGGCGCTGGTGCTGGAGCTGTTCATCCATGAGGATGGGGCCCACTCGAACGCCATCCACGCCGAGATCGACGCCAATAAAATCACCATCACCAAATCGCTGGAGGTGCTCGACCAACTGGTGCACACGCCCAAAGGCCTGAGCCTGCTGGCCACCCTGAAGCAGCAGCGCAAGGCTTATGTCGCCTCCTTCAGCCAGGCCGACAAGCTGCTGATGGCCGGCCAGCGCGAAGCGGCCGCCGAGCATGTGCGCAAGGATACCCTGCCGGCCCTGGCCAGCCTGCAAGCGACCGTCAATACCCTCAATGACCTGCAGCGCGGCATGGTGCTGCAAGGCGGCGAACAGATCCAGCAAAACATTTCGCTGGCCAATATCATGATGTCCGGCCTGGGCGCGGCCGCCGTGCTGCTGGGCGTGCTGTTTGCCAGGTATGTGACGCGCTCGATCACCGCCCCGCTGGCGTATGCATTGACCGTGGCGCGCGCGGTGGCGGCTGGCGACCTGAGCAGCAAGATCGTGGCCGATGGCAAGGATGAAACGGGGCAGCTGCTGCAGGCGCTGCGCGAGATGAACGACAACCTGGCCGCACTGGTGGGGCAGGTACGCGGCGGCACCGGTGCGATTGCCGTGGCCTCGAGCGAAATTGCCAGCGGCAATGCCGACCTGTCGGCCCGCACCGAAGCCCAGGCCAGCGCGCTGGAAGAGACCGCCTCGTCGATGATCGAGATGACGGGCACCGTGCGCAGCAACAGCGACAACGCGCGCCAGGCCGACCAGCTGGCCCGCTCGGCCGCCGCAGTGGCGCAGCGCGGCGGCACCGCCATGGCGCAGGTGATCGGCACCATGGACGCCATCAATAGCTCATCGAAGAAAATTGTCGACATTATCGGCGTGATCGACGGCATCGCCTTCCAGACCAATATCCTGGCGCTGAATGCGGCGGTGGAAGCGGCGCGCGCCGGCGAACAGGGCCGCGGCTTTGCCGTGGTCGCCACCGAAGTACGCAACCTGGCACAGCGGTCAAGCGCGGCGGCCAGGGAAATCAAGGCGCTGATCGCCGACTCCGTCAGCCAGGTCGACCAGGGCGCGCGGCTGGTCAGCCAGGCCGGCAGCACCATGGACGATGTGGTGGCCAGCGTGGGCAGGGTCAGCGCCATCGTCGGCGAGATCAGCACGGCCAACCACGAGCAGAGCGAAGGCATCGAACAGATCAATGCCGCCATCATGCAGATGGACCAGACCACCCAGCAAAACGCGGCGCTGGTGGAACAGGCAGCCGCAGCGGCCGCCGCCATGCACGACCAGGCCGGCGAACTGGAAACGCTGGTCAGCCAGTTCAAGCTGGACCAGCAGCAAACAGGCCGACGTCAGTTGGCACTGGTTTGATACCTTTACAACGCCTAACAAAACCGTAGCGAGCGGAAGGGAGAGGCGGCCGAGAAGCGCAGCTGTGCGCATGCACGGGGCCGCCGAGGCAGTGAGCATCGCAAGCTGCCTATACCGACGCGTAGTAGGTTTGGTTAGGCGTTCTCAGTCGACCTGGCGCGCCAGGCGTATGCCTGTAAATTGCCAGCGCGCGCCGGCCGGGAAGAAATTGCGGTAGCTGGCGCGCGCATGGCCGGCCGGCGTGGCGCAGGACGAGCCGCGCAGCACATACTGGTTCAGCATGAACTTGCCGTTGTATTCACCGAGCGCGCCAGGCGCCGTGCGGTAGCCGGGATACGGCGCATAGCTGCTGCTGGTCCATTGCCAGCAGTGGCCGAACAGTTGGCGCAAGCCGGCGCCGGGCACCGCCGCGGCCGGATGCAGCTGGCCGCACTGCATCGGCACGCCGTGCGCCGCCAGCTCCCACTCCGCCTCCGTCGGCAGGCGCGCGCCGGCCCAGTGGGCGTAGGCGTCCGCTTCGAACAGCGACAGGTGGGTGGCCGGCCGCTCCATATCCAGTGGCTGCAGGCCATGCAGGGTAAATTCCAGCCAGTTGCCCGAGCCATCCTGCTGCCAGTACAGCGGGCATGCCAGGCCCTGGCTACGCACCCAGTCCCAGCCCTCGGCCAGCCACAGGCTGGCATTGCGGTAGCCACCGGCCTCGATAAAGGCCAGGTATTCGCCGTTGGTGACCAGGCTGGAGGCGAGCTCGAACGGGGCGACGAATTGCTGGTGACGCGGCAATTCATTGTCGAAGCAAAAGCCCTCGCCCGCGTAACCGATCTCGCTCAAGCCGCCGTCAAACGCGATCCAGCCCGCCTTGCCGCTTGGTGCCGCCACCGCGCGCGCGGAAGGCGCGTCCAGATAAGCGGGAAACAGCGCGCTTTGCGCCAGCAGGTGCTTGACGTCGGTCAGCAACAGCTCCTGGTGCTGCTGTTCGTGTTCCAGACCCAGGGTCAGCAGCATGGCCAGGCGTTCCTGCTGCGCCGGGGCCAGGCCGCCGTCCATCAGGCGCGCCACGCGTGCGTCGACATCGGCGCGGTAGGCGCGCACCTGCGCCATGCCGGGCCGTGTCAGCAAGCCGCGCTGGGCACGCGGGTGCTTGTCGCCGATGCCGTTGTAATAGGAATTGAACAGCACCCGGAAGGCCGGGTGGAACGGCGCAAAGCCGTCTTCCAGCGTTTCCAGGATAAACGTTTCGAAAAACCAGGTGGTATGGGCCAGATGCCATTTCACGGGGCTGGCGTCGGGCATCGACTGCGCGCCGCAATCCTCGTCGGACAGCGGCGCGGCCAGCTGCAGCGAGTGCTGGCGCACGCGCTGGTAGTGTTCCAGCAAGGGATGGCTGGCGGCTTGGGCCTGGCTATGGGCGGCGTGCATGTAAGCTCCTTAGTCGCGGATGGCGCGCGCGTGGATCACGGCAAACCAGTTCTGCTCATCGGTCCAGACCTGGGCGGTGGCAAAGCCGGCCTGTTCCAGCAGCCCGACAAAACTGGCCCGCGTATATTTATAACTGTCTTCCGTGTGGATGCATTCGCCCTTGGCAAAGCGCCGCTGGCCGCCCTGCCAGCGCACCAGCTGCTCGCTGCGCGCTTCCAGGTGCATCTCGACGCGGCTCTCGCGGGGATTGAAAAAGCCGTGGTGCCGCCATTGCCGCACGTCGAAATCGGCGCCCATCAAGCAGTTCAGGTGGCGCAGCATGTTCAGGTTGAACGCGGCCGTGACGCCCAGCGCGTCATCGTAGGCGGCGTCGAGCACGGCATCGTCCTTGATCAGGTCGACGCCAATCAGCAAGCCGCCGTCGGGGCCGGCGCTGGCGCGCACCTCGCGCAAAAAGGCGATGGCCTGGTCCGGCGTGAAATTGCCGATCGAGGAACCGGGATAGAAAAACAGCCGCTTGCTGTCGCGCACCGACGCGGGCAGCTCCAGGCCGCTGAAAAAGTCCAGCCCCAGGCCCAGCATGTCGATCGCCGGAAAGCGCTGCTGCAGCCGGCCCAGCGATTCGCTGAGAAAATCATACGAGATATCAATGGCCACGTACTGCGCCGGCTGTAACAGCGGGAACAGGCTGGCGGCCTTGGCGCAATTGCCGGCGCCCAGGTCGACCAGGGTGCTGCCCGGCCCCACGGCTTGCGCCATGTCGGCGCCGTGACGGGCAAAGATGGCGGCCTCGGTGCGCGTCGGATAGTACTCGGGCAAGACGCAGATGGCTTCAAACAATTTGGAACCCAGCGCATCGTACAAGTACTTGGGCGAGGTCCAGGCGGATGGCGCCAGCAGGCCTTGCGCCACCTCGGCTATCGTTGCAGGAGTGGCTGCCGCCTTCAAAAGGGGGGCGGTGGCGGGCTGGCGAAGATCTGTCGATGGCGGCGCAAAGGTCTTGGTCATGGGCTGGCTGAGATTGTGAGAGGTAGCAACAACGGTCACGGCCGCAAGGCCGCAGCGGCGCAGTTCAAGCATCGCGTCATAGTGGAAACGGCTGACAGGCACCTGTTTCGCAACGGCATGGCGATGACGTTTTTCCATCATAGCCGAATATTCAAACCCCAGCCGTACGCCAGTTCACTTACCTTTCATGCGTTTTTTTTCGTCATCAGTTGAATCCGATACACACTTTGTTGCGTAAATGAAGTTGTGCAAGCAAAAGAAACAAGGCTGTCGTATACTCCACATTGCCGGCCAAACAATCCGCCGCGCGCCAATGTCGTTTCCAGGCACCCCTCTTCCCCGCGTGCCGCCGCTTTTAATCTTGCTACCAAGATCGTGACTACCATGCTCGAATTGCGCCATCTGTCCAAGTCCTATGCCAACGCGCGCCCCGTGCTGGCCAATCTGTCGTGCCGCTTCGCGGCGGGCGAATTCATTGCCATCATGGGCGACTCCGGTGTCGGCAAGTCGACCCTGCTGAACCTGATCGCCGGCCTCGACACGCCCGACGCGGGTCCCGGCCTTGAAGCACAGCCGATATGGATCGATGGCATCGCCATGTCCAGCCTGGACGATACCGCCGCGACGCGCTTGCGCCGCGCCCGCATGGGTTTCATCTTCCAGGCCTTTCACGTGCTGCCGCACCTGACCCTGCTGCAGAACGTGGCCCTGCCCCTGCTGCTCAATGGCCTGCCCCAGGAACGCGCGGCCAGCATGCTGGACGCGGTCGGACTCGGCGGACGCGGTGGCGACTTTCCGCAGCAGTTGTCGGGCGGTGAAATGCAGCGCGTGGCGATCGCCCGCGCCCTGGTGCACAAGCCGGCGCTGGTGCTGGCCGACGAGCCGACCGGCAACCTCGATCCGGAAACCGCGCATGGCATCCTGCAATTGCTGCGCGCCGAGATCAAGGCCAACGGCAGCTGCGCCATCATGGTCACGCATTCGGTGGCGGCCGCCGAAATGGCCGACCGGACCATGATACTGACCCGCGACGGCTTGCAAAATACAACAGGCGCCGCAAAAATGCGCGAAACACTTAGTTAATTTTACTGACCATCTATCACAAATTTTGTTATCGTAGTATTATCCATAAAATTGCCTTGGTGCCAATGTTGATTGACAATATGACCATCACAGGCGGTGCTGCGATAACACCCACAGCGGAACCGGCAGCGGTTCCGTCCCTACCCTGGCCTGAAGGAGGAGTATATGAACGTTCGGCAAAAGAAACTGGAAATGATCGAAGCGATGAACCGGGCGCGTGCGCTGGAACCATCGAGCTTTGTTCCCAACAAGCTGCTCGACACCCTGATTGAAAAGCTCAATTTGAAAAATGATGCGGAATTGTGCCGCGTGCTGGAAGTGCAGCCGCCCATCATCAGCAAGATACGCCACGGCAAGTTGGCCGTGGGCGCGACGATTTTGTTGCGCATGCATGAAAAGTCGGAGATCTCGATCCGCGACCTGAAAGAATTGACGTCGACCGCGACCCACTGATCTTCTTGCCCTTGCCTGGCCCGGCCCGCGCTCCTGGTGCCGCCCACTCGGCCACTACCTGCAGTGCGCTCCTGACAGAGCAAACCCTGGCAACATCAAGGAAGCACAGCCCAAACCATGCTGTCTGTTTCTGCCACCAGGTTCCATCTCGCCCTACCCTGCTATTCCATCAGACCGGCGTCACCCCGTAATGACGCGCATAGCGCTCGTCCAGATTCGCCAGCGGCATCATCATGAACATGTCGGCACTCTCGAAATCAGGATCCCAGGCCGGTTCGCCGCAAATCCACGCGCCTGAACGCAGGTAACCCTTGATCAATGGCGGCACTTGCGGCTTCTGGGCCGCTTCCACCTTGTGGATCGGGAACGGCAGGTGCGGCGTGACGCGGTACTCGGACGGCGCCAGATGCTTTTCCGCCAGCGCCTGGTAGACCGCCACCGCATTGTGGCCACCGTCGGCCAGGCTGATGCTGGCGCAACCGACCAGGTAGTCGCAGCGCTCGCGGCGCATGTATTCCGCCAGGCCCGACCACAACAGCATGATCACGCTGCCGCCACGGTACTTCGGATGGATGCAGGCGCGCCCCGCTTCGACCATGCGGCCGCGCAGGTGGTTCAGGCGGCTCAGGTCGAATTCATTCTCGGAGTACAAGCGCCCCAGCTTGGCGGCCTTGGACGCGCTCAGCACGCGGTAGGTACCGACCACTTTGAGGGTGTCGGCGTCGCGCACGATCAGGTGATCGCAGTGGGCGTCGAACTCGTCGCTGTCGAGGCCATCGGCATTGGCCAGCGACGTCAGGCCCATGGTTTCGATAAAGACCTTGTAGCGCAGGCGCTGTACTTCGCGCAGCTCTTCGGCCGTGCTTGCCTGGCTGAGTACCAGTTGTACCGGCCGCGACTTGGTGTCGTTTGTAGCGATTATGTTTTGCATGGTGTCATCCCTGGTGAACAAGACGACTCCAGCGTACTTGCCTAATATGTCAGGAAAATGACAGTGGAATGTCATTTCCATGACGCAAGTCAAACCCCTCTGGCGGCAAGCGGATGGCTACAAGGTGATGTGTGGCGTGTAATCAACAAACGCATCCTGGCGGCAGAAACCCACCAGTTTCATGCCCGCCTCGGTGGCGATGCGGATGGCCAGCGAGCTGGGCGCGGAGATGGTCGCCAGCAAGGGTATCCGCATGCGCGCCGCCTTGCGCGCCAGCTCGTAGCTGCCGCGGCTGGACAAAAACACGAAGCCGCGCCGCAGGTCGGCGCCTTGCAGGGCCAGGTGGCCGATCAGCTTGTCGAGGCCATTGTGGCGGCCGATATCCTCGAACACGTGCACGATCTCGCCCTCTGGCGTGCACCAGGCGGCCGCATGCACGCCGCCGGTGGCCTGCATCAGCGCCTGGTGCGCGCGCAGGCCGTCGGCGGCCTTCGCCAGCGCCTGCGGCAGGTTGACGGTGATCAGCGCCGGCGGCAGCGCTTCCGGCCGCAGGTCGAGCATTTCCAGGCTGTCGATGCCGCATACGCCGCAGCCGCTGCGGCCCGTCAGCGCGCGGCGGCGGTCTTTCAGGCGCACGAAGTCTTCCTGGGCGATGGTCATCGCCACTTCGGCCGAATCAGGACGCAGGAATACTTCGCAGTCGAAAATGGCGGCGGCCGACGCCACCACGCCTTCGGTCAGCGCAAAGCCACAGGCGAATGCTTCGAGGTCGCGCGGAGTGGCCATCATGACCACGTGGGAGATGCCGTTGAAGACCAGCGCGACCGGGATTTCCTCGGCGACATGGTCGATGGCGGGGGTGCTGCCGGCGCCGCGATGGCGCACGATGGCGCGCTCGACAAAGCCGGCGCGCTCGATTTCGGATGTTTCAGTATCTGCTGACATGGCTACCATGGGATTTCTATGCAAGCCCCATGGTAAACCAGAATGACGACGCCAGCAGGACAGCCGCTATCAGTCTTTCTTTGGACGGCCGGTTTTCAGTTGCGGCAGGCCGGCCAGCACGTTTTGCAGGGTGGCCAGGTCGATCTGGCTGATCAGCGCCACGCCGATGCGCAGCAATTCGCTTTTCTTGATCTCGAAGCCGGCTTTCAGGCAGGCTTTTTTCACCTGGCCCAGCACTTCATATTCGGCTTCCGGCATGGTGAAGCTGTCGCGCACCAGTTTCGGCTTGCGGGCCTTTTCCTTGACGACGGCGGCGGCCTTGGCGGCAGGCGCTTTTTTCACTGCCGCTGGCTTGGCTGCCGGCTTGGCTACCGCCTTGGCGGCTGGCTTCGCGGCGGCCTTGGCGGCTGGTTTGGGCGCGGCTTTGGCCACGGCCTTGGCCACCGGTTTTTCGGCGGCTGGCGCCGGTTTGGCAGCGGCCTTGACGGCAGCTTTCACGGCAGGCTTGGCAACCACGGCGGCCTTCGCCACGGCTGGCTTGGCGGCAGGTTTGGCGGCTGCGGGCTTGGCCGCCGCAGCAGGGGCCGGGGCTGGCGCTGCCGGCTTGGCTGCGGCTGGCGCTACCGCTTTTGCGCGTGGCTTGGCTGGCGCTTTTGCCGCAGGCTTGGCTGCCACGGCGGCCGCCGGTGCGGCGTCAAAGGCGGCTGCCGCGTTGATCGATTCGCTGGTCGGGAATATCGAAGCGGGAGCGGCGACGGGCTTTTTCACTGGCGCGGTTTTGGTCATGGGTCATCCAATCAAGTAAATAATATAAACAATATATATGGTTTTTAAGAATTTTGCTCGTCAAAAAAAAATTGGTGGCAGTCGCGCAAGCGCTCAGGCACTTGCGCGGATGGTGAAATCGACGCCGACTTCATCCCAGAATTCCTGTTCTTTTTCGATCCAGAACGACACCGTCGGATGGTGCGCCACCCAGCCGCGCTTGATATCGAGGTCGATCCGGTTCTTCATGCGCAGACGCAGCTCGCTGAAATCGGCTTCGATGCGCGCATGCATCAGCAAAATCGACAGGCGCAGCGCCAGCACCGCCTTGGCGAAGTCGGCATCGGCCAGCACATCGTCGATCTTGCGCAGATTGCCCTTTTGCGCCAGGATCAGCCGGCTCATGGTCTTCTGTTCGCGCGTGGTAAAACCGGGCAAATCGGCGTTTTCGATGATGTAGGCCGCATGCTTGTGATAACCGGTCTGCGACACCACCATGCCCGTCTCGTGCAGCAGGCTGGCCCAGCGCAGCGGCTTGACCAGCGCCTCGGACGTGGGTTTGAGCTGCGCGTACAGGGCCTGCGCCTGCTCGGCCACCCGGCTGGCGCGGCGCTGGTCGACATGGAATTTTTCCATGCAGGCCTGCACCGACTGTTCGCGCCGGTCGCGCTTGGTCGAACGCAGGAACAAGTCCCACATCACGCCCATGCGCAGGCCGGCCTCGATCGGCGTCATTGCGGGTATCGCCAGTTCGCGGAACAGGCCGATCAGGATCGCCAGGCCGCCGACGATGGTGCCGGCGCGGTCGGGCCGCAGGCCGGGCAGGTCGATCTTGCTGGTGTGGCCCAGTTCGATGAAGCGGCGCGCCAGCGCGTCCAGGCTGGAGCCGCTCAGCAGGCCGTCGCCCAGCTTGTTGCGGGCGATGATGTCGGCAATCGTGCGGATCGTGCCGGAAGAACCATAGGCCGTCTTCCAGTGCTGCGGCATGTACGGTGGCGCGCCATCCTCGAAGTGGCTGCGCGCCGACAGGATCGCCGCTTCGAACGACGGTGCGTCGATGCGCCCGCCGATAAAGAACGACAGGCTCTGCTTGACCGTGCCGAGGCTGAACGACTCGACCCGCTCCACGTCCTGCCCACGGCCCAGGATCAGCTCGGTCGAGCCGCCGCCGATATCCATCACCAGGCGCCGCTCGCCGGGAATCGCCAGCGAATTGGCCACCCCCATGTAGATCAGCCGCCCCTCTTCCTCGCCCGAGATGATTTCGATCGGGTAGCCGATGGCCTCTTCGGCCAGCGGCAAAAAGACGGCGCCGTTGCGCGCCACGCGCATGGCCGACGTGGCCACCACGCGCACGGCTTCGAGCTGGAAACCGTCAAGCACGGTGCGAAAACGCTGCAGGCACGCCAGCGCGCCCTGCATGGCCGCCTCGGTCAGGTCGCCATGGGCGTCCAGGCCGGCGGCCAGGCGGATCGGGTCGCGCACGCTCTTGATGACGCGGATGGTGTCGCCATCATGCTTGCCGACGTGTAAACGAAAACTGTTGGACCCCAGGTCCACCGCTGCATACATACTGGCCTCTTGTCTGGTCACTGCCCCGCCAGTTGGACCGAAACAGGCCGGCCGGCAGGGAAATTATATAAATCATTTAAACGATTTAAAAATCCTACCACACTACCGCCATCATATGACAGGGGCGTGACAGGATCGTGACAGCCAGCGGCCGGTTTTTACGGCACGATCGTTGTAAACAAATACACGGCGAAGATCACCAGGTGCACCGTGCCCTGCATCACGGTGGTGCGTCCCGTGCCGAGCGACAGGGTGGCCACCATCAGCGACAGCAGCAGCAGCACGGTCGACTTGATGTCCAGGCCCAGCGTGATGGTCAACCCGGTGGCCAGCGACACCACCACCACCGCCGGTATCGTCAGGCCGATGCTGGCCAGGGCCGAACCGAGCGCCAGGTTCAGACTGGTTTGCAGGCGATTGGCGCGCGCCGCGCGCACGGCCGCCAGGCCTTCGGGCAGCAGCACGATGGCGGCGATGACGATGCCGACCAGGGTCTTGGGCGCGCCCATGGCGGCGATGGCCGTTTCCAGCGCGGGCGCCAGCGACTTGGCCAGCAGCACCACGGCGCCCAGGCAGACCAGCAGCGCGATGGCGCTGATCCAGGCCACGGTCGGCGTGGGCGGCTCGGCATGGACCTCTTCGTCACCGACGGCTTCCTTGGGCAGGAAGTAATCGCGGTGGCGCACCGTCTGCACCAGGACAAAAGTGCCGTACAGCACCAGCGAAATGACGGCGATGAAGATCAGCTGGCTGGAGTTGTAGAACGGTCCGGCCGCGCTCGACGTATAGTTCGGCAGCACCAGGGTCAGAATCGCGATCGCCGCCAGGGTGGCCAGCGACGCGCTCACGCCCAGCAGGCCAAAGGTCTGCTCCTTGTGGCGCCCGGCGCCCAGCAGCAGGCAGATGCCGACGATGCCGTTCAGGATGATCATGATGGCGGCGAACACGGTGTCGCGCGCCAGGCCCGTGGTTTCAGGACCGCCGGCCAGCATCAGCGAGACGATCAGCGCCACCTCGATCAGGGTCACGGCCAGCGCCAGCACCAGGGTGCCGTACGGTTCGCCGATGCGGTGCGCCACCACTTCGGCGTGGTAGACGGCGGCCAGCACGCTGGCGATCAGGCCGATCACCAGCAGGATCTGGTAGGCGCCGCCGAAGCCGAAGCTGGCGCCGCCCAGGAACAGCCAGCCCACGATCGGGGCGGCCAGCGGCCATACAGGCAGGGAGGTAAGACTTTTCATGGAGTGGCCCGGGCAAGAGTGGAAAAAGAAATGCGAAAGACAAAGTCTTTCGCATCATAACTTGCTTGGCTTAAATATAAGTTAGGGCTTACACATCCAGTGCGGGGGCCTCCGGCGCCGCCATCACGCGGTTGCGCCCGGCTTCCTTGGCCGCCTGCAGCGCCTCGTCGGCGCGCTTGAACAGCGCCACCGTGCTGTCTTCGGCGCGGATGGTGGTCACACCCAGGCTGGCCGTCAGGCTGAGCACGGCTTTTTCCGTCTTGACCGGCAAGGCGGCGACCGCAAAGCGGATACGTTCGGCCACCATCAGCGCGTCACTCAAGCTGGTGCGCGGCAGCTGGATGGCGAATTCGGCGCCGCCCAGGCGGCCCATCAGGTCGCTGTCGCGCAATTGCTGGCGGCAGATGTCGACCACGCTTTTCAGCACCGCGTCGCCGACCGGATGGCCGTAGCTGTCGTTGACGCGCTTGAAATCGTCGAGATTGAGCACCACCAGCGCGGTGGGCAGGCCGGGCCGGCGCGCCAGCGCCATCCATGGCGCCAGCGCCTGGTAAAAGCCGCGCCGGTTCGGCACGCCCGTGGCCGCATCGACCACTTCCAGGCGAGCCAGTTCGCCACCGAGTTTTTCGCGCGACAGCAGCAGGTAGCCGAAGGCATTGGTCAGCATCATCAGGTACAGCGCACCGAAGCCGGCCAGCTGCATCAGCTCGGCGTCAAAGCCCGGCACGAAGGCGGCCAGCACGCCGCGCGCGGCGATCAGCAGCGACAGCAGGCCCATGGCGACGACCAGGAAACGGCGCAGCATGCTCGCCTCGCGCCACTGCAGCGACAAGGCGGCCACGCCGGACAGGAAGAAGCCGGCCACGATCAGCGAACCGCCGGCGCTGCGCAGCAGCGGCGCCACGTCGAATATATAGCACAGCGCGAACAGCAGCACGGCCGCGCCCAGCGCCGGCAGCAGGCGCCGGCGCCAGCCGCTCTTGCCGGCCGCCTGCCACAGGGCGCCGGCGTCGAGCGCCATGCCGGCGAACAGCAGGCTGTTGCCGAGCAAAATGGAGAGGAAATCGGGCAGCACGCCGCGCAGGTACAGCAGGCACCAGGCGATGGCCTGGCACTGCTTGGCCAGCGCCCAGGTCGACATGGCGAACGACTTCTTGCGCTCGTACTCGAAGAAAAACAGCGCGGCGCACAGGCTCAGGTTGCCCAGCGCCAGCGCCAGGACCAGGGTCTTGATATCCATGGCTCAGGCCAGAGCGCGCGCGTGCAGCAGCTCAGATCTCGTGTTCGACATTGGTGCTGCCGTCGCCGACCTTGCTGGCCCAGGCCTGCACGAAATAGTGCTTTTCCGCTTCGGTGGGGGCGTCGTACCAGAACACGATCAGGGTGCCCTTGTGGTCGTGGATCTGCGCCACTTTTTCGATGAAGTGCTCGTTGCCGGCCTGGTCGGCCATGGCCGCCGCGTAACCGTAGACGCGGGTCAGCCGCTCGATGCGGTCGGGCTCGGTAAAACTGTTGGTGGCGGTAATCGTGGGGTGATCCAAAAACATGCTTGTCTCCATGGTGCCCGATCTTGCCGGCAGCTTGCCGAGGCGCCGCGGCCCTATGGGGATAATAAATCGGGTATGCTGTCAGGAGCTTATCAGATTTCTTTGAATGCAACAAAACCTGGCCTCTTTTCCACCCACCGATTCATGCCCATCGACGCGCAGACGACCGCCCCTCCCCCTCCTCTCGTGCATACCGATGGCGACCGGCGCCGGCTGGAGTTTTGCCCCGGCATGATCCAGAGTGAAATGCTGCTGTCGCGCCCCGATCACCTGCTGCTGCGCTATGCGCGCGCCATGATGTGCTTTACCCTGTTCGTGCCGCGCCCGCGCCATATCCTGATGGTGGGACTGGGCGGCGGCTCGCTGCTGAAATTCTGCCACCGCTACCTGCCCGAGACGCGCATCACGGTGCTGGAACTGCGCGCCGACGTGATCGCGCTGCGCGAGCAATTCATGGTGCCGCCCGACGATGCGCGCCTGCGCATCATCGAGACCGACGCCGTCAGCTATATCCGCCAGCATCCGGCCAGCGCCGACGTGCTGCTGCTCGACGGCTTCGACGCCAGCGGCCTGCCACCGGCGCTGGGCAGCGCGCGCTTCTATGCCGACTGCCTGCGCGCGCTGGTGCCCGGCAGCGTGCTGGTGGCCAACCTGTTCAATTACGATCCGCACTACGCGGCCATGCTGGGCCGGCTGATGCTGACCTTTCGCGGCCTGGTCTGCCACTTCGACGGCATCGCCGGCAATAACCGCATCATCTTCGCGGCCAAGCCCGGCCGTGCCGACGCAGGCCGCGCGGTGCGCATGGTGCGCATGGTCCGCTGGCGCGCGCTGTGCGGCCTGGGCTTCCTGAACCGCCTGCTGCCACCCTGGCAGCTGTGGCGCCTGCAACGGCGCCAGCGGCCGCCGGATTGAAACGGTGTTGCATGGCGGTGTTGCATAATGGCACTGAGCGGTTGCAAAATCAGCACGCCAGACAGCGTTTATGACACACTACCGGCTCTGCCGGCCCGCTGTCGCGGCGGGCCAGATCCATCCTGAACGAGACCCTTTTCCATGCTGCGTGGCCGCCTGCCCTACTCCCTTTCCGCCGCGGCCGCGCTGACGTTTGCCTGCGGCCTGTCGGTGACGGCGGTGCTGTTTGCCGCCATCAGCCAGCTCGAGTACGACAAGATGAGCCTGAGCCTGCAGCAGCGCGCCGGCGCGCGCGTGGCCGCCATCGAGCAGGGCCTGGACGACGCGGTGGAAGTGCTGACCACCACCAACCAGCTGTTTTCCGCCGTGGTGCCCGTCACGCGCCAGCAGTTCCATGACTTCACCACGCCGCTGCTGCAGCGCCATCCCTTCATCCAGGCCTTCAATTACCACCGCCGCGTGCCGCATGGCGAACGCGCCGCATTGGAAGCCGAACTGCGCGCCATCGTGCCCGGCTACCGCATGCTCGAGATGCATGACGGCGCCATGCTGCCGGCGCCGGTGCGCGCCAACTACCTGGTGGTCGACTACCTGGAGCCGATGCACGGCAACCTGCCCGCCTTCGGCCTGAACGTGCGCCCCGACGGCCTGCTGGCCGGCGCCCTCGACCAGGCGGTGACGGGCAACCTGACGGTGGCGACCAGCCTGCTGAACCTGGCCCAGGGCCCGGAAAAGGGCTTTGTCATCCTGCGCCCCGTGTACCGCCACGGCGCGCCGCTCGATACTCCCGAGCAGCGGCGCGCGGCCGTGATCGGCGACACGGCGGCCGTCGTCCGCGGCGGCGAGCTGGTGCAAAAAATCCTCTCCGGCGCCGAACTGCTGGATGATCCGCAGCTGGAAATCGAAGTCTTTGCCGGCGCCAGCGCCGAAGCGGGCAGCCGCATCTTCCAGCACGGCGCGGTGGCGGAAGAGGACCACGCCGGCGGCTGGCACCGGCTGCCGCGCTGGCTGCATTTCGCCTATCACAGCCGCTACGACAAGGGCTTTGCCACCGCCGGCCGTTCCTGGCACGTGCGCGTGGTGGCGCACCCGCGCCCCTTCATGACCGACCACCTGGGCTCGCTGTTTACGCTGGTCACGGGCCTCCTGTTCAGCCTGCTGACAGCCGCCTTCGTGCAGTCGCTGACGCAGCGCTCGCGCCGCGTGCAGCTGCTGGTCGAGCAGCGCACGGCCGACCTCAAGCGCAGCAACGAGCTGCTCAGCGAAGACGTGCGCGCGCGCCAGCGCACCGAACGGGCGCTGCAGGAAAGCGAAAAGCGCTTTCGCCGCCTGCTGGCCCTGTCCTCGGACTGGTACTGGGAACAGGACGCGCACTTCCGCTTCACGCACATCACCAGCGGCTTTGCCGACAAGTCGAACATGCCGCTCGATCGCTTCATCGGCGCCACGCGCTGGGACCATAATCCCGAGATGCGCAATGCGCGCTGGGGCAAGCAGCATATGGCCACCCTGCAGGCCCACCTGCCCTTCTTCCACCTCGAATATGCGATGGCCGACCGCGACGGCAAGCTGCGCTGGTTCAGCATCAATGGCGAACCGCTGTTCGACGACCTGGGCGACTTCAAGGGCTATCGCGGCACCGGTTCCGAGATCACCGAGCGCAAGCTGGCGGAACAGCAGATCCAGCATATCGCCCACCACGACGTGCTGACCGGCCTGCCCAACCGCGCCCTGCTGCGCGACCGGCTGGCGCAGGCGATGGCGCTGTCGCGCCGCAAGAACCGTGCGCTGTGGGTGCTGCTGATCGACCTGGACCGCTTCAAGTTCGTCAACGACAGCCTGGGCCACAAGGCCGGCGACCTGCTGCTGAAAACCATCGCCGCGCGCCTGCAGGCCAGCCTGCGCGAAAGCGACACCGTGGCGCGCCTGTCGGGCGACGAATTCGTCGCCATCCTGTCCGAGCAGGCCGACGAGGAACTGAGCAAGGCGGTGGTGCAGCGCATCATGGACGCCGTGGCGCAACCGGTGCTGCTCGACGGCAAGGAATTCTTTGTCACCTGCAGCATCGGCGTGGCCGTCTACGACATGACGCAATTCGACGCGCCCGGCGACGTGACCCTGAACGGCGAAACGCAGAACCTGATCGAGCAGGCCGACATCGCCATGTACAGCGCCAAGAAACAGGGCCGCAATACCATCAAGTTCTACACCAAGGCGATGAACCAGGCTACCCTGGAACGGCTGCGCATCGAAACGGCGCTGCGCAACGCCCTCGAGCGCGACCAGTTCGTGCTGCATTATCAGCCGCAGCTGGACCTGGAAAGCGGGCGCATCGTTGGCGTCGAAGCGCTGCTGCGCTGGCGCCACCCGGAACTGGGCATGGTGGCGCCCAACCGCTTTATCGCGCTGGCCGAAGATACCGGCCTGATCGTGCCGATCGGCGCCTGGGTGATGCGCCAGGCCTGCGCGCAGATGCAGGCCTGGCATGCGGCCGGCCTGGGGTCCTTGCGCCTGGCGGTGAACCTGTCGGCGCGCCAGTTCAATGAGCCGAACCTGGTGGCCTCGATCGCCGACGTGCTGGCGGAAACCGGCCTGGCGCCGGCCTGCCTGGAACTGGAACTGACGGAAAGCCTGTTCATGCACGACGTGGCGCTGGCGGTGAGCCAGCTGCACGACATGAAGGCGCTGGGGGTGCAACTGTCGATCGACGATTTCGGCACCGGCTATTCCAGCTTTGCCTACCTGCGCACCTTCCCGATCGACGTCCTCAAAATTGACCGCAGTTTTGTCGGCGACGTCGCCAGCGATGCCGACGACGCGGCCATCGTGGTCTCCATCATCGCGCTGGCGCACAACCTGAAACTGCGCGTGGTGGCCGAAGGCGTGGAAACGGCGGAACAGCTGGACTACCTGCGCCGCCACGGCTGCGACGAAGCACAGGGCTTTTACTTCAGCCATCCGCTGCCGGCGCATGAAGTGGAGCTGCTGCTGCGCGGCGAACTGGTCACGCCGGCAGGCTAGTGCACGACGCTCAGCGAGTAATTGAATGGCACCATCATGGCGCAAGGCTGGCCCGCGCAACGTCCCGGCGTATAGGTGATCAGCATCAGGATCGAGCCCGCCAGCTTGCCCGCTTCGCTGTCCGGGCTTTCCAGCAAGGTCACACTCTGCGGCACGCCTTTTTCATTGACGCTGACATTCGCGCGCAAGACGCCCGTGGTGTAGCCGTACGAGATCATTTTCCCCATCGCGCGCGAAATCTGCAGCATGCCTTTTTCCGGATACGGCGGCGCATCGTCCTCCTGCAAGGCCTTGTACCTGCCTTTCACCAGCGCTTGCTGATCCGGCGTCAACTCGGCATATGGTTTTTCCGGCGGCACCACAAAATTGCTGCCGACCACCGGGCGTATGTTCGAGCCGGTGCGCGCATCCTCGCGCTTGATGTTGTAAAGCTTGGGCGTCTCCGGCTGCGGCCGCTGCGTCAACTGGAAGCTGCCGTTGAAGCGGGCTTTCAGCACCTGCCCGTTCGGATACAGGATCTCGCCGTCGCCGACCGGCTTGCCCTCGCGCCATGGCCCGCGATAGGCGCCGCCCAGGGCAAATGTCATCGTCCCGCTGCCTTCCGGGCCATTGCGCCAGCCACCTTCATAACGGTCTCCGCCGGCAAAGGCGGCCTTGACATTGCCGACCGGCTTGCCATGCTCGAAGGTGGCTTCCAGCTTGTTGCCGCTTTTAAACACCACCACCGCCGGCCCCTGCAGCTCGCCGTCCCGGTACGTGCCCTCGTGCACGCTGCCATCGGCCCGTTGCGCGATGCCGGCCCCCTCCGGCAGGCCCTTGGCCAGCGGCCCTTCATAGCGTTCGGTCGGCTTGCCATCCAGGCTCCACTGCAAAGCGCCGGGGCCGCTGGCATAACCGTCCTGGCAAGCGCCGCTCCAGTACGCCGCATGGCCGGCAACCCGCGCCGGTTCGACAACGCGGCAGTCCGGCTTGCCGGCGTAGCGGATGTCGGCGGCAGCGGCGCTGGAAGCACCCAGCAAGACTATCAGGGAAAAGCAAGCTTTCATAACATATTTGCAATAGTTAAAGTTGCAATATGTTAACATAAGCTACATGAGGGAAAATACACGCATTCTCACAGTCTCCACTACAGCTTTTGCTGCAGGAATTCGAGGAAGCAGCTGATGCGCTGCGCCAGCTGGGTATTGCGGTAATACACGGCGTGGATCTGCTGGCGGTAGCCGGTGTAGAACGGCTGCAGCACTTTCACCAGGCGCCCGGCGGCGATATCGTCACGCGTCATGAAGTCGGACAAACACACGATGCCCTGGTCGTGCAGCGCCAGCTGGCGCAAGGTTTCGCCGCTGGAGGCGGCCAGCGCCGGCACGATCTGCAGGCTGTTGCCGGCCTGGTGGCGCAACGGCCAGTTATTGCCCAGGTCATACTGGGCAAAGCCCAGCAGCGCGTGGTTGGCCAGTTCTTCCGGCGTGCCTGGTGCGCCATGGCGCGCCAGGTAGGCCGGCGTGGCCAGCAGGTGCAGCGGGCTGGAACTCAAGGCGCGCGCATGCAGGGTGGAGTCGGCCAGGGCGCCGATGCGGATGGCGATATCGGTGCGGTGTTCCAGCAGGTCGGCGATCTGGTCGTTGCTGGTCAATTCCAGCCGTATCTCGGGGTACATGGCGCGAAATTCGGCCACGTGCGGCACCACGCAATGCAGCATGAAGGGCGAGGCGGCGTCCACGCACAGGCGCCCGGCCGGTTTCTGGCGGCGGATGCGGATCGATTCTTCCACGTCTTCCATGGAGGCCAGGATGGTGCGCGCGCGCGCCAGGAACAGCTGCCCTTCTTCGGTCAGTTCCATGCGCCGCGTGGTGCGCGTCAGCAGGGAGGTGGACAGCTTGTCTTCCAGGCGCGACAAGGCCCGGCTCACGCCCGAGGTGGTTTGCCCCAGGTGCACGGCGGCCGCGCTCAGGGTGCCGCTGTCGATGACGGTGACGAAGATTTTCAGGTCGTCCGAGTTGATATCCATTCTTGCCCTTGTTTCACAGATCGGGGCATTATAATGGATTATCAGCAATAGTCGGGGCGGCGCCCGGCTTGCCCGCTACGTCAGGCAACGTAGAACAAGATGGCGATAAAATGGCAGCTGCTGCCGGCCAGCACGAACAAGTGCCAGATGCCGTGGCCATGGCGCAGCTTGTGGTCGGTGGCGTAGAAGCCGATGCCGCCCGTGTAGCACAGGCCGCCGGCCGCCAGCCACAAAAAGCCGTTCCATTCCAGTGCCGCCAAGAGCGGTTTCAAGCCTATGACGATCAGCCAGCCCATCAGCACATAGATCACCAGCGACAAAATGCGCGCGCCCCTGGCGTACAGATATTCCTGCGCGATGCCGATCACGGCCAGGCCCCACACCACGCCGAACAGCGACCAGCCCCACGGCCCGCGCAAGGTCACCAGCATGAAGGGAGTGTAGGTGCCCGCTATCAGCAGATAGATGGCGCAATGGTCGAGCCGCTGCAGCACCGTCTTGGCCCTGCTGGCGCGCACGCTGTGGTACAGCGAGGACGTCAGGTACAAGGTCAGCAGCATGGCCGCATACACGCTGCAGCTGACGATTTTCCACGCATCGCCCGTGCGCGCCGCCGCCACCACCAGGATCACCCCGCCGATGGCGGCCAGCGCCGCGCCGACCACGTGGGAGATACTGTTGAAGCGTTCGCCGGGGTACATGGCTACAGACCCCAGGCAAGGGCTGGTGCCGGACCCTGATTCAGGGGTTCAATCAAGCTTCCTCAACCTTCTTGCGCGCAGGACGGCGTGCTGGCGTCTTGCGTGGCGCCTTGGCTGGCTGTTCTTCCACCGCTGGCACGACTTCAACCACCGGCGCCACCTCGACCACAGCTTCAACCGCTTCCACCGCCGCCTTGGCCGGTTTCTTGGCAGCCGCCGCCTTGCGGGCCGGCGTACGCTTCGGTTTCGGCTTGACTTCGGCCGGCGTTTCGATCACCGGCTCGACGACGGTTTCCACCACCGGCTCCGGTTCAGGCACGAACTCGACGACCGGTGCCACTTCCACCACCTCGGCCACGGGATTGCGCGCTTCGCGATTATTGCTGTTGCGCCCGCCACGGCCATTGCGGCGCGAGCCGCGCTTGCTGTCTTCCGCCACGGTCTCTACCGCCTCAGCCGCTTGCTGCACCGGCTCCTGCACCGTCTCGACGGCCTCGACCGGCGTTTCCACTTCCGCCACCGGCACAAAGGCCTGCGGTACGGCATCGTTGCGGCGGTTGTCGTTCTGCTTGCGCCCGCCGCGGCCATTGCGGCGCGTGTTGTCACGTCCCTCGCGGCGGTTGCCGGTGTTGCCACTGTCGCGGTTGCCGTCTTCCTGCGCGGCGGCGTCCACCACCACGACTTCGCTGGCGTTGTCCGTGACAGCTGGCACGGAAGCGGCCGGCGCCAGGCCGCTGCTGCGGTACACATAGGCGCCCGATTTTTCATCGCGGCCAAATTCCAGCAAACCGCGCGTCTGCGCTTCTTCAAGCAGGTTGCCGAAGGTGCGGAAACCGTAGAACGATTCGCTGAAGTCGGGCTTGCGGCGCTTGATCGCTTCTTTCAGCATCGAGGCCCAGATCTTGCCGCTGTCGCCGCGCTCGGACACCAGCGCGTCGAAGGTTTCGACGGCCATCTCGATCGCCTCGGTCTTGCGCGACTCGTATTTTTCCTTGCGGCGCACTTCTTCGTCAGCCGAACGTTTCGGCGCCGGGGCATCACGCTCATCGCGCTCATTGCGGGCATCGCGCTTGGCGGCCGTGCGGCGGCTTTCGCGCACCAGGTCGTCATAAAAGATGAATTCGTCGCAGTTGGCCACCAGCAGGTCGGAGGTCGACTGCTTGACGCCCACGCCGATCACCTGCTTGGCGTTTTCGCGCAGTTTCGACACCAGCGGCGAAAAGTCGGAGTCGCCGCTGATGATGACGAACGTGTTGACGTGGGCCTTGGTGTAGCACAGGTCGAGCGCATCGACCACCAGGCGGATGTCGGCCGAATTCTTGCCGGACTGGCGCACATGCGGGATTTCGATCAGCTCGAAGTTTGCTTCGTGCATGGTGCCCTTGAAGCTCTTGTAGCGGTCCCAGTCGCAATAGGCCTTCTTGACAACGATGCTGCCCTTGAGCAGCAAGCGCTCCAGGATCGGTTTGATGTCGAATTTTTCGTAATTTGCATCGCGCACGCCGAGCGCGACGTTTTCAAAGTCGCAAAACACGGCCATGCTGAGGTTTTCTGGGGATGACGCCATAGGGATTTGTTCTCAAGTGATGGGTTGGCCTGCTCCGATTATATCGAAGCGGGCAGTCGCAGCAGGCCTGCCTGGACGGCTTGCGCCGTCCGTTATTTCCGATAGTATATTCGCCCGCCGCCGTTTTCACGAACTCTTATCGTACGCGCGGCCTTATTGCCCACCCGCCGGCCACACCACGCTGTCATCGACCACATACAAATGACAGGGCGCGCTGCTGCCCTGCTGGCAGGAGTCGAGCGCCCGCAGCGCCGGGCTTTCGCCCTCCTCGGCCCAGCCCCAGGCGCCGCTGGCCGAGACGGCAAACGCGCGCGGCTGCAGCTTGCCGAGAAAAACCCGGTAGGCGGCGCGGCCCGTTTCGGCCAGGTAGGGCACGGCGCCGACATCGCCGCGGCTGGCGAACCGCGTGGCCGGCGGCGGCGCCGGTTCGGACAGCGCCACCACCGGCGCGGCCGGCATGCCGATGCGGCGCAGGAAACGCTCGGTGGGCGCCAGCCACACGGCCACGCCGTCGCGGCTGCCCAGGGTCAGGTGCGCATCGCGCCTGAAGGCGCCATAGGCGAACAGCTCGGCCTGGCCGCCCGCCGCCGTATACGCCCGGTACAGGCGGCGCACCAGCGGCGGCGCGAAATAGCCATCGTTCTCGCCATACAGCCACAGGCTGGGTACCCGGCTGGCCGCGCCCAGGGCGGCAAAGGCCACGTCCAGCGCCGCCTGCCAGTCGCAGGCGCCGTCATCGACGCGCAGGCCGCCGGCAAAATTGAGCACGCCGCGCACGCCGGGCAGGGCCTGCGTGGCCAGCGACAGCGCGGCCAGGCCGCCATACGACTGGCCGGCGACGACGATGCGGCTCGTATCGATCCAGTGCTGGCGCCGCGCATAGGCCAGCGCATCGCCCACGTCGCGCGCCTGGCCGGCCGCATTGGCCGCCATGTCGCAGCCATGGTCGCGGTAGGCGCCCGTCGAGCCGGCATACCCGGCGCGCATCGGCAGCATCACGGCATAGCCGCGGCGCACGAATTCGGCGGCCATGTAGATGAAGCGCTCGCGTGGCTGCTGACTTGCCGGCCCGGGCTGCTTGCCATGATTCATCAGCAGCAGCGGAAACGGCCCGGGGCCGGGCGGCCGGAACACGGTCGTTTCCAGCTGTTCGCGGCCGCCGTCGCCGGACGGCACCATGATGACTTCTTCGCGCAGGCGCGCATCAGGCGGCAAGGTCAGCGCGCGGGCGAACAGGGGCAAGCTGGACAACACGCAGAGCAACAGGCGGCAAACGGACGGAAAAATGCGGCACTCCAGAGGGCAAGGCAAACAATTGCGTCGAGTCTAGTACGAAGCTTACGCAAAGCAATATTAAACAATTATCGCCAGCAACTTTTTTTCGCAGTGGCTATTTTCATTTACTTCGCCGCAAGGTGAAGTACTTAACACCGTGTCAATCTTGCCTGCTCTATGCTGAAGTTCTCGGCACAACAACGGCCGGTACCTACAAGGAGCATGGAATGCGCAACGCAATAAAACTCATCAGCCTGACGCTGGCACTGGCGTGCAGCGCCTCGATCGCCACGGCGCAAACGGCGCCGCATGCCAAAGATCAAAGCAAACCTGGCGTGGCCAGCCCGGCCGCCGACAATTCGGACATGAACGAACGCGACAAGGGCACTGCCAGCCAGACGCCACAGAAACAGTCGAACGCCAAGACCGACCGCACCCTGCTGGCCGAAGCGCGCAAGGCCGTGGTCAAGGACGAGTCGCTGTCGACCACCGCCCATAACGTAAAAATCCTCGTGAAAAACGGCGTCGTGACACTGCGCGGCCCGGTCAAATCGGCCGACGAAAAAATGAAAGTCGAAGAACTGATCAAGCCGCTGGCCGGCGTGAACAGCATCGACAACAAACTCGACATCAAAACCAACTAAGGAGATACACCATGAGCAAGAACGCCGTTTATTGCATCGCCCAGGAACACACCCAAGCCGAAGTCATCGTCAACTCGTTGAAAGACGCCGGCTTCTCGAACAACGATATCTCGGTGCTGTTCCCGGACAAGACCGGCACGCGTGACTTTGCCCACGAGCAAAACACCAAAATGCCGGAAGGCGCAGCCACCGGCGGCGTGGCCGGCATGGGCACGGGCGCCGTGCTCGGCTGGCTGGTTGGCATCGGCTCGCTGGCGATCCCGGGTGTCGGTCCCTTCATCGCGGCTGGCCCGATCATGGCGGCGCTCGGCGGCGCGGCCATCGGCGGCGCGGCGGGCGGCATCGTTGGCGGCCTGGTCGGCATGGGCATTCCGGAACTGGAAGCCAAGCAGTATGACGACAAGGTTCGCAACGGCAATATCCTGATCTCGGTACATACCGAATCGTCGGACCAGATCAAGGTCGTCAAGGAAATTTTCGAGCGCGCCAATGCGCATGACATCAAGTCGACCTCGGAATCGCACGCACCGACCTGAGTCGCTGCTGCATGATTTCAGAATGCCACCTGCGGGTGGCATTTTTCATGGGCAAGCCAAACAGGAGTAAACTGGCGGCATATTCCAGGGAGCCACCATGTCCATCTCCGCCCTCACCACCGGCACCGCAGGGCTGACCGCCAACCAGCGCGCGCTGGACGTGGCCGCCAACAATGTCGCCAACGCCAATACGCCGGGCTTCCAGCCGCAGCGCGCCCAGTTCCAGGAAAGCAGCCCGGCTGGCACCGGCGTGACCCTGTCGGCCGAAGGGCGCCGGCTGTCGGCCAGCGAAAACACCCCTGCCCCGGCGGACGCCAGCGCCGCCAGCCGCCCGAACGGCGTGGGGCTGGCGTCGGAACTGACCGACACCCTGGTCTACAAGGCCGGCTTCAACCTGTCGGCCAATGTCGTCAAGGCTGCCGACCAGGCGCTGGGCAGCCTGATCGACGTCAGGACCTGAGCAGTTACTTGCTAGCGGCTATCGATATGCCAGCCTGGTCGAGCGCCGCCAGCGCGGGCGCGATCAGCGCCAGCAGCCGCTCGGCCGGCACGCCATCCCTGGCCTGCACCGACAAGCCATGCAGCAGCGCCGCATAGCAGTCGCCCAGCGCCTGCACATCCGTTTGCGCCGTTAATTCCCCCGCCGCCTGCGCCGCGCGCAGCCGCTCGATCACCGCCTCGGTACGCGCGCGCCGGTGCTGCGCCAGCCAATCGCGGATGCCGTCATTGCCGGCGCTGGTATTGGTGGCCGCCGTCACCACCATGCAGCCCTGCGGCTGGCCGCTGCGCGTGTACAGCAGCACGGCCGCTTCCAGCATGCGCGCCACCGCCTCGCGCACCGGCAACGGGGCGGCCAGCGCATGCACGGCAAACGCGCCCTCGCCCGTTTCATACAGCTCCACCGCTTCGCGAAACAGCGCTTCCTTTGAGCCGAACGCCGCATAGATGCGCGCCGACGCAATACCCAGCGCCTCCACCAGGTCGCTCATCGCCACCCCTTCATAGCCGCGCGCCCAGAACGCGTCGCGCGCTTTTTCCAGCGCCAGCGCGCGGTCAAATTCCCTCGGTCTTCCTGCCATGGTGCTGTATCCCTTTGCAAAACTGGCGGCCAGTATAACGCCTGCGCGCTGCGATTTTTGCCGCGGGTCTTGACCGGGGCCGAAATTTCGCCTATTCTTTGTCGATCGACAAACAATAGGAGCCGATATGAAAACCATCCAGGGACCGAGCTTGCACCTGGCGCAATTTGCCGCCGACACCGCCCCTTTCAACGACCTGCCATCGATTGCCGCCTGGGCCGCCGGCCTGGGCTTCAAGGCCCTGCAGATCCCCGCCTGGGACGCGCGCCTGTTCGACGTGGCGCAGGCCGCGCACAGCCAGCAATACTGCGACGATCTGGTCGCCATGCTGGCCGGCCATGGCCTGATCATCAGCGAACTGACCACCCATATCTTCGGCCAGCTGGTGGCCGTGCACCCGGCCTACGACGCGCTGTGCGACAGCTTCGCGCCGCCGGAACTGCAAGGCCAGCCAGACGCACGCACGGCGTGGGCGATCGAACGCATCAAGCTGGCGGCGATGGCCTCGAAGCGCCTGGGCCTGACCGACATGGGCACGTTTTCCGGCTCCTTCGCCTGGCCCTACCTGTTCCCGTTTCCGCAGCGCCCGCCCGGCCTGATTGAAGCGGCCTTCGACGAACTGGCGCGCCGCTGGCTGCCCATCCTCGACGTGTGCGAGGAACAGGGCGTCAACCTGTGCTACGAGATCCACCCCAGCGAAGACCTGCACGACGGCGCCAGCTTCGAGATGTTTTACGAGCGCGTCGGGCGCCATCCGCGCTGCAAGATGCTGTTCGACCCCAGCCACTTCGTGCTGCAGCAATTGAACTACCTCGATTTCATCGATATCTATAAAGACCATATCCGCATGTTCCATGTGAAGGACGCCGAGTTCAATCCGAGCGGCCGGCAAGGCATCTACGGCGGCTACCAGTCCTGGGAAAACCGCGCCGGACGCTTCCGCTCGCTGGGCGATGGACAGGTCGACTTCAAGGCCATCTTTTCAAAGATGGCGCAATACGACTACGCCGGCTGGGCCACGCTGGAATGGGAATGCTGCCTGAAGGACCAGGAGGCGGGTGCGCGCGAAGGCGTGGCCTTTATCAACGCCCACATCATTCCCGTCACGGACAAGATTTTCGACGACTTCGCCGGCGCGCCCGTCAGCCGCCAACAGATCGACCGCCTGCTCGGCATCCACCGCAACTGAACCAGGAATCAAGATGAACAACTTTACCCATGACTATGTCCGCATCCATCAACAGCGCCTGCACTGCGTCATCGCCGGCAGCGGCAAGCCCGTGCTGCTGATTCCCGGCTGGCCGCAGACCTGGTATGCCTGGCGCCATGTGATGGCGGCGCTGGCAGACGCCGGCTACCAGGCGATCGCCATCGATCCGCCCGGCAGCGGCCACTCCGACCGCCCCGCCGGCGGCTACGACACGGGCGCCGTCGCCGCCACCCTGCACCAGGCCATGCTGGCGCTGGGTCACGCGCAATACGACGTGGTCGGCCACGATATCGGCATGTGGGTCGGCTATGCGCTGGCCAGCGATTTTCCGCAGGCCGTGACGAAACTGGCGCTGACGGAAGCGGTGATACCGGGCCTGGCGCCGGCCCCGCCGATCTTTGTGGCGCCGGCCGACAATATCTTTTTATGGCACTTCATGTTCAACCAGGTGCCCGACCTGCCGGAAATGCTCACGGCCGGCAGGGAGCGTGAGTACATCCGCTTCATCTTCGACAAATGGTCGTACCGCCGCGACCAGGTGGCCGTGGACGTGTATGCGGAGGCCTACGCCACGGCGGGCGCCCTGCGCGCCGGCTTCGCGTATTACCGGGCAATCCCGGAGACCATCCGCCAGAACCTGGAACGGGCGAAGACACCGTTGGCGATGCCGGTGCTGGCCATCGGCGCCGAATACGCCACCAACGATGCGCCGCTGCTGACCATGCAGGGCAAGGCCGACGATCTGCAAGGCGCCATCGTGGCCGACTGCGGCCACTTCATCATGGAAGAACAGCCGGCCGCGTTTATCGGCCATTTGCTGCCCTTCCTGGCGGGAGCGTCCGCATGAGCCTCGATCCCTTGATCGCCGCGTATCTGGCGCAGACCGGCAATGCCGCGCCGCCGGCCACGCTGGACGCACTGCGCGCGGCCACCGACGCCGGCCTGCGCCAGCTGCACGGACCGCTGGAAGCCGTGGCGGACGTGCGCGATCATTCGGTGCCCGGCGTGCTGCCGGGAGACCCTGCATTGCGCGTGCGCGCGTATCGGCCGGCCGGCACGGACCCGGGCAGCACTTTGGCCGCCATCGTTTTTGCGCATGGCGGCGGCTGGTGCCTGGGGTCGCTGGAGCTGTATGACAACCCGTGCCGCGCGCTGGCCAACGCCACCGGCTGCGCGGTGTTCTCGGTCGATTACCGGCTGGCGCCCGAGCACAAGTTCCCCGTGCCGCTCGATGACTTTTACCGGGCGCTATGCTGGGTGGCATGCCAAGCGGACACGCTCGGCATCGCCGCGGACCAGTTGATCGTCGCCGGCGACAGCGCCGGCGGCAACCTGGCGGCAGCGGCGGCGCTGCTGGCGCGCGAGCGTGGCGGCCCTGTGCTGGCGCACCAGCTGCTGCTGTATCCGGCGCTCGATCATGCATTCGATACGGCCTCATACCATGCGTTTGCGGACGGTTATTCGCTGACGCGCGAAGCGATGCGCTTTTGCTGGTCGACCTACCTGACCGGCGCTGACGATGGCGCCAGCGCCCTTGCCTCGCCGCTGCGCGCGGCGTCGGTGGCCGGTTTGCCGCCGGCCACCGTGCTGGTGTGCGCATACGACCCGCTGCATGACGAGGGCGTGGCGTATGCGCAGCGTCTGTTCGAATCTGGCGTGGCGGCCGATTGCGTGTCACTGCCAGGCATGATCCACGCGTGCATCCATATGCTGGGCCTGGCGCCGGCCGCGCGCGGGCTGTTCGATGCGGCGGGCGCCGCCATCAGGCGCCGGTTTGCCGCTCAGGCGACCGGCGGCAGGTGCGCCAGCAATTTATCGAGCGTGATCGGATAATCGCGCACGCGCACGCCGGTGGCGTTGTAGACGGCGTTGGCGATCGTCGCCGGCACGCCGCTGATACCGAGCTCGCCCACGCCCTTGGCTTTCAGGGGGCCGATGGTGGCATCGACTTCATCGAGGAAGATCACGTCCTGGTGCGGGATATCGGCGTGCACCGGCACCTCGTAACCGGCCAGGTCGTGGTTGACAAAGAAGCCGGCGCGCCGGTCGACCACCAGTTCCTCCATCAATGCCGCACCGGCGCCCATGGTCATGCCGCCGATGATCTGGCTGCGCGCGGCCATCGGGTTGATGATGCGCCCCGCCGCGCAGACGGCCAGCATGCGCCGGATGCGGATCTCGCCGGTGGCGGCGTCCACCCCCACCTCGACAAAATGCGCGGCAAAGGTCTGCTGCGCATAGCGTTTCGACAAGTCGCCGTACTCCATCGCATCCTCGGCCTGCAGTTCGCCCTGTGCCACGGCGTCAAGCAGCGGCCGGCTATTGCCTCCCGAACGCACGCGCCCGTCGGCAAATTCCAACTCGCCGGCACCGAAACCGAGGCGCTGCGCCACCATGGCGCGCAGCTTGACGCAGGCCGCATACACGCCGGCCGTCGACGAGGCCGCGCCGAACTGGCCGCCGGAACCGGCGCCTTCGGGAAAGCGCGAATCTCCAAGGCGCACCACCACCGTGGACAGCGGCACGCCCAGCATCTCGGCCGCCGTCTGCGCCAGGATCGTGTAGCTGCCGGTGCCGATATCGGTCATGTCGGTTTCCACCGTCACGCCGCCATCCTTGCCCAGGCTGACGCGGGCGGCCGACTTGATCACGGGCGCGCCGCGGATGGCCGAGGCCATGCCCATGCCGACCAGCCAGCGCCCTTCGCGGCGCGCGGCAGGCGTGGCGCTGCGCTGGTCCCAGCCAAATTTCTGCGCGCCCATCTGCAAACATTCGACCAGCTGGCGCCGCGAAAACGGCTTGCCGGGCGACTCCGGGTCGACCTGCGTGTCGTTCAGGATGCGCAAGGCCACCGGATCCAGGGCCAGCTTTTCGGCCAGCTCGTCCATCGCGATTTCCAGCGCCATCATGCCAGGCGCCTCGCCCGGCGCGCGCATGGCGCTCGCCTCGGGCAAGTCCAGGTGGGCCACGCGCAAGCGCGTCATGCGGTTGGCGCCCGCGTACAGGATGCGCGTGGGCGCCGTCGCGGCCTCGGGGCGTTCACCCAGGTTGCCGGACCAGCTTTCGTGGCCGATCGCCGTGATCTTGCCGTCGCGGGTGGCGCCGATGCGGATGCGCTGGATGGTGGCGGCGCGGTGGGTGGTGTTATTGAACATCAGCGCGCGCTGCAAGGCCACTTTTACCGGACGCCCCACCTGTTTTGCGGCGACGGCGGCCAGCACGGCGTCGCACAGGATCGAGCCCTTGCCGCCAAAGCCGCCGCCGATAAAGGGCGCGACGATGCGCACGTTTTCTTTCGGCATGCCGAGGATTTTGGCGATGTCGCGCAGACCCCAGCCCACCAGCTGGATCGCCGTCCACAGGGTCAGCTGGTCGCCGCTCCACGAGGCGATCGTCGCATGCGGCTCCATCATGGCGTGCGCGTGGTCCGGCGTCGTATACATCGCGTCCACCGTGACGGGTGCACCGGCAAAGGCGCCGTCGAAGTCGCCGATGCCGGACGCTTGCGCGGGCTTGGCCGGCAGCAGCTGCGCCGTTTCCTTGGCCAGCGCCAGGTCGAATGCGCCTTCGCCGCGCGCATAGCGCACGCGCACCAGCCCGGCGGCGGCGCGCGCCTGTTCAAAGGTTTGCGCCACCACGATGGCCACCGCCTGGTGATAATGGTCGACCTCGGGCCCGGCCAGCGCCCGCGCCACATAAAAGGCGCCGACATCGAGCTTGCCCGCATTCTGTGCCGTGACCACGCCCAGCACGCCGGGCGCGGCGCTGGCGGCAACATGGTCAATCGCCTCGATGCGGCCCTTGGCGATCGCGGCGCCGACGATATAGCCATACACGGCGCCGGGTGCGGCCGCATGCTGCTCGTAGGCGTAGGGCGCCTGGCCCGTGGTTTTCAGGGGGCCGTCGATGCGTGGCGTGGCTTTGCCGACCACCTTCAGGCGGTCGATGGGATTGCGTACTGCCGGCGTATCGAATTTCATGCTTGCTTGCTCCTGTGTTCGCGGACATCATCGCGGGCGTCCAGCAGCACCGCTGCCAGGGTGCGTTCCACCAGCGTGATCTTGAACGCATTGTCGTGCGTCGGGCGCGCGCCTGCCAGCAGGGTCGCGGCCACCGCCGTGGCGCCCTGCGCCAGCTGGCTGTCCGCTGCCGCCATGCGCCACGGCTGGTGCGCCACGCCGCCCAGCGCCACCCTGCCGCTGCCGTCAGGCTGGACCACGGCCGCCACCGACACCAGCGCGAACGCATAGGACGCGCGGTCGCGCACCTTGCGGTAGAGATGCACGCCACCGAGTGGCGGCGGCAGGGTCACGCCGGTAATCAGCTCGCCCGCTTCCAGCACCGTTTCCAGCTGCGGCGTGTCGCCGGGCGGCCGGTAAAAATCGGCGATCGGGATCACGCGCGTGGCGCCGCCGGCGCGCACGGTTTCCACGCCGGCGTCCAGCAGCCGCATCGCCACCGCCATGTCGCTGGGGTGGGTGGCGATGCACGCGGCGCTGCCGCCGATGACCGCATGCTGGCGGCTGGCGCCGGCGATGGCGGAACAGCCGCTGCCCGGCACCCGCTTGTTGCACGGTTGATTGGTGTCGTAGAAATACGCGCAGCGCGTGCGCTGCAGCAGGTTGCCGGCGGTGGTGGCCTTGTTGCGCAGCTGGCCCGAGGCGCCGGCCAGCAAGGCGCGCGACAGGACGCCGTAATCGCGGCGCACGCGCGGGTCCGCCGCCAGATCGGTATTGCGCACCAGCGCGCCGATGCGCAAGCCACCGTCCGGCGTGGCGTCGATGCGGTCAAAACCGAGGCCATTGACGTCGACCAGGTGGCCGGGCGTCTCGATTTCCAGCTTCATCAGATCCAGCAGATTGGTGCCGCCGGCGATAAAGCGCGCGCCGGCAGTGCGCTGCGCCGCAACCGCCGCTTCCGCCGCCGAGGTGGCGCGCTGATAGCTGAATGCTCTCATGGCTGGCCTCCCGCTTCGCTGATGGCCTCGACGATATTCGAATACGCGCCGCAGCGGCACAGATTGCCGCTCATGCGCTCGCGGATTTCGTCGACGCTCAATAGCGGCTGTTCGGTCAGGCTGGCGCTCACATGGCTGGGCACGCCGCGCCTGATTTCGTCGAGCACGGCGACGGCCGAACAGATCTGGCCCGGGGTACAGTAGCCGCACTGGTAGCCGTCATGCCGGATAAACGCCGCCTGCATCGGATGCAGCTTGGCCGGCGTACCGAGCCCCTCGATGGTGGTGATCCGCGCGCCTTCGTGCATGACGGCCAGGCTCAGGCAGGCATTGATGCGGCGCCCGTCGAGCAGGATGGTGCAGGCGCCGCACTGGCCATGGTCGCAACCCTTCTTGGTGCCGGTCAGGTGCAGCCGCTCGCGCAGCACGTCGAGCAAGGTGGTACGGGTGTCCACTTCCAGCTGCTGCGGCTGGCCGTTCACGGTGAATGACACCTTGGCCATCACGGGCGCGGCGGCGGTAGCGCCGCTGCCCGCCTGCGCCAGTCCCAGGGCTGGCACACTGCCCAGCACCGCGCCCGCCTTCAACAGGCCGCGCCGGCTGATCCTGATATCGCTGAAATCATTCATGGCCGGCTTTCTGCAGTGCGGCTTGCGCCCGTTGCGCCGCCTCGGGGCTGCCTTGCTCGGCCAGCACGGCGAAGAATTGCCGCAGTTGCGGCACGCTCAAGCCCACATTCAGGCTGACCTTCACATGCGATAGCAGCTGCGCCTCGACCCCGCTCATGGCGGCCAGGGCGGCGACGGTGGCCAGTTCCCGGCTTTGCCAGTCGAGATTGCTGCGCGCAAAAATATCGCCGAACAGATGCGTTTTCAGATAGCGGTCGATCTGCGGCGCGAACGCAAACACGGGGCCCTGGACCGGCGCGCCGACCAGGCGCGTCTGGTTGGCGGTGCCCGCCGCCAGCAGCGCCTCGCCTTCGGGCGCCGGTTCGGACTCGATTCCTTGTGCATCCTCGATGCCACGCGCCTTGCGCTGTTCCAGCACCGCCATCAGGGCATTGAGCGCATTCAGGCTGCGCGGAAAACCGGCATACGCGTACAGCTGCACCAGGATCTCCTTGCAGTCGTTGACGCTCAAGCCGGCGTCCAGTCCCTGGCCCAAGGCCGTTTGCAGCTGCGCCATCTGGCCGGAAGCCATGAAGGCCGCGATCGGTGCGATGGCCTGCTGCTTCGGCGAGAGTGTCTGTGCTGTTTGCATGCTGGTCTTCTCCAGGGTTGTTTGTGCGGCGGCATGTTGACCGGCCGCCAAAGCCAGCGCCAGCAGCAAGGCGCGTGGCCACTTAGTTCGATAGATATTGTTCATCGCTGACTTTCTCCATCCATTGCACCGATTTGCCGTCCAGCGTGCCGGTCAGCGCGATATGCGTGAGCGCGCTGCCGGGCGCCGCGCCATGCCAGTGCTTGACACCGGGCGGGCACCACACCACATCGCCCTCATGCAGCGGCTGCACCGGCTTGCCCCATTCCTGGGTCAGGCCGGCGCCAGCCGTGACGATCAGGTACTGGCCACGCGGGTGGGTATGCCAGGCCGAGCGCGCGCCGGGCTCGAAGGTGACATAGGCGCTGCTCGCATTGATCTGCGCGTTGGCCGGCGACAGCATCCGTACGCGCACCTGGCCCGTGAAATACTCGGCCGGCCCGGCCGCGGGAGGCACGGCGCTGGTCGCCGTGATGGTTTGCGCCGCTTGCTGCGCGTGCGAAAAACCGCTGGCCAGGCTGGTGGCCGCCAGCAGTGCGCAGGGCAGGATATGTTTCATGGAGGGGCTCCTTTTGCGTTCAGGGCGTATCGCCGATGGTCTGGCGACCAATATAGCGGCTGCGCTATCGTGCGAATATGCCTGTATGTCGCATGGCCTTATTAGCTGCGCTAATCAATCGGGCTTGTCCAGCCATGTCGTGACCTGCGTGGTGGTGCGGCGCTCCTGGTCCGCTTCCAGCACAAAGGCCGGCAATATCGTGGCGCCTGTCGCGCGCCGCGCCAGCTGGGCCGCGCAATCGCCGGCGCCGTAGCCGCCATGGGTAATAAACGGGATCAGGGTCTTGCCGCGCCAGTCATGCAACGACAAAAAGGTGCGCACGGCCGGCGGCACGGTTTCGCCCCACACGGGAAAGCCAAGGTAGACCGTGGTGTACGCGGCCATATCGGCCAGCTTGCCGGCCAGCGGCGGCAGGTCGCCACGGTCGCGTTCCTGGCGCGCCTGTTCGACGGTCTCGAAATAGTCCGCCGGATACGGCCGCGCGGGACGGATTTCGAACAGTGCGGTGCGCCGCGCGCGTTCGATCACGCCGGCGATGACGCGGGTATTGCCCGAACGCGAAAAGTACGCCACCAGCACGCGCGAGTTTGCATCCGCTTGCGCCACTTCGCCAAACGGCAAGGCGGCCAGCCCCGCCATCACGGCGCGGCGGCCGGGGTTGTTGACTGACATGGCGGCCCTCCTCTACAGGATGATGAAGATCACACTGTAAGGGCCGCAAGACGATTTGATTAGCCGCGTTTCAAAGGATGCCGTTATTAGCGCGGCTAATCAATCCACCAGCTTGCGCACCTCGATCGCCTTGAGCCACTTGACATGGCGCGGCCCGGTGCGGATATCGCGCGCCGAGATCAGCGCGATCTCGCCATCGTTCTCGCCGAGCGCCTTGCCGTTCTTTTCAAAGTAGACCACCACGCCCTCGCCGGCCGGCGAGTTGTACAGCTCGCCCCATGAAAACACCACCGCGTAGCCATCGGTGGCGGTGGCGATAATGGCCAGCTTTTTCACGTCGTTGTGGCCGGGCGCATCGAGCACTGCCCGGTCGATGATATCGCGCAGGCGCACGCCCCGATAGCTGGTGATGGTCTCTGCCTTGTCGCCATTATGGCGCGTGACATCGAGCTTGCCGCCTGCGGCTACCGGCAACTGGCGCAGGTCGGCCACGCTCAAGGCCAGCGGATTTTCCACCATGCCGGTGACCGCCAGGCTGTGACTCATCTGGTCGCCCGCGATGGCGGTGGCGGTGGCGAACAGAGCGGCAAACAGGATGCAACGAAATAATCTCAACATGCGGGTTTTCCTGATGGTTGAACGTCTCAATCGCAATATACAGTGGTATATAACGATGCTCAAGCGACAAGCGGCAAAGGACGCGCGCAGGTCAAAAATCGGACAAAAATCGTGCGCCGCACCATTCCGCTATGCGAACGAATGTTTCACAAAACGGTTGACATGGCCAGCCTGGCTAGGCAAACTGATTTGCAGGAGCGAGACAAAATGAACGCCAAGATGAATCACCTGCAACCCGCTATCGATCCGGACATCGTCGTTTTCAGCGACGACGAGGAAGGCAAGGACCGCCAGTTCGTCAATGCGCTGGCGCGTGGCCTGGAAGTGCTGCGCTGCTTTCGTCCCGGCGAAATCTACCTGTCGAACGCCGACATGGCCAGGCGCACGGCGATCCCGAAACCGACGATTTCGCGCCTGACCCATACGCTGACCAAACTCGGTTACCTCAATTACTCCGAGCAGCTGGGCAAGTACCAGCTGGGCGCCGGCGTGCTGGCGCTGGGCTACCGCATGCTGTCGAACCTGGACGTGCGCAAGCTGGCGCGCCCGCTGATGGAGGAACTGGCCGAACACGCGCAGGCGTCGGTGTCGATGGGCACGCGCGACCGCCTCAGCATGGTGTATGTGGAAACCTGCCGCAGCAGCGCCAATGTCACCCTGCGCCTGGACGTCGGCTCGCGCATCCCGCTGATGACGACGGCGATGGGCAAGGCCCTGCTGTGCATCCTGCCGCAGTCGGAACGCGACTACCTGATGGACCATGCGCGCACGCACGACACCGAACGCTGGCCGCGCATCCGCGCCGGCATCGAGCAGGGTTTCAGGGATTACCAGGACCGGGGCTTCTGCATCTCGGCCGGCGAATGGCAGAACGACATCCATGCCGTGGGCGTGCCGATGCTGGGTGCCGACGGCGAACAGGTGATGGCCTTCAATTGCGGCGGGCCCGCCTTTTTGCTGTCGCGCGAGAAGCTCGAAAGCGACCTCGGTCCGCGCCTGGTGGCGCTGGTCAAAACCATCGAATCCAATCTGGGCCGCGGCTAAGCGCCCCTTCATCCCCTACCAAGGAAACCATGATACGCGACGAAGAAACCCTCAATATCCTGCTCGACAGCATCAGCCGCTTCGTGCGCGAAGTGCTGGTGCCGAACGAAAACCTGGTGGCCGAGACCGACACCATTCCGCCGGCCATCGTGGCGCAGATGCGTGAACTGGGCCTGTTCGGCCTGTCGATCCCCGAAGCCTACGGCGGCCTGCAACTGAGCATGGAAGAGGAAGTGCGCGTGGCGTTCGAGATCGCCCGCACCTCGCCCGCCTTCCGTTCGCTGATCGGCACCAATAACGGCATCGGCTCGCAGGGCATCGTGATCGACGGCACGGAAGCGCAGAAACAGCACTACCTGCCGAAACTGGCGGCCGGCGACATCATCGGCTCGTTCGCGCTGACGGAAGCGGGCTCCGGTTCCGACGCCGCATCCCTGCGCACCACGGCCGTGCGCGATGGCGACTTTTATATCCTGAACGGCAGCAAGCGCTATATCACCAATGCGCCCGAAGCCAGCATCTTTACGGTGATGGCCCGTACCGACCCCACCAAACGGGGCGCCTCGGCGATTTCCGCCTTTATCGTGGAGAAGGATACGCCGGGTCTTTCCTTAGGAAAGATCGACAAAAAGATGGGCCAGCAGGGCGCGCATACCTGCGACGTGATCTTTGAAAACTGCCGCGTACCGGCCGCCAACATTATCGGCGGCAAGGAAGGCGTGGGTTTCAAGACCGCCATGAAAGTGCTCGACAAGGGCCGTTTGCATATCGCCGCCGTCTGCGTGGGCGCGGCCGAACGCATGCTGGCCGACGCGCTGGCGTACGCCATGGAACGCCAGCAGTTCGGCCAGCCGATCGCCGAATTTCAATTGATCCAGGCCATGCTGGCCGACAGCAAGGCCGAGATCTATGCGGCGCGCAGCATGGTGCTGGACGCCGCGCGGCGGCGCGACAACAAGGAAGATATTTCGACCGAAGCGTCGTGCTGCAAGCTGTTCGCTTCCGAGATGTGCGGCCGGGTGGCCGACCGCTCGGTGCAGATCCACGGCGGCGCCGGCTATATTTCGGAATACGCGGCCGAACGCTTCTACCGCGACGTGCGCCTGTTCCGCATCTACGAAGGCACGACGCAGATCCAGCAGATCGTGATTGCCCGCAACATGATCAAGGCAGCGCAAAAATGACAGCGGCCGCGACGGAGGAACTCCCCGCCCTGCTGGCCAGCCTGCCGGCGCGCCTGTCGGCCATCCCCGCGCGCTGGGCCGCCAGCACGCCCGACGCGCCGGCACTGCACGAAGGCGGCCGCCACTGGACCTATGCCCAGCTGCAGCACGCCGTCGAAGATGCGGCGCGCCTGCTGCGCGAGCTCGGTGTGCGCCCTGGCGACCGCCTGATGGTGGTCGGCGAAAACTGCGCGCTGCAGGTGGCGCTGATTTTTGCCTGCGCCAGCATCGACGCCTGGACCGTCAATGTCAATGCGCGGCTGTCGGCGCGCGAGATCGATACCATCGCAAGCCACTCCACGGCGCGGCGCGTGCTGTACCTGCACGCATCGTCAAAAGAGGCGGCGGCGCATGCGCAGCGCGCGGCCAGCATCACGGTCGCCGTCGACGGCATGGGCGAACTGCTGGCCGGCCCCTTGAACGAAAACACCGTGGCGGAAGCGACGCAGCCTGGTAACGGGCAGGTGGCCGCGCTGATCTACACCACCGGCACCACCGGCCACCCCAAGGGCGTGATGCTGACGCATCGTAACCTGCTGTTTATCGCCGCCACCTCCGGCAAGCTGCGCGGCCTGACACAGCCAGATCGCGTGTATGGCGTGCTGCCGATTTCACACGTGTACGGCCTGGCGTCGGTGGCGCTCGGCACGCTGCATGCCGGCGCGGCTTTGTATCTGGTGCCGCGCTTTTCGGTCGAAGGATTGTTGTCCGCATTGAAGGACGATGGCCTGACCATCGTGCAGGGCGTGCCGGCCATGTATGCCAAGCTGCTGCAGACCCTGGGCGGCCCCGGCACGCCGCTGGTCACGCAACTGCGCTTTGCCTATGCGGGCGGCTCGCCGCTGGCGCCGTCGCTGAAACAGGAAGTCGAGCAGCTGCTGGGCACCGCGCTGCACAATGGCTACGGCATGACGGAAAGCTCGCCCACCATCAGCCAGACGCGGCTGGAGTCGCCGCGCCAGGATGACTCGGTCGGCGCGCCGATACCGGGCGTGGAAACGCGCATTGTCGACGCCGATGGCGTTGACGTCGCGACCGGCACGCCGGGCGAGCTGTGGGTGCGCGGACCGAACGTGATGGCCGGCTATTACCGCGAGCCGGCCATGACGGCCGCCACCATGCGCGACGGCGGCTGGCTCAATACGGGCGACATGGCGCGCCAGGGCGAGGACGGCGCGCTGTTCATCGTCGGACGCACGAAAGAACTGATCATCCGATCGGGCTTCAATGTCTATCCGCTGGAAGTGGAAACGGCGCTGAACGCCCATCCTTCCGTGGTCCAGTCGGCGGTGGTCGGCTGCCGCACGGCCGATGGCAACGAAGACGTGGTGGCGTATGTGGAGCTCGATCCGCGCCAGCCGGTCACCTTGGAAGCGCTGCAGGCCTGGCTGGCCGGCACGCTGTCGCCCTACAAATGCCCCTCCACCATTATCGTCATGGAGGCGCTGCCGGCGGCGGCCACCGGTAAAATATTGAAAGGACAGCTGCGGCAGATGGCGCAGCAGCGGCACGACCATCACTGAAACAGATTTGCGCCAGACGCCGATACACCCGACAATAAAACACCAGCGGGCTGTTTTGAAACGAATAACAGAGGAGACAACAATGAAACGCACACTCACACGCATCGCCATGGCCACCCTGGTTGCCAGTGCCTGGATGTCCGGCGCCAGCGCCGAGGAATTCCTGGTCGGCGCCGAAATCCCCCTGACCGGCAACCTGGCGCGGGTCGGCGCCGGCATGCAGGAAGGCATCCTGGTCGCGGCCGAAGTCTTCAACAAGACCAACGGCAAGCACACGGTCAAGATCATCACGGTCGACGACGAATCGGCGCCGGCCAAAGCGATTGCCGCCGTCGAAAAATTGGCCAGCCAGGGCGTGGTGGCGATCACGGGCGGCTACGGCTCGAACAATATCTCGCCCGCCTCGGACACGGCCAACAAGCTGGGCCTGGTGTATATCACCTCGGGTGGCGTCGACGACAGCCTGGTCTCCAGCGGGCGCAAGAATTTTTTCCGCATCAATAACACGGCCGGCTACGAAAAAGCCATGCTGGGCATGCTGCAGGACGTGGGCGCCAAATCGGTCTCCATCGTCTATTCGACCAAGGACGCCACCACCGGCCTGGCCAAGGACGTGGAAAAAGCCCTGCTGGCCAAGGGCGTGAAAGTGACCAGCCACTCGTTCGATCCGGCGATTACCGACTTCAAGCCCATCATCAACAAGATCAAGCTGCAGGACAAATCGGAAGTGGTGGCCATGGTCGGCTATGAAAACGACTACGTCGGCATTATCCGCGCCGCGCGCGTGCTGAAACCGAAGATCAAGGCCATGGTGGGCGTGTGGTCGCTGGCCACGCCGAAGATGGCGGCCGACTTCCCCGACCTGATGCCGAACGTGTTCGGCACGGCGCTCTTGGCCTACCCCACCGAATTCAAGACGGCCGACGGCAAGGCCTTCAGCGACGCCTACAAGCAGCTGTACAAGAAGGAGCCGGACTACCTGGGCCAGTTCGGCTATGTGCAGTCGATGCTGCTGTTCGAAGCGATCGCGCGCGCGGCCGACAAGGGCACCGTCAAAAAAGGCGGCGTGGCCGAGGAAATGCGCAAGACCGACCGCGAGACACTGATCGGCCGGGTGCAGTTTGCCGCCAACGGCGACAACCTGAACTTCGTGCACCGCATGGCGCAGCACCAGGACAAGAAAGTGGTGATCGTCTGGCCGAAGGAAAACGCCACCGGCAAGCTGGTGTATCCGGCCCTGCCCTGGTAAGGCAAGTCTGCGCGCCATCCCTGGACGCGCACCGATGAACGACAGCCTGGCCGGCCCCTCGCGGGCGCTGGCAGGCTGCCTGACGGGATAACGACATGACAGAATTAATCCTGCAGGCCCTGTATTCGGGCTTGCTGCAGGGCGGCTCCTACGCCCTGATCGCGCTCGGTCTGGCGCTGGTGTTCGGCACCATGAAGATCATCAACCTGGCGCACGGCGAGCTGGTGCTGCTGGCCGCGTACATCGCCTACAGCGTGGAATCGGGACTGGGACTCGGTCCCATGTTTGCGATCCCCATCGCGCTGGTGATCGTCAGCCTGACCTCGGTCGGCGTCTACTTTATCGTCAGCCGCATCAAGAAAGACCGCGAAATCAATTCGCTGATCCTTACCTACGGCATCGGCGTCATTCTCACCAATTTCATTTTGCTGGTATGGAAGGCCGACATCCGCTCGACCTCGTCGAGCTGGCTGCAGGAAGGCATTGAAATCGGGCCGTTTTTCAGCATGCGCAGCGAAGTGATTTTCTTCGGCGTCAGCCTGGTGCTGATGGCGGCGCTGTGGCGCTGGCTGTCGACCAGCTGGTATGGCCGCGCCGTGCGCGCCGTCTCCAGCAACCGCGACGCGGCCAAGCTGATGGGCATCGACCCGGGCCGCACCGAGATGGTGTCGTTCCTGGTGGCGGGCATCCTGGCCGCGTTTGCAGGCGTCGCCTTATTCAGCTATGGCGTGATCCAGCCGGCCTACGGCGGCGCGCTGACGGTGAAAGCCTTCATTATCACGGTCCTGGCCGGCATCGGTTCGATCCCCGGCGTGCTGATCGCCGCCGTGCTGCTGGGCGTGGCCGAAGCACTGACGGTGACGCTGGCCAGTTCTGCGCTGCAGGAATTGTCCGGCATGGTCCTGTTCCTGCTGGTGCTGTTCATTATGCCGAACGGCCTGTTCGGCGCGGTACGGAGGCGCGGATGAAATCTTCTTCCCTCATTTCCACCATGGCTCTGCTGCTGGCCGCCTATGTGGCGGTACCGCTGGTCCTCGGCAGCAACCAGTATGTGATGAGCATGGTGGTGGCGGCCCTGATCATCGGCGGCGTGGCCCTGTCCTGGGCCTTGCTGGGCAACCTGGGCGGCATGGTCAGCTTCGGCCATGCGGCGTTCTTCGGCGTCGGCGCGTATGTATCGGCGCTCACCACCGTGAAACTGGGCCTGCCCGTGTTTGCCGCCATGCTGCTGGGCGGCGTCGGCGCGACGGTTTCCGCCGTCATCATGCTGCCCGTGCTGCGCCTGCGCGGGCCGTATTTTGCGCTGGCGATCCTGGCCTACGCGCATATCTTCCGCATCGTGGCCACCGAATGGAGTTCGCTGACCGGCGGCTCGGGCGGCGTGGCCAATATCCCGACCTTGCCCACCGTATTCGGCTTCGATCTGTCCAGCAAGACCGGCGCCTATCTGGTGGTGCTGACGCTGGTGGTGGCGTGCGCGTTTGCCTACAGCCGCATCCGCTCCAGCCACTACGGCATCGCCCTGCGCGCCATGCACGACAGCGAGGATGCGACGCGCGTGGTCGGCGTCAACAGCACCTTGCTGAAAGGCGCGATGCTGCTGGTGTCGGCCTTTATGGCGGGCCTGTTCGGCGCCTTCAACGCCCACTATATCAACTTCCTGGAACCCGATTACGCCTTCAACAGCCTGTGGGTCACCTTGCCCATCGTCGCGGCGATCTTCGGCGGCTACCGCACCATCCTCGGCCCCGTGCTCGGTGCCGTGGTGGTGTACCTGGTCGACCAGCTGATCTTCAAGTCGCTGATCCCGACCGGCCACCAGCTGGTGCTGGGCGTGCTGCTGGTGGCGATGATCGTCTTCAGCCCGAACGGCTTGCTGCCGCTGCTGAAAAAATTATTCAAGGGAAAGGAGAAGACGCATGCTTGAACTTGATAATGTCTCGGTGCGCTTCGGCGGCCTGACGGCCGTCGATGCGGTCACCCTGTCCATCGCCAGCAATGACGTGATCGGCCTGGTGGGCTCGAACGGCGCCGGCAAGACCACCCTGTTCAATGCGATCTCGGGCCTGGTGCGCCCGACCGGCGGCGCGATCCGCTTCGAAGGGCGCGACGTGATGGCCACGCCGATGTACCAGCGCGCGCGCCTGGGCATCGGCCGCACCTTCCAGATACCGCAACCGATGCACGAACTGACGGTGCGCGAAAACCTGATCGTCGCGCAGCGCTTTGGCACCGGCAAGGTCGATCATAAAAAGATCGACGAGATCCTCGACTTCACCAGTTTATCCGCCAAGGCCGGGCGCGACGCGGCCAGCGAGCTGGCGCTGACGGAATTGAAGGCGCTGGAAGTGGCCAAGGCGCTGGCCACCGATCCGAAACTGCTGCTGCTCGACGAAGTGCTGGCCGGCCTGGAAACCACGGGCAAGCGCCGCTTCATGGGCATGCTGAAGGACCTCCATGCCAAGTTTGGGGTGGGGATCGTGATGATCGAGCACGATATCGAGACCATCAGCAATCTGTGCCCGCGCGTGGCGGTGCTCAATTTCGGCCAGCTGATCGCCGACGGCACGCCGGACGCGGTGTTCCGCGATCCGGCCGTCATCAAAAGTTATACGGGAGCCTTTGATGCTTGAAGTGGATAAACTGCGCGCCGGCTACGGCGCCATCAATGTGCTGTGGGATGTGTCCTTGAGCGTGGCCAAGGGCCAGCTGACGACGATCATCGGCCCGAACGGCGCCGGCAAGACGACGCTCTTGCGCGCCATCATGGGCCTGGTGCCGTCCAGCGCGGGCAGCATCAGCCTGGACGGCAAGGTCCTGAACGGCACGCCGACCTGGAAGATGAGCGATGCCAGCGTGACCATGATACCGGAAGGGCGCATGACGTTTCGCGACATGAGCGTGGAAGAAAACCTGATCATGGGTGCGTTTCCGAAGGCGCACCGGGCCCATATGCGCGCGCGGCTGGAAGAGTCGTACGCCATGTTCCCGCGCCTGCGCGAGCGGCGCAGGCAGCTGGCCGGTTCGCTGTCCGGCGGCGAAGCGCAGATGCTGGCGATGGCGCGCGGCCTGATGTCGGACCCGTCGCTGTTGATCATCGACGAACCGTCGCTGGGCCTGGCGCCGCTGGTGGTGGGCGAACTGTTCGAGATCCTGGCGCGGCTCAATGACGGCCAGCGCACCATCGTGCTGGTCGAGCAGAACACGGCGCGCGCGGTGAAAGTGGCGGACCACGTCTACCTGATGCAAAGCGGGAAAGTGGCGCTGTCGCAAAAGGCCAGCGAAGTGGACCTGGAGCATCTGCACGAGCTGTATTTTTCCCGCTAGTATCCTTACTCCTCCTCGTCGGCCAGCTTGTCGAACACCCCCAGCGCGCTTTTGCCGAGCCCGGTCACCACGAGCGGGTCGTCGGCATCGAACTGGGCGGCGTCGACCAGCATGCGCAGCTTGCTCAAGCGTTCGCCCAGCGCCAGCGCTTGCGCCTGCGGCTCGGCATCCACTTGCCCGGCCTGCGCGATGGCGCGGGTGACGGACTCGGGAAACTCCCATAATTCGGCGATCTTGACCGACAAGATGCGCGCCTGCGCAAATACCTGGGCAATAAAGGCGCTTGACTGTGGAAACGCTTCGGGCGCATGCAGCTGGTCGATCAGCCGGAACGCCACCACCAGGCCGACATTGGTCATCAGGCCCGCCAGGTAGGCGTCGAAGGCGTTCGCCTGCATGCCGGGGGCCAGCAGGCTGGCCGCCAGCGCGCATTTTTCGGACTGGCGCCAGATCAGCGGCGCCGTGCGCACGGTCAGGCCACCGCTTTTCATGCTGACGATGGGACGGAAGGCAACGCGGGCCAGCAGCATGCGCATATTGTTTTGCCCGAGCAGCATGATGGCGCCTTCCATGGTGCTGATCGACGGGCTGGCGTTGTAGCGCGAATGGTAGCAGGGCCGGTTCGCTTCCCGATAGACCTCGGCCACCAGCACCACGTCCTGCGCCAACTGGCGCGACAGCTCGGCGGCGCTCATGTTTTCTTCTTGCAGGGTACGCATCAACTGCGGAATGATGGCCGGAATGCGCGGCACCAGCGCGGCGCCGGCGACCGGTTCGCGGGCCAGGCGCGTCAATTCATCCAGGATGCGCTGTTCGGTCTGCGCTGGCGCCTGCGTCGACCCCACGGCCGCCAGCCAGCGATAGTAGATGGCATCGATTTCGGCGATAGTGGCGGGCTCGTGCTCGACCTCCGGCGCCGCCGCTGTCGTGACTGGTGCAGGCTTTTTGTCGTCGCCGCCGTTCAGTAGTTTTCCTATCCAACCCATATGCCGTCCACGCTCTCATTGCTTCACTATCGGGAAATCCGAACCGCGATTTTACCTGATGCGAAGTGCTACAGTGGCGCCTGCATGGAAAGCGCCCGGGGCCGGTCCCGGGCATGGCATGGAGCTCATCATGAACAACAGTCTTGCGCATTACATCCGTACCCAGGCATATAACAACGCCTGGGCCAATCACCGCTTGTACCAGGCCTGCGCACAGTTGTCGCAGGCCGAGTTCCAGGCGGTGCGCACCAGCTTTTTTCCCACCATCGGGGCCACGCTGAACCATATCCTGACGTGCGACTGGTTTTATCTCGATGCGCTCGAGCGCGAATTGCGCGGCGAGCCGCCGCATCCCGACTGCTACGTCTTTTTTGAGCAGGACGAACCGTTCGACAACTGCCTGGACCTGCATGCGGCGCAGCGGGCCTCGGACCAGCGCCTGATCGCGCATTGCCGGCAGTTGAGCGACGCCGACCTGGCGCGCCCCGTCACCATCCTGCGCGACACGCCGCAGGTCGACACGCGCATGCGCCTGCTGGCGCATCTGTTCCAGCACCAGCTGCACCACCGGGGCCAGGTGCACGCCATGCTGGCCGGCACGCGCATCGAACCGCCGCAGCTCGACGAATTTTACTGCGCCGGCGAGGCGGACCTGCGGGCGCAGGATTTTGCCGACCTGGGCTGGACCGAGCCGGAGGTATGGGGCGAACGCTGAGCTACTCGGCCTCGTGACAGCACACGCACAGCTTGTTGCCATCGAGGTCGCGAAAGTAGGCGCCGTAATAATTCGCGTGGTAATGCGGCCGCAAGCCGGGCGGGCCTTCGCACACGGCGCCTTGCGCCAGCGCCGCCTGGTAGCTGCGGTCCACCTGCGCGCGGCTGCCGGCCAGCAGCGCCGTCATCTGGCCATTGCCGGGCGACGCCGCCTGGCCATCGTGCGGCGCGCCCAGCACGAACAGCGGACGCGGCACGCCAGGCATCATCCAGCCCGCCCAGGGCTTGGCGGGATCGTGAAACTTCTGCACCAGGCCCAGTTCACCGAGCAGGTCGGTATAAAACGCGTAAGCGCGTGCAAAATCATTGGTGCCGAGACAGAGATGGGACAGCATGCGGTTCCTTTCAACAGGCGGTGGTGCGAACGGTCAAACCCTGGCCTGATTATAATGGCGCATCTCTTTTTGATACGCCGCCATGACCGACACCCACCGCCTCGCATTGCATCTTCCGACCACCGCCGATACGCATGATCTGCTGGCGTTCGAACTGGACAACCGCGCCCACTTCGAAACCTGGGTCACGGCGCGCGCGCAGTCGTATTACAAGCTGGACGCGATTGCCGCCATGATCGAACAGGCGCAGCGCGAACGCGAGCAGGACCAGTCCTACCAGTTCCTGGCCAAGCTCGATGGCCAGATCGTCGGCAGGGTCAACCTGACCGGTGTCACGCGGCCGTATTTCAACAAGGCGCAGCTGGGCTACCGCATCGGCGCGCAGTTTGGCGGCCGCGGCTATGCCAGCCGCCTGGTGGCGCTGCTGCTGGAACAGGCGTTCGGGCCGCTGGAACTGTGGCGCCTGGAATCGATCGTGCGGCTCCCCAACCTGGCGTCGGCGAAGGTATTGCAACGCAACGGTTTTCATCAATATGGCATGTCCGAGCAAGCCATGTATTTCGACGGCGCCTGGCGCGACTTGCTGTATTTCGAACGCCGCAAGCACGACGTCGCCCAGGATCAGGGCAAATAAACAGTTTCCTGGCATGAATGCTGTTTTATCTCAGGCGCTGACGACTTTGCGCCAGGACAAAGCGCGGACTCGTTTGGCTGACAGACTCGAGGTTCGGGAATCTTCCCAACCTTGACGAGTCAAACATGAAACTGCGCCACCGCCTGTTTGAACACGTGTTGCTGATGCTGCTGTTGGCCCCTTGCCATTTTCTGTGCCGCCATCGTGCTGGCCTGGATGGCACAGTGGGCGGAAACGCTGCAACTGCCAACTTACCTGGTCTACGGCATGCATTTGATCGGCATGGTGCTGTTCTTTCTCGACGGCTGCGTCGTGGTTGCGGCCAGCAGCATCCTCGCTGCCCGCCTGTACCAATTCCTGTCCAGGGAGGACATATGAATACGCTGCATGCCCTGTTCACGCTGCGCCACCCACGCCGTTTCTGGCTGACCTCGCTCGCCATCGCCTTCCTCTGCGCCATCGTGCTGGCGCCATGGCTCGACAGCTCGCCATGGCTGGTGACGATTCCCCTCGTCCTCGGTGGCTTGCTGGTGGCCATGGGCGAGCTGTGGGAAGAGCTGCACGGCAAGTCGTTGCCGGGCAACGATCAAGCCACGCCTTGCCGGCGGCCTTGATGCGCGCTCATGAGGCTGGCACGCAACACTGTGCGGCAAGGTACAGCGGCAAGCGAGCGATTTAAGAATGGCTTCAGTCTCGCCGGGCATGGTGGACATGTGCTGCAAACAAGACAGCACTCCCACTGTGCAACCCTGACGAGAAAGACTCACCATGCGGATCAGCACCTGGCTACGCGCCAACAAAGGTTTTATCCTGTTCCTGATGCTGTTCGGCGTGTTCCGCACGGCCGTGGCGGACTGGAATCCCATCCCCTCGGCGTCGATGCGGCCCAACCTGGTCGAAGGCGACGTGGTCTTCGTCAACCGACTGGCCTACAACCTGAAAGTGCCGCTGACCGACATCGTGCTGCAACATACGGGCGAACCGCAGCGCGGCGACATCGTCACCTTTTCCTCGCCGCTTGACGGCACGCGGCTGATCAAGCGCATCATCGCCCTGCCAGGCGATACGGTGGCAATGCGCAACGAACAACTGGTCATCAATGGCCGTGCCGCACAGTACAGCGCGCTCGATACGGTCGCCGAAACCATCGCTGCCGTCGGCCAGTTGCAGGCACAGCGGGTCAGCGAACAGGGCGTCGGGCAGGCGCAGGCGCACCGCATCCAGCTGCTGCCGCAATTGCCGGCGCGGCGCAATTTTGCCACCGTCACCGTGCCCGCCGGCCACTACATGATGCTGGGCGATAACCGCGACAACAGCGCCGACTCGCGCTATTTCGGCTTCGTGCCACGCGAACTGTTGATCGGCAAGGCCGAGCGCATCCTGGTGTCGGCCGATATCCAGGATGCCTGGCAGCCGCGATTCGATCGTTTCGGCATGCCATTGCAGTAACAGCGACACGCATGGGCAAGGGATTTTTCGCGTAGCATGTGACCATCATGCATACACTTCTTCCCTCCAGCCCGCCATTGGCCAGCCACGGCGAGGCCCCCGAACAGCTGGCGCAGTTCCTGCAACGCCATCCCGACGTGCTGCTGTTGACGGGCGCCGGCATCAGCACGGCGTCCGGCATCCCCGACTACCGCGACACCGATGGCGTGCGGCGCGGCAATGCACCCGTGCAGGGACCCGACTTTCGGCGCCAGCCAGCCGTGCAGCGGCGCTACTGGGCACGCAGCATGGTCGGTTATCCGGCGCTGTCGCGCGCCGCGCCCAATCCCGGCCACCTGGCCATCGCGCAAATGGCGTTGCAGGGCAACGTCGGCAGCCTGGTCACGCAAAATGTCGATGGCCTGCACCAGCGGGCCGGCAGCACGGGCGTCACCGAATTGCACGGCAGCATACACGAGGTGGTGTGCCTCGATTGCCACGCGCACTATGCGCGCCGCACGGTGCAGGACATGCTCGACTACGACAACCCGCACATGGTCGGCGCCACCGCCACGCCGGCGCCCGATGGCGACGCCCTGCTCGAACCGTCCCAACTGGCCAGCTTCGTCGTGCCGCGCTGCCTGCATTGCGGCGGCACCCTGAAACCCGACGTGGTGTTTTTCGGCGATGGCGTGCCGGCCGCCTGCGCCACCGAAGCGGCGCAAAAGATGCAGGACGCCAGCGCGCTGCTGGTGATCGGCTCGTCGGTGATGGTGTATTCCAGCTTTCGCCTGTGCCGCATGGCGGCGGAAAGCGGCAAGCCGGTGGCCGCCATCAACCTGGGCAAGACGCGCGCCGATGAGCTGCTGGCGTTCAAGATCGAAACGCCGGCGCAGGACATCCTGCCGTTTGTCGCCGCCTTGCTGGCTTGAACGCTACTCGCCTCAGGCCACCGGCAGGAGCGGCGCGCGCAACAGCTGGCCCTGGCCGCCGGTGATGCCGGCCGCGCTGTTGGCGATCGCTTCCAGCGGTGCGCCAAGCGCGATCGCGCTGGCCGAGTCCAGGCGCTGCAGCTGTTCCGGCGTCAAGACCAGCGCCAGCGCGCCGAGGGTGGCGTCCAGCTGGGCCAGCGTGCGCGAACCGAGGATGGGCACCAGCGCCGTGCTGGATTTGTTTGCCTTGGCCAGCAGCCAGGCAATCGCCACCTGCACCGGCGCCACCTCATGCTCGCCGGCAATCGCCAGCACGGCGTCGACCGTCGCCGTTTCGCGCGCGCCCTGTTCAGTACGCACCAGCACGCCGCCAAAGCCCGTCAGGCGGCCTTCGCGGCTGTCGCGGTATTTGCCGGTCAGCAAACCACCGCCCAGTGGCGACCATAGCGCCGCACCCAGCCCCAGCGCCTCGGCCATCGGCAGCAAGTCGCGGTCGGCGCTGCGCTCGGCCAGGCTGTATTCGGTCTGCACGCCGATCAGGGGCGCCCAGCCACGCAGCTCGGCCATCATGTCGGCGCGCGCCACGCGCCAGGCGGGAAAGTTCGACGGGCCCGCATACAGGATCTTGCCGGAACGCACCAAGTCGTCGAAGGCGCGCATGATCTCGTCCATCGGCGTGGCGTCATCGCTGAAATGCGCCCAATACAGGTCGATGCGGTCGGTATTCAGGCGCTTCAGGCTCGCTTCGACGGACTGTATCATGGTCTTGCGGCTATTGCCCGTGCGCGACAGGCCGGCATTCGGCTGGCCACCCAAGGTGTATTTGCTGGCCAGCACGAAGTGGTCGCGGTCGGCGGCGATAAAGTCGCCCACCAGTTGCTCGGACTGTCCCACCTGGTAGGTATCGGCCGTATCGATGAAGTTGCCGCCTGCGGCCACATAGCCGTCGAACACGCTTTTCGCCTCCTCGCGTTCGGAACCATAACCCCAGCCCGTGCCGAAGTTACCGGTACCCAAAGCCAGTTGCGACACGCGCACACCGGTGCAGCGGCCAAATGTTGTGTAGTGCATGGACATGATTTCTCCTGAATGCGGCTGCGCCGCGATTAAATGATGATCGTCATGTTCGAAGCATAGGACACTTTTTCATAAATGTCGATCATAATTTAAAAGGGCAAATTACGAGCTGCCGCCACTCTGGCTATACTATGCAATTCACAAGGAGAATTCATGCTGGAACTGTTGAGTGAACATGCCTGCTTTGGCGGCGTACAACGCTTTTATCGCCACGATGCGCAAGCGACCGGCTTGCCGATGCGTTTCTCGGTGTTTATCCCGGCCAGCGCGGCGGACAAGGCAGGCAAACACCCTGCCCTGTTTTACCTGGCCGGGCTGACCTGCACCGAAGAAACCTTCATGATCAAGGGCGGCGCCCAGCGCGTGGCGGCCGAGGAAGGCCTGATCCTGATCACCCCCGATACCAGCCCGCGCGGCGCCAATATCGCCGGCGAGACCGACGCCTGGGACTTCGGTGCCGGCGCCGGCTTCTATGTCGACGCCACCGAAGCGCCATGGAGCACGCATTACCGCATGTACAGCTATATCCTGGAACTGCGGGCGCTGCTGGAGCAGGCATTGCACATCGACCCGCAGCGTACCGGCATCTTCGGCCACTCGATGGGCGGCCATGGCGCGCTGGTATTGGCCCTGCGCAATCCCGGGCTGTTCCACTCGGTGTCGGCCTTTGCCCCCATCGCCGCGCCCTCGCAATGTCCATGGGGCAAAAAGGCCTTCACGGGCTACCTCGGCAGCGACGAGAGCGGCTGGCAACAGTACGACGCCAGCGCGCTGATGACCGCGTTGCAAGGACAAGCCGTACCGTTTCCTGATGGCATATTGATCGACCAGGGCCTGGCCGACAAATTCCTGCCGGACCAGCTGTTCCCGGAAGTATTCGAAGCGGCCTGCCGCAATGCCGGCCAGCCCCTGACACTGCGCCGCCACGCAGGCTACGACCATGGCTATTACTTCATTTCCACCTTCGTGGAAGACCATCTGCGCTTCCATGCGCGCAATCTGGGCAGCAAAGGCTAAGCAGTTTTAGAAATCGCCACTGGCATGCCCGTTGAAATGGCGGGTGTACCAGTCGCAGGCCAGCAAGGCCGCCTGGTGGCGCGCCTCCGCGCTGCCCGGTGCGGCGATCTGTTCCAGTTGCTTGTCGCAGCGCAGCGCGGCAAACGCCATGCGGTTCAGGCCGGCGACATCGGGATCGCGCCCGGCCACGATCAACAGCGAGGGCACGCGCACATTGTCCAGCGCGGCCTTGCCGGCCAGTTCCACTTGTGCATCGCAGACGGCCAGGGCGGCCAGTTCGCTGCCGCGCCAGGCCGCCACTTGCATCACCGCCGCCGCGCTGGCGCCCTGGCCATACAGGCCGCAAGGCAGCTTGCGCGTGGTGGCATCGATGCGCAGCCAGCCCAGCGCCTTTTCCAGCTGGCGCGCCAGCAAGACGATATCGGCGTGCACGAAATAGCGGTGGCCGCCATCGCCGCCGCCGGGAGCGATGCCGGCCTGGTCGAAGCACAGGGTGGCCAGGCCGGCGCGCACGAAGTCGCTGGCGGTCGCCTGCGTGGCGGCATTGCGGTAGCCGCCATCGGCGCTGGCCCCATGCGCAAACAGCACCACGCCCACCGGTCGTTCCGGCAGCATCAATACCCCGTCGAGCTGCAGTTCATCGGCCGTAATGCTGACAAATTGTTCTTGCATGCTTGCCTCCCTGAGGTACGGTTTGGACTTCCCGGGCGGCACCAAGGCGGGAGCCTGGCCGCATGCTCAGTGTAGCAAACTTGCCACCATGTTCAAACCGCGCCGTAGCGGTCCAGTCCCTTCAGCACGGCTTCCGGGCGTATCGGCAAGTGGCGCACGCGCGCGCCGACGGCGGCAAAGATGGCGTTGGCGATCGCCGGCGCCACCACCGTGGTCGGCGGCTCGCCCATGCCGGTCGCGGCTTCCTTACTCTGGACAAACTCGATATCGAGCTCGGGCACGTCGGCAATCCGCAGCGGCGTATAGCTGGTGAGGTTGGTGTCGCGCACCTGGCCGTTCAAAAACGCCGTGCCTTCGTGGATCGCCATGCTCACGCCCCACAGCGCGCCGCCTTCGGCCTGCGCCAGCGCGCCGTCGGGGTCGACGATGGTGCCGGCGTCGATCACCATGGTCAGTTTTTCGACTTGCACCATGCAAGTATTGCGGTCGACCCGCACCCGCGCCACGCAGGCGGTCCAGGTCGGCATATCGCGCTCCTGGCCGAAGGTGGCGGCGATGCCCAGGCCCGTGTCTTTCGGCATGGCCTTGCCCCAGCCGGCTTTTTCCGCCGCGCGCAGCAACACCTGCACCAGGCGCTGCGCGCCGCCGACGGCGTTCGGCGCGCTGCCCGCGTTACGGCCCGTGGCCTGCAGCAGCGACAGGCGGAAGTCCAGGGGATTGACCTTGGCCGCCTGCGCCGCTTCATCGATAAAACTTTCCACCGCCCAGTTGGTCCAGCCCGGCCCCACCGAACGCAGCCAGCCCGGCCGGAAGGTGCTGTTGGCCAGGTCGTTGGAAATCGCGCGCACGCGCTGCGCGCCCACCGTGTACCAGTGATCGGCGCCGGCGATCGCGAACGGATCGTAAGGATGGCCTTGCTTGTCCTTGGACAAAAAGGCCGGCGCCAGGGCCTGGGTCGGCCAGCCGGCACTGGCCTCATGCTGCATGGCGGTGACCTTGCCATTGGCATCGAAGGCCATGCGCAGATGCTGCATCGAAGGTGAACGGGGCGAATCGAAGCGCGCATCGTCGGCCCGCGAACAGATCATTTTCACGGGCCGCCCCAAGGCTTTCGCGCCCAGCGCGGCCGGGATGCAATAGTCGCCGTTGAGGCGCCGGCCAAAGCCGCCGCCCAGCAGATAGGTATGCAGCACCACCTGGCTTTCGGGCACCTGCAGCGCCTTGGCCAGCACCGGCAAGGTCAGCGATTGCCATTGCGTGCCGGCATGGATATGCCAGACGCCATCGATTTCCTGCGCCGTGGCGTTCACCGGTTCGAGCTGGAAATGCAGCACCGTGGCCGTCGTGTACTGGCGCGCCAACGTCAGGCCGGCGTCGGCGAACGCCTGCTCCACGCCCTCGTCATCGACCACGCGCGCGCCCAGGGTGGGGTCGGCGATCTGCTTGCTGCCGTAATGCAGGATGTCCTGCTCGGACACATGGGCTGCCGCGCCGGCCCGCCATTTGACCTGCACCAGGTCGGCCGCGCGGCTGGCCGCCGCATAGCTTTCCGCATACACCATGACCCAGCCCGGCACCGTGCCGCTGGGGTCATTCAGAGCTTCCGATTTCAGGTAGCCCTTGATCTTCTTCGCCGCCGTGTCGTCGATCGACAGCACTTTGCAACCGTAGCGTGTGGGCGGGATCTTCGGCCTCGCATATACCATGCCGTCGATTTCCACATCGATACCCGCATCGATACCGTACATGGCCGTGCCATCGGTTTTCGACGGCACGTCCAGCGCCTGCACCGCCTGCCCCACCAGACGGCGCTGCTGCGGCGTCTTCAGCACGATGGCTTTCAACTGCTCCGGCGTATAGTGCCGCCCCAGCTTGCCGCGCCGCACGATCTCGCCATAGCTGATCGAGCGGCCACGTCCGTGCACCACGCCCAGCCTGGCCGTACAGGCCGAGACCGGCACGCGCAGCAGCCGCGCGCCTTCTTCGAGCAGGGCCAAGCGCCCGGCCGCGCCGGCGCGGCTCAGCGGCTCGAAATTCTGCCACACCGACCAGCTGCCGCCCGTCACCATCAGCCCCCATTTCGGGTCGCTGTCCACGTAGCGCAGCTTGACCTTGCTCCAGTCCGCCTCCAGCTCGTCGGCCACGATGCGCGCCAGCGCCGTGCCGATATGCTGGCCCATTTCCGCCTTGGCGATATTCACGGTCACGATGCCGTCGCGGTCGATCCCGAACCAGATGGTGGGATCGAACACGGGTGCGGCGGGCGCCACAGCGGGCTTAGAGGCCGCCTTGCCGCCGGCCGCCATGGAACTGTCGGCGCGCAGGAAGGCCAGGGTAAAACCGGTGCCGGCGGCGGCGATCAGGAAGCCGCGCCGACCCAGCGAGCTGGGCCGTGACGAGGCATGTTCTTTCGGCAGCTTAAGCATCGGCCTTCTCCTGCATGCCGGCCGCCAGCTTGATCGCCTTGCGGATGCGCACATAGGCCATGCAGCGGCACAGGTTGCCGCTCATTACGGCGTCGATATTGGCGTCGGTCGGCTGCGGGTAGTCGCGCAGCAAGGTGGCCGCCTGCATGATCTGGCCAGACTGGCAATAGCCGCACTGGGGCGCCTGGGTGGCGATCCAGGCTCGCTGCAAGGGATGCTTGCCGTCCGGCGACAGCCCTTCGATGGTGGTGACGGCAGAGCCGGACACGGCGGACACGGGCATGATGCAGGAGCGCACGGCGCGGCCGTCGACATGCACGGTGCAGGCGCCGCACAGGCCGATGCCGCAGCCAAACTTGGTACCTTTTAATCTGGCGTCGTCGCGCAGCACCCACAGCAGGGGTGTCTCGGCGTCCACATCGGCGGAAAACGGTTTTCCATTAATGGTCAAATGATGCATGAGCTTGCTTTCTTGGGGATTTACTTGCCGGCACGCACGCGCGCCACCGTCGCTTCCAGGTTGCTCCAGGCCGGCTGGTGGCTGCGGCTGCGGCGCAAATACGCCGCCAGCTGGGCAATGTCGGCATCCGTCAGCGACTGGGCAAAGGCCGGCATCAGCACGCCGCGCAGGCCCTCGTCCTTGCCCACGCCGTGCAGGATCACCTGGATCAGGTTGGACGGGTCGGGCGCGCTGACGGCGCTGTTCAGGCTCAGTTCCGGCCGCAGCAGCGAGGGCTGGCCGTCGCTGTTCGAGTGGCACGATGCGCAGGCGGCCACGTACAGGCTGGCGCCACGGTCGTTATCGATCATGCCGACCTTCTGCGAGCGCTTGATGCCGGCCGCGATCACCGAGGCCGCATCGACCGGCGGCGCGACCTTGTCCTGCGGCTTGGCCAGGTCGGCAAAATAGGCGGCCAGCGCGCGGATATCGGCGTCGGGCGAAGCATCCATGCCCTCGTGCACCACTTCCGACATGGGCCCGGCCGCCACCCCGTGCAGGGCGGTGGCGCCGGTACGCAGGAAGGCGTACAGCTCGTCCTTCGTCCACGGCAGCGGCGCCGTGTTGGCGGCTGTCAATGGCGGCGCATACCAGTGGTCGATGGCCGCGCCCTGGTAGGCCGAGCCGGCCACCTCCGCACCGAGCGCATTGCGCGGCGTATGGCAGGCGGCGCAATGGGCCAGGCCTTCGGCCAGGTAGCGGCCCCGGTTCCAGTCCGCGCCTTGCGCGGCATTGCGCGGCAAGCTGCCGGGTTTAAAAAACAGCAATTTCCAGCCGGCCTGCAGGGCGCGCTGGTTCAAGGGAAACGGCACGGTATTGGCGGGAGTGACCGCATACACGGGCGGGCGCGTCATGAAATAAGCGTACAGGGCGGCAATATCGGCATCGCTGGCCAGTGCGAAGTGCGTGTAGGGAAACACGGGAAACAGGTGTTCGCCGTCGCGCCCCATGCCTTCGCGCATGGCGCGCTGGAACGCCGCCAGCGACCAGCGGCCGATACCCGTCTGCGGGTCGGGCGTGATATTGGTGGCGTGGATGGTGCCGAACGGCGTGGCCATGCCGCGCCCGCCCGCATAGTCGGCGCCGCCCTTGACCGTATGGCAGGCGGCGCAATTGCCCATGCCGGCCAGGATGCGGCCCTGTTCGATCGCCTGGGCGGAAAACGCGGTGGATGGTGGCGTGGCGATGGGTGCCAGCGCGGGACGCCAGTAAGCGGCGTAGATGGCGCCGGCGGCGACCACAAGCAGGCCCAGCAATATAAGCAGGCCGGTACAGATTTTCTTGAACAAGACTTTCCGATAATAAAAACTAGCGCACAGGCCGTGCGCTTCATGGCAGAATTTTACGCGGATTGCGACTTGTTGTATGTAAGCAAAGTTACCTAGCGCCGCCCTGTGTCAGCAAGCGCACAGCGGCAAGCGGGCGCGGCGACTTATAATCGTCGTTTCAGCACGGCCATCTTCCCTTCATGCATACCGTTACCATCATCCTCGTCCTGGTCCTGACCGTCGTCCTGTGCGGCTTTATCGCCCGCTCGCGCTGGGTCAAGCTGCCGCTGCCCCTGATCCAGATCGCCGGCGGCACGGGCCTGGCCCTGTTCGGCCTGCAGTTGCCGCTCGATCCCGATATTTTCTTTTTGCTGTTCATTCCGCCGCTGCTGTTCCTCGATGGCTGGCGCATCCCCAAGGGCGCTTTTTTTTCCGATGCGCGCTCGATCCTGATGCTGGCCATCGGCCTGGTGCTGTTTACCGTGCTGGGCATGGGCTTCTTTATCGACTGGCTGATCCCCACCGTGCCGCTGGCGGTCGCCTTTGCGCTGGGCGCCATCCTGTCGCCGACCGATCCGGTGGCCGTGTCGGCGATTGCGGCCGGCAATCCGATTCCGCCGCGCCTGATGCACATACTCGAAGGCGAGTCGCTGTTGAATGACGCCTCCGGCCTGGTGTGCTTCACGTTTGCCGTGGGCGCCATGATGACGGGCGGCTTTTCCATCGGCGCGGCGTCCTTGAGCTTCCTGCAGGAAGCGGGCGGCGGCATCCTGATCGGCCTGGCGATTTCCTGGGGCGTGGGCCTGGCCAACAAATGGCTGGTCAGCAAGGTCGGCGAAGAGCCGGGCCTGCAAATCCTGATCAGCATATTGATTCCGTTTGCGGCCTATCTGGGCGCCGAGCAGATCCACGGCTCGGGCATCCTGGCCGCCGCCACGGCCGGCGTGTCCATGCATTACGCCGACCTGATCGGCCGTCCGCTGGCCGCCACGCGCACCCAGCGCAAGGCCGTCTGGGACACCGTGCAACTGGTGCTGAACGGCGTGATCTTCGTCATGCTGGGCGCGCAGCTCCCCACCACCATCGCCAGCCTGCAGGCGGCCTCGGCCGAAGTAGGCGCCGGCAGCGCCTGGAAGCTGCCGCTGTACGTGGTGGCCATCACGGTGGGCCTGACCTTCATGCGCTTTATCTGGGTCGCCATCTCGATGAAGCTGACCCTGTTCAAGCGCCAGAAGAAAGCCGCCAGGAATGGCACCTCGCTGGAAGGCAAGGACGGCGGCTCGCTGGCACGCCCCAGCCTGCGCCTGCTGCTGGTGGCTTCGTTTGCCGGCGTGCGCGGCGCCCTGACCCTGGCCGGCATCCTGACACTACCCTTGTTCCTGCCGGACGGCACGCGCTTTCCCGCGCGCGACCTGGTGATTTTCCTGGCCATGGGCGTGATTTTGCTGTCCCTGATACTGGCCAGCGTCACCCTGCCGCTCTTGACGAAAGGCCTGGTGTTCGCGCCGCCCGCGCGCCGCTCGAGCGAAGAGCGCAACGCCCGTTCGGCCGCCGCCGAAGCGGCCGTGGCGCGGCTGGAAAAAGTCTGCGCCGGCATCGGTACCGATGGCAAGGAGCAAGTCGTCACCGAGGCCGCCAACCGCCTGATCGAAGCCTACCGGCGCCGCATGGCGTATGGCGAAAGCAGCAACGACGAAGCGGCCCGCATGCAGGAACTGGCCAGGGCCGAGCGCTCGCTGCGCCTGGAAGCGCTCAATGCCGAGCGCGACGAACTGTTCCGCCGCCGCATCTCGGGCGAGCTGGACGACGCCATCCACCTGCGCCTGCTGCGCGAGATCGATCTGCTGGAAGCGACGCTGGAGGAATAGCGATGGCCGTCTCTGCCGCAATCAGCCACCCTGGCGCCGCCGTGCGCTGGGTCGTGATGGGCGTCTCGGGCTGCGGCAAGAGCGCCGTCGGCAGCCGCCTGGCCGCCCAGCTGCACATCGAATATATCGAGGGCGACGCGCTGCACCCGCCTGACAATGTGGCCAAAATGGCCGCCGGCCAGCCGCTCGGCGATGAAGACCGCGCCGGCTGGCTGGCCGCCCTGCGCGAGCGTATCGCCGTGGCGCGCCAGAATGGCCTGGGCCTGGTGGTGTCGTGTTCGGCGCTGAAGCGCCGCTATCGCGACCTGTTGCGCGAAGGCGATCCAACCCTGCGCTTTGCCCATCTGCACGGCCCGCGCACGGTGCTGGAAAGCCGCGTGCGGGACCGGCCCGGCCACTTTATGCCGGCCAGCCTGCTCGACAGCCAGCTGGCCACGCTGCAGCCGCTGCAGGCAGACGAGGCCGGCATGGTGCTCGATATCCGCCAGCCGCTCGCCACGCTGGTGCAGCAGATCGCGCAGGCCGCCTGAGGCCGCGCAACTGGCTGGACAGTGGCCGGTGCCCTGTGTAGACTGGCGCGCACTTTGATAAGGAATTCCATGAACGCACCGACCACCAAACCCACGCCAGGCCCCGAGTTCTGGGAACGCGCCGACCAGGCCATCGCCCTGGCCAACGAGCAATGCATGCACAGCCCGGCCAACGAAGTGGCGACCTCGCTGCTGTACGCGGCAGCCCGCTTCAACGCCTTCCTGGTGGCCAGCAAGACCAACGATGTCAGCAAGATGCAGCTGGAAAAAGACGACGCCGTCGCCTTTTTCACGGAACAATATAAACGCATGCTGACCGATAACTTCAACGACTATATCGCCAACTTCGACAAGTACACGCAGCCTGCGGCAGCACCGCAGGCTTGATGATGGCAGCGGACGGCGGCCGTCAGGCGTCGTCCCTGCCCGCCAGGTAATTGTTCTTCACGCGCACATAGTGCTCGGCCGAGTAGCCCAGGTAGGCGATCTCGGCCTCGGTCAACGCGCGCACCTTGACGGCCGGCCGGCCCACGTACAGGTGGCCGCTTTCCAGCACCTTGCCCGGCGACACCAGGCTGCCGGCGCCCAGCATCACGTTTTTCTCCACCACCACGTCATCCATCACGATGCTGCCCATGCCGATCAGGCATTCGTCGCCGATGGTGCAGCCGTGCAGGATCACCGAGTGGCCGATGGTCACGTATTTGCCGATGGTCAAGGGCGAGCCGTCGGGCTTGGCGGCATTTTTATGCGACACATGGCCCATGGAAAAATCCTGGATATTGCTGCCCTCGCCGATCACGATGCGGTTGACGTCGCCGCGCAGCACGCTATTGCACCAGATCGAACAGTCGTCGCCGATCCGTACATCGCCGATCACCTGGGCCGTGTCGTGCAGGTAGACGCGCTCACCGAGAACTGGGCGGGTATTCAGGTAGGAACTCAAAGGCATGGTGGTCTCGTTTGATCACAAATGTAAATTGTATGCGGCGGCAAGAAAAAACGGGCAAAAAAAATCCGGCTGATAGCAGCCGGATTGTGACGAGACGGTAAAGCTTAGAAACGATACCCCACGCCAACGCCGAACAGATATGGATCAACCTTGACTTTGCTGACTTTCGCGCCGCTGATGAACACGTCGCTCTGGATCTGCACTTTCTTGACGTCGAAGTTCAGCGACCAGTTTTTGTCGAGTTTGTAGTCGACACCGGCTTGCAGCGAGTAACCCCAGCTGTCGTGTTCCAGGCGGCCGGCGCCACCCAGCAGTTTCACGTCGGAGATATTGGTGTAGTTCACGCCGGCGCCCACATACGGGCTGAATTGTTTCTCGGGCATGAAGTGGTATTGCAGCGACAGGGTCGGCGGCAAGTGCTTGAAGGTGCCGATCTTGGCGCCGTCAAGTTTGACGTCGTGTTTTTGCGGGTAGGTCAGGATCAGTTCAGCAGCGATATTGGGGGTAAAGAAATACGAGATATCGATTTCAGGGATCGTTTTGTCGCTGACGTGAATACGGTCGGATGCACCGACGCCACCAACAGGAGCAGATTTGTTGGCCGTATCGATTTGCACCACACGGGCGCGGACCAGCCATGGGCTTTCCTGTGCCATTGCGTTGCCGGCGAATGCGCCGATGGCGGCCAAAACGATTGCTGCTTTAGTTGCGGACTTTTTCATTCTGTTTCCCTCTTTTTTGTCGTTAAGTAACGCAGCGAAGTCTAAGAGTGCGGTGCAGCAAAAACTTTGATCCACATCAAATAGTGCCGGAAGGCAGAAAATGGCCCCAGTTTTCCTTGCACAGGTCAAAAAAATGATGCGTCGCAAGGTAAGGTCAAGCCGGCGCACTCAACAAATGAGAATAGTAATGATTATCATTTGCGATATAATATGCCCTTACCTGGCGTTCATATAAGGGATGGGAGACATGGATATATTGAGGGAACTGCGTGAATCGGGGCTGAAAGTAACGATACCGCGCCTGCGGATTCTGCAGCTGTTTCAAGAAGGAACAATCAAGCACCTGAGTGCGGACGATGTCTATAAACTCTTGCTGGCTGAAAAGATCGATGTGGGCCTGGCCACCATCTACCGGGTGCTGATGCAATTTGCCGAAGCGGGCATTCTGTTTCGCCGCCATTTCGAATCGGGCCATGCCGTATTCGAACTGAACCAAGGCCAGCACCATGACCACCTGGTCTGCACCGGCTGCGGCAAGGTCGATGAATTCGTCGACGAGGGCATCGAATTGCGCCAGCACGAAATTGCCACCGAGCGCGGCTTCGTGCTGCATGAGCACGCCTTGTCGCTGTACGGCACCTGCGCCGACTGCACGGCAAAAAAAGTTCCTCCACGCAAGCCCTGAAGGCGGCCTCGCGGCCAGGCTATACAATGCGGCAACGTTGAAAGGATGCCGCATGTATATCGGAGAACTGGCGCGCCTGACGGGCGCCACCCCCAAGGCCCTGCGCCACTACGAAGCGCTGGGCCTGCTGGGTGAAGTGCGGCGGGCCGGCGCCTACCGCCGCTACTCGCAGCAGGACCTGGCGCAGGTGACCCTGATCCGCCAGGCGCAGGCGCTGGGCTTCCGGCTGGCCGAACTGCTGCCCATCCTGGCCGGCATTGACACCGACTGGGCCGCGCTGGGCCGGCATATCGCCGCCAAGCGCTCGCAGCTGCAGGAAGAGATCGCCCGGCTGCAAGCACTCGATGCGCGCTTGCTGGCCATCGATGGGGAAATCAAGGATTGCCTGCAACGCGCTTGACTCTGCCCCCAGGGGCAGGCCTCATGATGGGCACTGCTCATTTCATGAAAGCCGCCCTCATGCGCACACGTATCCTGGTCATCCTCGGCCACCCATCGAACGACAGTTTCTGCGCCGCCCTGGCCGACGCCTATCTCGACACCGCGCGGGCGGCCGGCCACGAGGTGCGCGAACTGCGCCTGGGCCAGCTGGATTTTGACCCCATCCTGCACCAGGGCTACCGCCAGGTGCAGCCGCTGGAAGCGGACCTGCTGGCCGCGCAGGAAGCAATCAGCTGGGCCGGGCACCTGGTCTTCGTTTATCCGATCTGGTGGGGCGGCGCGCCGGCCCTGCTGAAGGGCTTTGTCGACCGCGTGTTCCTGCCCGGCTATGCCTTCCAATACCGTCCCGGCAAGGCCTTCCCGGCGCAGCTGCTGACGGGACGCACGGCCCAGCTGCTGGTGACGATGGATACGCCGCCGTGGTACTTCCGCTGGGTGTACCGCATGCCGGGCATCCATCAACTGCGCAAGACGACCCTGGAATTTTGCGGCATCAAGCCGGTGAAAGTGGCCAGTTTCGGCCCCATCCTGAACTCGACAGAACAGCAGCGCGCACGCTGGCGGGCACAGGCAAGCGCGCTGGCCGCCAGGCTGGCCTGAACCACAAGGCTTGCCATATAGCTATATTTCATACGCGTTTGGCAAGCTGGTAATCATCTTGTCATATTCGACGGCTATCATGTCGACATTGCCTTTTTGCCAGCCGCCTTGCCGCCGTGGCAAGCAGGTGCCGATCGTCATGTAAAGGTAGCCGCCCGTGGAGTTCAACGCCTCTCGATTGCATCTTCCCCGTTATCGCTCTTCCGTTGCGGCCGACCTGTGCATCGCCACCGAGTCGGTGCAGGCCGACGCCAACAACTTCGCCGTGCTCGAACTGTTCACCGAACGGCGCGACATGATGAGCCTGCCCGTGACCGAACAGGACCGCCCGATCGGCCTGATCAGCCGCAATATCTTCATGTCGCAGATGTCCAAGCCCTTCTATCATGAGGTGTATGGCAAGAAGAGCTGCATCGCCTTCATGGACAAGGAACCGCTGATCGTCGATGCCGCCATGAGCATCGAAGACCTGACCTTCCGCGCCGTCGAGGCGGGCGAAAAGGCGCTGGCCGACGGCTTCATCATCACCGAAGACGGCGTGCTGGCCGGAGTCGGCTTTGGCCTGCAACTGATGAACGTGGTGGCCACCCTGCAGGCCGAAAAAAACCGCCAGATCATGCACAGCATCGATTACGCCAGCGTGATCCAGCGCGCCCTGCTGCGCTCGTCCTCGGCCGAGCTGCGCGCGGCGCTGCCGGACGCCCACCTGGAATGGCAGCCGCGCGACGTCGTCGGTGGCGACTTCTACCTGTTCGAACGCCATGCGGGCGGCTGGTTCGCGGCGCTGGCCGACTGCACCGGCCACGGCGTGCCGGGCGCCTTCATGACCCTGATCGCTTCCTCGGCCCTGAGCCAGGCGCTGCGCGACCTGGGTCCGCATGATCCGGCCGCCCTGATCGGCGCCGTCAGCCGCGCCATCAAGACCTTGCTGGGCCAGGACGACGCCACGCCGGATGGCAGCCATGGCGCCGGTTCGAACGACGGCATGGATTGCGCGTTCCTGTGCTACGACGCGGCCAGCGGCGAACTGCATTTCGCCGGCGCGAAACAGTCGCTATACCTGGTGGCGCCGGGCCAGGACGAGGTGCAATGCCTGGACGGCGCGCGCATGGGCGTCGGCTATGTCGATACGCCGGTGGGCCACGCCTGGCAAAACCACGTGCTCGCGGTGGCACCGGGCAGCCTGCTGTTCCTCACCACCGACGGCCTGCTCGACCAGATCGGCGGCGCGCGCGACATCGCCTACGGCAAGCGGCGCATGCGCGAGCAGCTGCTGGCGCGCCGCGCCGCGCCGGCCGGCGAGGTGGCGGCGGCGCTGCTGCACGACTTCGGCGCGTGGCAAGGCGCGCAGCCGCGGCGCGACGACCTGACCTTTTTCTGTTTCCGCCTGTAGCCGGCGGCGCTTTCACTTTCACTCAACGCAGCGATCACCCTCCAGGAGCACTGACGTGCTGTATCAAGAATTCAACGAGTTTTGGGATGTGGCGCGCAAGCGCAATATCATCTTTTTCTACACTGGCTACTTTTCACAGCACGTGGTCAGCGCCATTTCCGAGACCATCAAGGCGCGCCTGGACACGGCCGGCGCGGCCGGCCCGACGCGCCGGCGCATCTTTTCCTCGTTTATCGAAATGTCGCAGAACGTCATGCATTATTCGTCCGACAGCCTGACGCCGAACGCCCAGCTGGACCAGCAGATGCGGCGCGGCTCGTTCTGCATCGGCACCCGCGGCGACAGCTTTTTCCTGTTGTGCGCCAATCCCGTCTCGACCGAAAACGTGGCGCAGATCCGCAGCCGGCTCGAACCGCTGCACACGATGACGATGGAAGAAATCCGCCTGGCCTACAAGAAGGCCCTGCGCGAGGAAGCGCCGGCCGACAGCAAGGGTGCCGGCCTGGGTTTCCTGACCCTGGCGCGCGACGCCAGCGAACCGCTGGAATTCGAATTCGCCCAGGACCCGCAGGAACCGGGCAGCACCATCTTCTGCATCAAAGCCATCATCTGAAAGAGCCGACCCAGGAAAGCATATGCAATCACCGTCCCCTTTGCCACCGTTGTTCCTCGCCGCGACGCCGAGTTCGCCCGAAATCGATTTCCGCTTCGAACAGCACACCCTGTCGATCAAGGGTGAGTCGTATCCCGAAAACGCGGCCGCCTTTTACGGCCCGCTGAACGCCGCCGTGCGCAACTACTGCGAGACCTGCCACGACGCGCAGATTACCGTGCACGTCTCGCTGGCCTACTTCAACAGCTCCAGCACCAAGATGCTGTTCACCCTGTTCGACATCCTGAACCAGGCGGCCATCGACGGCAACCGCGTGCGCCTGAACTGGTACCACGACGAAGACGACGACACCATCCTGGAATTCGGCCAGGAACTGCAGCAGGACTTCACGGCGCTGGACTTCCACGACCACGCCGTGGGCGGCTAGCACATGGGCGCGCAGATGTCCGGCTCGGGTATGGAACCCGATCTGTTTACCGAGGAGGCGGCGGCCCTGGCGGCCGCGCGCCAGCTGCACGCCGACGATGGCGCCAGCGGCGACGAGCAGCGCCGCATGCTCGGTGAGCTGATCGTCCATTACGAGCGCCTGATGCGCGAGACGCGGCGCCTGATCCGCCGCAGCGACCGCGCCGAACGCGACATGCATGTGCTCAACCGTGAACTGCAGGCGCTGGCCGGCCAGCTGGAATACCGCGCCACCCACGATCCGCTGACCGGCGCGCTCAACCGCGGCGCCGTGATCGAACAGGCGTCAAGCTGCCTGGCGCAAGGCGACATGGCGCTGATCGTGCTCGACATCGACCTGTTCAAGCAAGTTAACGACGACTTCGGCCACCCGGCCGGCGATGGCGTGATCCGCGCCGTGGTCGACTCCCTGCAGGACCTGCTGGGACAGGACACGCCGATCGGCAGGGTCGGCGGCGAAGAATTTTCGGTGGTCTGGCCCACCTCCTCGCGCGAGGAAGCGCAGCAGGTGGCGCAGCGCATTTGCGACGCCATCGCCGCCCGGCGCCAGGCGGCGCCCATCACGCGCCCGGTCACCGTCAGCGTCGGTGTCAGCTGGAACCGCGCCGGCACCGCCTTTGAAAACGCCTACAGCCATGCCGACCAGGCGCTGTACCAGGCCAAGCGCGACGGCCGCAATTGCGTGCGCGTGTGGCAGGATTGATGAATTGAGCGGCTTACTTGAGTAGATCGTGGCGCGCCATGGCGCCGTCGCGGCGCATGGCCGTCACGGCGCGCTGCATGGCGGCGTATTGGCTTTCCGGCAGTTGCCTGTTGCAGGCAAGGTAAGTCTGCACGCGGTTGAAAGTCAGGAGCGGCACCACCATCCCTTCCCACTCCTTGCCGGCGAATGGCCGGCTGCCGACCGCCATGCCGACCGCCCACAGGTCAATGCGGCCCAGCAGCAGCTTTTGCGGATTGAGCCATTCCTGCGTGACGGGCGCCACTTCCAGCCCGCGCAAACGCAGATATTCATCGCGCGCATCGCCCAGCACGGTGCCGATCACGAGGCCGCGCGCATCGTCCAGGCTACGCAAGCTGAAATGGCGGCTGGCCAGCCCGTACAACACCCATTCCGCCTCGTTCAGCGGGCCGATCCAGCGAAACAACGCTTCGCGCTCGGGCGTGCGGGTGGTGGAGTAGACACAGGTGTCGGCCTCGCGCAAGGCTTGCGCATAGGCGCGCTTCCAGGGCAGCAATTCGATGGTATAGGGGATGCCGGCGCGCGCCAGCAGGTCGCGCACCTTGGCCGTTTCGCGGCCGACGACGACATTATTTTCCATCATGCTCGACGGCGGCAGGAATTCGCTGACCATGCGCAGCATTTGCGCCGCCGCCATGCCGGGCGCCAGCGCGGCGGCGAATGCGGCGGCGAACAGCCATGCGATTGATCGTTGCTTCATGCTTGCCTTCTTGCGCTGCGTGGCGCCATGCCCGCCATCGACCTGATGGTAACACTGTCGCCAGCTTGACGTAATGGAATCTCTTTTGCATGGTAGCAAACAAACAACGCGGCTTTGCCAGCCGTCTACGCTGCCGCGATCTCCAGCGGCCAGCCCTGGAACTGGCCGCGCAGCACCGGCTCCGGTTCGCCGCCGACGACGATTTTCGAAAACACGTCGAGCGGACTGAAAAACGCCGTACGCACCCTGCCCAGCTTGCTCTCGTCGACCACCAGGAAACGCTCGCTGGCGCTGCGAATGGCGGCCTGCTTGATGGCGACCTCATGAAAATTGGAACAGCTGACGCCGCGCACCGGGTCGGCGCCGCCGGCCGAAATAAAGGCCTTGTTGACGCCCAGCCGGCCCAGGTACTGCACCGCCTCTTCCGAATAAAACGTCGCCGAGGATGGCTGGTACAGGCCACCGAGCAGGATCAGCTGCGTGTTGGGGCGCTTGCTGAGGATGTCGGCAATGTTCATGGAGTAACACACCACGGTCAGGGCGATATCGGCCGGCAAGGCTGACGCGAAGTGGACCATCGTGGTGCCGCAGTCGATGAACAGCATGTCGCCGTCCTCGACAAAGGTGGCGGCGCGCTGGCAGGCCAGGCGCTTGCGCACGGTATGCTGGTCCAGCTCTTCGGCCAGCACATATTTTTCTCCCGCTGCCGGCAATGTTGCTTCCAGAACATATCCACCGAGACAGGACAGCGCGCAGTCGGATGCCGCCAGGTCGCGGCGGATGGTCATTTCGGTCACGCCCAGCAATTCGGCAACCCGGCTCAACAGTGCGGGGCCCGAGCTCTTGACCAGGGCCTGCATCCGTTCCAGCCGCAGTTGGCGCGCCTTGGCGCCTGCAGTTTGTCGCATGGTAATACTTTCGTTCGTCATCACGGTGAGTGCGGATTGTATCAGCAACTATTCTTCATGTTATTAGAAAAAAGTGGTTGCACAACTAAATGTTATTGGCGTAACATAAATCTGTGGCGCGAATTATGTTCAGTTCGCCCAACCACCGTAACAATAATGAAACGCGCCCAGTGCGTTCACGGAGATTAATAGCTATGCCCACCGCCCACCATCAATCGGACCGGCCTGTGCACCACTGCGCGGCGTCGCCACAACCATGACAACTACCTCCAAATCACCGCGCGTCGCTCCGGCAGCCGGCGCCCGCACAGAAGCCGCCAAAGCTGCAGCGGCACCAGTGATCGTCCCGGCCAGTACGCCAGCGATCGTGCCGGCCGGCACCCACGGCCATGCGCGCAATCCCGGCGTGCCTTTCGACAGCAGCTGGTTCGACGACATCCGCGTCAACCTGTCGGCCGCCGAACGCCGCATCGCCACCCTGCCCGGCCGCCGCTCCGTCAAGAAAGACGCGCAGGCCGGCTGGCTGCTGAAAGCCATCAGCTGCATCGACCTGACCACCCTGTCCGGAGACGACACCACCGAACGCGTCAAGCGCCTGTGCGCCAAGGCCATCACGCCGGTGCGCCAGGACCTGCTCGACGCGATCGGCTTTGGCGACCGCCAGCTGCACACGGGCGCCATCTGCGTGTATCACCGCTACGTGGCGACCGCCGTCGAAGCGCTGGACGGCAGCGGCATTCCGGTGGCCGCCGTATCGACCGGCTTCCCCGCCGGCCTGATACCGCACGACCTGAAGCTGAAGGAAATCGAAGCGTCGGTGCGCGATGGCGCCTCCGAGATCGATATCGTCATCACCCGCGAACACGTGCTGACCGGTAACTGGAAAGCGCTGTATGCCGAGATGCGCGACTTCCGCGAAGCCTGCGGCGACGCGCACGTGAAAGCCATCCTGGCCACCGGCGAACTGAAAACCATGCGCAACGTGGCCAAGGCCTCGATGATCTGCATGATGGCCGGCGCCGATTTCATCAAGACCTCGACCGGCAAGGAAGCGACCAACGCCACCCTGCTGGTAAGCCTGATCATGCTGCGCATGATCCGCGACTACCAAGAGCGTACCGGCTACAAGGTGGGCTACAAGCCGGCCGGCGGCGTCTCCGCCGCCAAGGACATCCTCAACTACCAGATCCTGATGAAGGAAGAACTGGGACGCGAGTGGCTGGAGCCGGACCTGTTCCGCATCGGCGCCTCCTCCTTGCTGGCCGATATCGAACGCCAGCTCGAACACCACGTTACCGGCCGTTACTCGGCTTTCCACCGCCACGCGATCGGATAATTCATATGAGCGTTTCACACTACTTCGACACCATGGACTACGGCCCTGCCCCTGAAAGCGACACCGACGCGCGCGCCTGGCTGGCGCGCCACAGCGACGGCTTCGGCCATTTCATCAATGGCGCATTCACCGCCGCCAGCGCAGGCTCGCTGTTCGATACCAATGAACCGGCCACCGGCAAGCCGCTGGCGCGCATCGCGCAAGGCACGCAAGCCGACGTGGACTCTGCGGTCGCCGCCGCGCGCGCCGCCCAGGAAAACTGGTTCGCCATCGGCGGCCATGCCCGCGCCCGCCACCTGTACGCCCTGGCGCGCATGGTGCAACGCCACGCCCGCCTGTTCGCCGTCGTCGAAGCCCTCGACAACGGCAAGCCAATCCGCGAAACGCGCGATATCGACGTGCCGCTGGTGGCCCGCCACTTCTATCACCATGCCGGCTGGGCGCAACTGCAGGAACGCGAATTCGCCGACCAGGTGCCGGTCGGCGTGATCGGCCAGATCGTGCCGTGGAACTTTCCGCTGCTGATGCTGGCGTGGAAAATCGCCCCGGCGCTGGCGCTCGGCAATACCGTGGTACTCAAACCGGCCGAATTCACGCCATTGTCGGCCCTGCTGTTCGCCGAACTGGCCGCCCAGGCGGGCCTGCCCGCCGGCGTGCTGAACGTGGTCACCGGCGACGGCGCCACGGGCGCTGCCATCGTGGCGCACCCGGATGTCAACAAGATCGCGTTTACCGGCTCGACCGACGTCGGCCGTCTGATCCGCGAAAAAACCGCCGGCAGCGGCAAGTCGCTGACCCTGGAACTGGGCGGCAAGTCGCCGTTCATCGTGTTTGACGACGCCGATATCGACGCCGCCATCGAAGGCGTGGTCGACGCCATCTGGTTCAACCAGGGCCAGGTCTGCTGCGCCGGCGCCCGCCTGCTGGTACAGGAAGGCATCGCGCAGGACTTCTATGCGCGCCTGAAACGCCGCATGGGCAAGCTGCGCGCCGGCACGCCGCTGGATAAAACCATCGACATCGGCTCGCTGATCGCGCCGTCGCAGCATGAACGCGTGCGCAAACTGGTCGAGATCGGCGTCAAGGAAGGCGCCACCTGCTACCAGCCCGATATCTCGATGCCGGTGGGCGGCAGCTACTTCCCGCCTACCCTGCTGACCAATGTGCATCCGGCCAGCACCGTGGCCAGCGAAGAGATCTTCGGACCGGTACTGGTCGCGATGACCTTCCGCACCCACGATGAAGCGCTGGCGATCGCCAACAACTCGCGCTACGGCCTGGCCGCCAGCGTGTGGAGCGAAACCATCGGCCTGGCGCTGGCCGTGGCCCCCGCCCTGAAGGCTGGCGTGGTGTGGATCAATTCGACCAATCTGTTCGATGCCGGCGTCGGTTTCGGCGGCGTGCGCGAATCGGGCTTCGGCCGTGAAGGCGGCCGCGAAGGCTGCTACGAATACCTGAAACCGCGTGCCTGGGCCAAGCGCGTGGCACGCAGCGCAGCCGTGAAACCGGTGGCCGCCATCGTCGACAGCGTGGCAGCAAGCGCACGTTTGCCGCTGGTCGACCGCACCGCCAAGCTGTACGTCGGCGGCAAGCAGGCCCGTTCCGACGGCGAGCAATCGCTGGGCATCTTCGGCGCCAACGGCAAGCTGGCCGGCGAAGTGGGCCTGGGCAACCGCAAGGATATCCGCAACGCCGTCGCCGCCGCCCATGCCGCCGCATCATGGTCGGCCACCACGCCGCACCGCCGCGCACAGGCCCTGTACTACCTGGCCGAGAACCTGTCGGCACGCGCCGAAGAATTTGCCGCGCGCCTGGTCGAACTGACCGGCGTCAGCGCGGATGCGGCCAGCAACGAAGTCGAGCAATCGATCAGCCGCCTGTTCGCGTATGGCGCCTGGGCCGACAAATACGAAGGCGCGGTGCACGTGCCGCCGATGCGCGGCGTAGCCCTGGCCATGGTCGAACCGATCGGCGTGGTCGGCGTGGTCTGCCCGGACGAGTCGCCATTGCTGGCCTTTGTCAGCCTGGTCGCGCCATTGCTGGCGATGGGCAACCGCGTGGTTATCGTGCCGAGTTCGCGCCATGCGCTGATCGCCACCGATTTCTACCAGGTGCTGGAAACTTCGGACCTGCCGGGCGGCGTGATCAATATCGTCACCGGTGCGGCGGCGACCCTGCTGCCGACCCTGGCCGAACACGACGATGTCGACGCGCTCTGGACGTTTGGCGACGCGGCCCTGTCGGCCACCACCGAGCGCCTGTCGACCGGCAACCTGAAACGTACCCTGGTCGACTACGGCCTGGCCACCGACTGGAACGACGCCCTCTCGGCCGAAGGTCCGGCATGGCTGCGCCACGCCACGCAGATCAAGAACGTGTGGGTGCCGTATGGCGAATAAGTAAACAGTAAAACCGCAGTGCCAGGCAAGCCGACGACGAGCGGCAGTCCTGGCGCAAACCGCTGCACAAAATTGAATCACAATCTGGAGACAAGATGTTAAAGAATATCGACCCGCTGTTGAATGCGGACGTGCTGCAAGCCCTGCGCGCCATGGGCCACGGTGATGAACTGGTCCTGTGCGATGCCAACTTCCCGGCCGATTCGGTGGCCCGCCAGACGGTGCTGGGCAAGGTGCTGCGCATCGACGGCGTCGGCACGAAAGAAGCTGCGCGCGCCATTTTGTCCGTGATGGCGCTCGACACCGCCGTTGACGTCGCCGCCCACCGCATGGAAGTGGTCGGCGAACCTGACAATGTATTACCCGTCCAGCAGGAAGTACAACTCGAAATCAACCACGCCGAAGGCCGCGAGCGCATTATGGGTTCGATCGAGCGCTTTGCCTTCTACGACGTGGCGCGCACCGCCTACTGCGTGATCGCCACCGGCGAGCGCCGCTTCTACGGCTGCTTCGTCTTCAAAAAGGGCGTGATCGCCCCGGAGGCATGATGAGCGCCGTTCATGACAAGCGCGGCGTCGCGATCCTCGGCATCTACGTGGCCGACCTGGCCTTCCGCGCCGCCCATATGCCCGACGTGGGCCAGACCATCGCCGGCTCCGGCTTTGCCATGGGCCCCGGCGGCAAGGGTTCCAACCAGGCCGTGGCCGCCGCGCGCGCCGGCGCCGACGTCACCTTTATCAGCACCCTCGGGCGCGACTCGTTCGGCGACAATGCGCTGGCCCTGTGGCGCGGCGACGGCATCACGCCGCGCGTGAAACAGGTCGACACGCATCCGACCGGCGCCGCCTTTATCTATCTGAACGAGAAGAACGGTGACAACGCCATCATCGTGGTATCCGGTGCGGCCAGCCTGATCGGCGTGGCCGATGTGGACGCGGCGGCAGACGATATCGCCGCCGCGCGCGTGTTTGTCATCCAGCTCGAACAACCGGCCGATGCCGCCCTGCGCGGCCTGCAGATCGCCCGCGCCGCCGGCACTCTCACCGTCTTCAATCCCGCCCCCGCGCTGCCGTTTGACGACGCCGTCTATCCGCTGTGCGACTTCATCACCCCGAACGAACACGAAGCCGCGATCCTGACCGGCCTGCCCGTGACGAACCTGGACGAAGCGCGCGCCGCCGGCGATGCCTTCCTGGCGCGTGGCGTCGGCTGCGCCCTGATCACGCTCGGTTCGCAAGGCGCCCTGCTGCACAGCGCCACCGAATCGGTCCTGATCGCGCCATTCAACGCCGGTCCCGTGCTGGAAACGACCGGCGCCGGCGACGCCTTCAATGGCGGCTTTGCGGCCGCGCTGGCCGAAGGCGCCACGCCGAAGGAAGCTGCCCGCTTCGCCGCGGCGCTGGCCGCCATTTCGGTCACGCGCGCCGGCACGGCGCCGTCGATGCCGCAGCGCGCCGATGTCGATGCGCTGCTGGCAAAGGCCTGATTTTCACGCCGAGTTTTCGTTTTCTGAACACCTTTTGGAGTCGCCATGAAGCGCCAGTTTTCCGACCCACAGCTGAATTTTTTGGTGGGCATTAACGTCCTGATCCTGGTTGCCGCGACCGTGCTGTCGCATGGCGACTTCCTCGACGTGTACAACTTCCAGTCGATGGCCAGCCAGCTGCCCGAGCTGGCCCTCTTGGCCATCGGCGTCTCGCTGGCCATGATCGCCGGGAACGGCGGCATCGATTTGTCCGGTCTCGGCATGGCCAACCTGGCCGGCGTGGTGGCCGCCACCGTGGTGCCGCTGCTGGTCGACGCGGACGCCACGCCGTGGGGCTATACGGGCATGTTCGTGCTGGTCGCGCTGGTCACGGGCCTGCTCGGCGGCCTGCTCAACGGCTGGCTGATCGCCGGCGTGGGCCTGACGCCCATCCTGTGCACCCTGGGCACGCAGCTGATCTTCACCGGTGCCGCCGTGGTCTTGAGCAAGGGTTCCAGCGTACGCCTGGCCAGTGCCGAGCCGATGTCGATGATCGGCAATGAAAACCTGTTCGGCGTACCGATCCCCTTCATCATCTTCATGGTGGTGCTGCTGGCGATCGGCTGGCTGCTGCGCTACAGCCCTTTCGGCATCCGCCTGTTTTTATTGGGCACCAACGCCAAGGCCGCGCGCTACGCCGGCATTCCCGGCACGCGCATGCTGGTCACCACCTACGCGCTATGCGGCGTGCTGGCCAGCCTGGCCGGCGTGATCATCGCCGCGCGCACCGCCAGCGTGAAGGCCGACTACGGCAGCTCCTACCTGCTGATCGCCATCCTGGTGGCGGTGATGGCCGGCGTGCGTCCGCAAGGCGGCTATGGCCGCATGGTGTGCCTGTTCTTCTCGGCCACCGCCCTGCAACTGCTGTCGAGCACCTTCAACCTGCTCGATATCTCGAACTTCTTCCGCGATTGTGCATGGGGCCTGCTGCTGCTGTGCTTCCTGGCTTCGGCCCGCATCAATCTCGCCGATTACCGTTTTTTCTCAAGGCGCTAGTGTTCAGGGTTAGAAATTTGTTGATGATTGAATGTGTCGAAATCGCTTTGAGACAAGGAACAAAGCACAGCCAGGCTGGTGCCTGGCGCGCATTTGTGACGCAGTATCGGAGTGATTCTCGACATCTTCATTCAACGAATTTCGAACTCGGAACACTTTGCGCGACGCTGACCCAGTCCCCTCCTGGTTCAACGCATAAATAACGAGGGTTTGGAGACAACATGCTTACGAAAACAAAATGCGCCGCCGCCATCATCGCCCTGGGCACCCTGTCCGTTGCCGGCGTGCTGCACGCACAGAATAAAAAGCCGGTCGATATCGTCACCGTCGTCAAAATCACCGGCATGAGCTGGTTCAACCGCATGGAAGTGGGCGTCAAGGAATTCGGCGCCGCCAATGTGGGCGTGGTCAATGCGCGTCAGATCGGCCCGGCCCAGTCCGACGCCGCCCAGCAGCAACGCCTGGTGGAAGACCTGGTGGCGAAAAAGGTCGATGCGATCGCCGTCGTCTCGATGGACCCGCTGACCCTGGAACCGGTGCTCAAACGCGCACTGGACCGCGGCATCAAGGTCGTCACGCATGAAGCGGACAACCAGAAGAACACCCTGGTCGACATCGAAGCGTTCGACAACACGGCCTACGGCGCGCGCCTGAACGAGCGCCTGGCCGAGTGCATGGGCAAGACCGGCAAATGGTCGTCCCTGCTGGGCTCCCTGGGCAGCCAGTCGCAGGTGCAATGGGCCGACGGCGGCGCCAACAATGCCAAGAAGTATCCGAAGATGACCCTGGTCGACGCCAAGAACGAAACCGCCAACGACGCCGAGAAAGCCTACGGCAAGGCGAAGGAAATCCTGCGCAAGCATCCGGACATCAAGGGCTTCCAGGGTTCGTCCTCGCTGGACGTGCTGGGCATCGGCCGCGCCATCGAAGAAGCTGGCCTGACCGGCAAGATCTGCGTGTACGGTACCGGCCTGCCAAGCGAAGCGGCCAAGTTCCTGGAATCGGGTGCGGTCGGCGGCATCGCCTTCTGGGATCCGAAAGACGCCGGCATCATGATGAACAAGGCGGCGCTGATGCTGGTGCAGGGCAAGACCATCACCAACGGCATGGACATGGGCGTACCGGGCTATAACGCGGTCACCGTGAAAAAAGGTCCTGGCGTGGGCATTATCGTCACCGGCAAGGCCTGGGTCGAAGTAGACAAGTCGAACTACAAGAAATACGCATTCTGATAACACCTGACCAAACCTACTGCGCGGTGCGATTTGCGGCCGGCGATGCTCACTGTGCATACGCACAGCTGCGCTTCTCGGCCACAACTCACATCCGCTCGCTACGGTTTGGTCAGGCGTTGAAAGTTGATTGATATGGAGCCGGAGAATCAATACCCCGGCTCCATGCGGCAACGCCTATCGCAGAAAGAATCGATTCATGACCAGTACCACCCCAATTCCGGCGGCCACGTCGAAGACATTTTTGCAGCTTGAAGGCATCCACAAGCGCTATGCCGGCGTGCATGCGCTGCGCGGCGTCGATCTGACCATCGAAGCCGGCGAAATTTATCACTTGCTGGGCGAAAACGGCTGCGGCAAGAGCACCCTGATCAAGATCATCTCCGGCGCCCATCCTCCCAGCGAAGGGCGCATCACCATCAATGGCCAGCCGCATGAGGCGCTGACGCCGCTGCAGTCGCTGGCGCTCGGCATCGAGACCGTGTACCAGGATCTGTCGCTGCTGCCGAACATGAGCGTGGCCGAAAACGTGGCCCTGAGCGAGCAGCTGGTGGCCGGCAATGGCCGCCTGGCGCGCCGCTTCGACCGCCGCGCCGTCGACGCCACCGCCGCACGCGCGCTGGCCGCCGTCGGCCTGCCGTCCGATCCCCATTTCCTTTCCACCCGCGCGGATGAACTGCCGATCGCCACGCGCCAGCTGCTGGCGATCGCGCGCGCGGTGGCCACCAGCGCCAAGATGGTGATCATGGATGAACCGACCACCTCGCTGACGCAAAAGGAAGTCGACAACCTGGTATCCGTCATCGAAGGCTTGCGCGCACAAGGCGTGGCGGTGCTGTTCGTCAGCCACAAGCTCGATGAATGCTACGCCATCGGCGGCCAGGCCATCGTCTTCCGCGACGGCGCCAAAGTCGTGCAAGGGCCGATCGCCAACTTCACCAAGGCCGAACTGACGCACGCCATGACGGGCAAGCAGCTCGATGGCGGCCGTTACCGCAGCAGCCGCCTGCATGTCGATGGCGAAGGCGAACTGCTGCGCGTGCGGGGCCTGGGCCGGCGCGGCTATTTTTCCGGCGTCGACCTGACCCTGCACAAGGGCGAAATCCTCGGCATCACGGGCCTGCTCGATTCGGGCCGCAATGAACTGGCGCTGGCCCTGGTCGGTGTGCAGGGCGCGGACAGCGGATCGATTTTCCTCGACGGCAAAGAGGTCACCTTGCGCAATCCGGGCGACGCGATCGCCCACCGCATCGGCTATGTGCCGGAAGACCGTTTGAGCGAAGGCCTGTTCCTCGACAAATCGATCCGCGAAAACATCATCACCACGGTCTTGAATACCTTGCGCAGCCGCTTCGGCGCGCTCGACGCCGGCCGCGCGCAGGCGCTGGCGCTGGCCACCGTGAAGGACCTGCAGATCGCCACGCCCGACGTCGACCGCCCGGTGCAGTCGCTGTCGGGCGGCAACCAGCAGCGCGTGCTGATCGGCCGCTGGCTGGCGATCCATCCGCGCGTGCTGATTTTGCACGGCCCGACGGTCGGCGTCGATGTCGGCTCGAAGGACATCATCTACCGCATCATCCAGCGTTTGGCCGAAGACGGCCTGGCGGTGGTGCTGGTCAGCGACGACCTGCCCGAGCTGCTGCAGAACTGCGACCGCATCCTGATGATGCGCAAGGGCCAGATCGCCAATACCTTCGACGCCGACGGCCTGGCCGAAGAAACCCTGTACCACGCCCTTATTTCCGACAGCAAGGTGGCAGCATGAATACCACAACCATGAAAAACAGCAGCGTGACCCTGGCGGCAGCCGACCTGGGCGCACCGAAAATCACGCTGCGCCAGCGCCTGGCGCGCCATCCGCAGCTGTTCACCCTGGCCCTGATCGTCGCCGTCTGTCTGGTGGTGGGCGCGATCAATCCCGAGTTCTTCCAGCTGGCGATGGTGTTCGACATCGTGCGCGCCTGTACGGTGCTGGGCCTGTTCGCGCTGGGCGTGATGATCGTGCTGGCCGCCGGCGGCATCGACGTGTCGTTCGCGGCCATCGCGGCGCTGACCATGTACGGCATCACCAAGCTGGTGATGACGCAGTTCCCCGAAACCAGCATGGTGGTGATCCTGGTCGCCGGCGCCGCCGGCGGTACGCTGCTGGGCGTGCTCAACGGCCTGCTGGTCGACTGGCTGAAAGCCCCGTCGCTGATCGTCACCATCGGCACGCAGTACCTGTACCGCGGCATTCTGCTGACCTTTATCGGCACCGTGTTCTTCATGAACGTGCCCCATTCGATGGATGCCTTTGGCAAGCTGGCCGTCTGGCGCCACGACACGGCCACCGGCGTGCACGCGGTGCTGCCGGCCACCGTGCTGGTGCTGGTCGCTGCCGCCGGCCTGACCTGGTGGCTGCTGAACCGCACCCTGATGGGCCGCGCCGTGTACGCCATCGGCGGCAGCCTGCCGATCGCCGAACGCCTGGGCTACAAGCTGCGCACCGTGCACCTGTTCGTGTTCGGCTACGCGGGCTTCCTGGCCGGCCTGGCGGGTATCGTGCATGTGTCGAGCACGCGCCTGGCCAACCCGTTCGACCTGGTCGGCATGGAGCTCGACGTGATCGCCGCCGTGATCCTCGGCGGCGCGCGCATCACGGGCGGCAGCGGCAGCGTCAGCGGCACTTTGCTGGGCGTGCTGCTGGTCACCCTGATCAACAACGTGCTGATCCTGGCCGGCGTGCCGAGCACCTGGCAGAAGGTGATTGTCGGTACCTTTATCGTGCTGGCGGGGGCGGTGTTTGCGAGCAAGCGGTCGTCGTAAAGCTGCTGGGCAAACCGTGGCAAGCAAGAGAGATCAAGTGCCAACGCGGGAAGGTGGCCACTGGCGGGCGGCATGCAGCACACGCAGTATCCTTATCAAGCCGCCGGAAGTGTCATAGACAAGGATGTAATTCTGGTGCGCTACCAGCTCACGGGTACCCGCTACACGGCCAGGTTTGCCCAGGCCTGGATGATCGGCCAGACGGCCCGCCTTTTCCGCAAACAGCTCATCGAGGGCGAGCGCGGCGGCCGGGTTGTCGGCTTCGATGTGGTCGTAGATGTCGCTGCGGTCCTGGATCGCCTCTGGCGTCCAGACAACTCCATCACTCGGTCGCTCCCAGCCGGCGACGTGTGGCGGCGCGCCTGGCAGCGAACCTGGCTTCAACCTCGGCAGCCGGGATGAGGTCTCCGGAATTGGCCGAGTCCAGGCCGCCCTGCACCTGGCGATGGAACCAGGCGTCGTGTTCTGCCGCTTCCTGCTGCTGCCGAACAAAGTCACGCATGAAGTCGCGCAGTAGCTGGGCCCCGGTACGGTCGCGGCCCTTGGCGGCTGTGGTGAATTGTTCTTTCAGGCTCTCATCGACCCGGAAAGTAAAGGTTGCTTCGCTCATGGCCATGTTCCTGATGTGTTACAACGTCATTACAGAGTAGCACAACAGGTGGCATCCGCAAGCTGACGCCATGCATGATGCAGACTGCACCGTGTACGATGATCGAATCAAATGAATGGCGGAAAACAGTAGGAGTCGAACCTACGGGAGAACGTCTGACGCCCTCCACCGGGTTTGAAGCCCGGCCACATCACCGGATGAGTGTGCTTTCCGCGGTGCAGGAACTAGCTGTTGGCGGCGGCGGGTGTGAATGACCACTGCGCGTTCGGGCGTAATAGATGCCCATTGCCAACCCGGCGAGTATAACCGACCCGGTCTAAATATTCCAAGACCTGGATCGCCCGCTTGCGGCCCAGGCCGCTGGCGTCGCGGAAGGTGGCCGCGCCGACTGCACCGGAACCTTCCGGCAAGCCCGCTTGCGCTTCCGCCTGTTGCGCCAGCTGGCGCACCAGCAGCGCCAGCTCGGCCAGTGCGGCCGGATGATAGAACAGGTCGTGCACCACCTGGTTGATCTGGCCCGCCTTGGCCAGTTTGCGCAACAGCCTGCGCGTTGCCTCTTCTTCCACGCCGAATGTACGCGACAAATCGCGTGTCCATGGCGGCTCGAAACGGCCCTGCTCCAGCGCCGCCAGCATCGGCTCGGCCATGGCCTGCTCTGCCGTCGTCAGCTCGACGCTATGATCGGGCAGGTGCAGGTGCGCGCCGCGCGCCATGACGGCGCCGCCGGCCAGCAAGCCGTCGACCAGGAAACTCCACAAGGCGTCTTCCATCTCGGCGTCGACGATGCGTTTCAGGCGCCACAGTTCCGGTCCCGCCTCATCGGGGGCGCGCGCATGGAAGGTCGCCAGGGCCGCCAGCACGCGCTCGTCCAATGCCGCCAGCGCTTGCGGCGCCAGCAGCAGGGCGTCGCCGCCGCGCAGGGCGATGCGGCGGGTGTCGTCCGGCAGGGCGATCACGGCGGCAGGCAGCAGCGACAGCCGCACCAGCAGGGACTCCCTCAGCCCCAGCGGGCTTTGCCCCAGCAGCGACGCGTAGTTGCCATGCGCGACAAAGGCAGCCAGGGCGTCGAGCCAGGCCAGCCGGGCCGGGCTGCGCCGCTTGCGCGCGGGCCCGAACGGGTCGAGCACCATGCCACCGCCCACCGTCTGCGTGGCCTGCGCATTGCGCACCACGAAACGGTCGCCGGGCACCGCATGCATGGGCGCGTCGAACACCAGTTGCACGCGGGCCGTCTGCCCGGGCGACAAGGTATCGCCATCGAGCACCACGGCGCGCGCCAGCTGATGCGCCGCGCCCAAGTGCACATGCAGCGGCGACCAGGCTTTCAGGTGTACGCCGCTGTCAGGCAGCAGGCTCAGTTCCACGTCGATGCGCTCGGAACACTGCGCCAGCTCAGGCGCGACGATCCAGTTGCCGCGCTCGATGGCGTCGCGGCCGATGCCGGCCAGGTTCAGCGCCAGGCGCTGGCCCGCCATGCCGGCGTCCGCCGCACGGTTTTGCGCATGGATGCTGCGCACGCGCGTCTCCAAGCCTGCTGGCGCCAGCTGCAGGGTGTCGCCCACTGTCGCCGTGCCTGCCAGCGCCGTGCCGGTAATCACCGTGCCCTGCCCCGACAAGGTAAACACGCGATCCACGCCCAGGCGGAACAGACGCCGTTCATCGCGCTGCGGCAGGCTGCGCGCCACCTGCGCCAGGTGCGCCAGCAGCGCCGCCACGCCGGGATCGTTGTCAACGCTGGCGGCAGTGGGAAACAACGGGCTGCCGGCCAGCGGCGTGGCCGCCAGCAGCGCGGTGATCTCACGCTCCACCTGCGCGATGCGGGCCGCATCAACGCGGTCGATCTTGGTCAGTGCCACGGCGCCGCGCGTCACGCCCAGCAGCTGCAGAATCGCCAGGTGCTCGCGCGTTTGCGGCATCACGCCATCGTCGGCCGCCACCACCAGCAGCGCGAAGTCGATGCCGGTGATACCAGAGGCCATGGTGCGAATGAATTTTTCGTGGCCCGGCACGTCGATCACGCCCAGCACCGTGCCGTCCGCCAGCGGCAGATAGGCGTAGCCGAGTTCAATCGAGATACCGCGCGCCTGCTCTTCCTTCAGGCGATCCGTGTGCACCCCCGTCAGCGCGCGCGTGAGGGTGGTCTTGCCATGGTCGATATGGCCTGCGGTGCCGACGATCATGCGCTCAGCTCACCGAGTTGCGCCACGAATGCCGCCTGATGCGACGCTTCCAGGCAGCGCAGGTCCAGCCACAGGGTGTCCTGCGCGATGCGCCCGATTACGGGGCAAGGCAGGCCACGCAGGCGCTGCTCCAGCGTGCCCAGGGGATTGCTCAGGCGCGAACCGGGCGCGCTGCGGATCGCCAGGCCGAAGCTGGGCAACTGGTCGACCGGCAAGGCGCCGCTGCCGATCTGGCTTTTCATCGCTTCCGACGCGACCACATAGGCGGAGCCCAGCACGGCTTGCAGCAACGGCAGCAGGGTGTCCGCCTGGGCGCACATGGCGGCCGCAGGGCGCGTCAGCAAACGCAGCGTGGTCAGGCGTTCGGCCAGCAGGTCGGGCGCGCGGTACAGCTGCAGCACGGGTTCCAGAGCCGCCAGCGTCAGTTTCCCCACGCGCAGCGCGCGTTTTAACGGATTGCGCTTGATCTTCGCGATCAAATCGGCACGGCCGACGATCACGCCGCATTGCGGGCCACCGAGCAATTTATCGCCGCTGAAGGTGACCAGGTCGGCGCCCGCCTCTATCGTTTCGCGCACCGTGGTTTCATGCGGCAAGCCATATTGCGCCAGGTCGACCAGGGTGCCGCTGCCCAGGTCGACGGCGGTTGGAAGCGCGTGCATGGCCGCCAGCGGCACCAGTTCGTCGAGCTCCACGCTTTTGGTGAATCCGGTGATCGCGTAATTGCTGCAATGGACCTTCATCAGCAAGGCCGTGTCTTCATTGACGCCATTGGCGTAATCGTGGGGATGGGTGCGATTGGTGCTGCCCACTTCGCGCAGCACGGCGCCGGCGCGCGTCATCACGTCGGGAATGCGGAAGGCGCCGCCGATTTCCACCAGCTCGCCGCGCGAGACGATGACCTCTTTTCCCTGCGCCAGGGTATTCAACATCAGCAGCACGGCGGCCGCATTGTTGTTGACGATGGTGGCCGCTTCGGCGCCCGTCAGTTCGCGCAGCAGTTCCTCGACCAGGTCGTCGCGGTCGCCGCGCTTGCCCGTCTCCAGGTCGAATTCCAGGTTCATCGGCCACTGCAGCGCTTCCACCACGGCCTGCACAGCCGCGTCGGGCAGCAGGGCGCGGCCCAGGTTCGTGTGCAGGACGGTGCCGGTCAGGTTGAAGACGGCGCGCAGCTGCGAGCGCGATTGCGCCTGCAGCCGTTCGGCCATCTGCGCGGCAATGGCGGCGATTGTCGCCCCCTCTTCGCAGACTGCGCCAGCCAGCATGGCGGCACGCAATTCGGCCAGCACGGCGCGCGCGACGGCCAGCGTCTGCACGCGGCCGTATTGCGCAATCAGTTCCAGGCAAGCCGTGTCGCCCAGGATGCGGTCGACCGATGGCAGGCGCACGGTTTGCCCGGTCGTCATGACTGCTGGCCCTCGCTTTTTCCGAGCCACAGCAGCGGATTGCCGCTGGCGCGCTGGTAGCCCGCCTCGCCCACCAGCAGATCCAGCATCAGGCTGGCCAGGTCGTCGGCCAGCGGCTCGACGTTGTAATCGTGCTCCTGGTTGAAGACCTTGCGGTAGGTATGGCAGTCGTCGCAGGTTTCCGCGCGCGCCACTTTTTTCGGGTCATTCGCCTTGTTGGGCAGCTTGTCGTCCTTGGCCGTGACCGGATCGAATGGCGCCGCGTCGTTGGCGTCCAGGCCCTGGTAAGCGATCTTGCCGTTCTGCTCGCAGGTCGAGCATTTCACGCGCACCATATGCCATTCGCTTTCGCAGATGCCGCAGTGCAGATAGCGGTAGCCCTGCGACTGGCCGCCGATGCGGATCACGCTGGCGACCGGATGCGAACCGCAGACGGGGCACAGCGCGCCCGTCTCCAGGTCGGGCACGCGCGCGGCGCGCAGCTGGCTGGCCGAACTGGACCACAGGATCTGCAGCGCGGCGGCGACAAACGGCGCATGCATGGGGTTCAGGTTGTCGCCGTTTTCATCGAGCACGGCATCGGCGCAGGCGTCCAGCGCCGCGTCGTCCAGCGCGCGCAGCTGCGCCAGCACTTGCGTCAGGCCCGTGGCCAGCGCCGGCTGCAATGCGGCCGTGGCGGCCAGTTCCGTCAACAGGTCATGGAAGATCGTGCGCCAGACGGGTGGACGCGCGCCGCTGACGGGCAGCACCGGCATGCGGTGCTGGACGGCGCGACGCAGCGCATCGGCGTCGGCCACCGGCACGGCGTCGGGCGCCAGTTTGGCCACCACCGCCGCCTGCGCATCGGCCAGCGCGGCCATCAGCACCAGGTAACCCTGCATGCCGGCGTCGACCGGTATGCCCTTGATGTTTCCCTGCGCCAGTTCGCGCAGGCGCAGAGCGCGCGCCGTAAACAGGCTGGTGGGCTGCGGCAGCAGCAGGCGCGGAATCGCGTTGTGGTCCAGGCCTTCGATTTCGCCTGGCTGAAGAATTCGTTGTACCAATGGAGTTCCCATCAAAAAAAGCAAGGCAGAGCCAGCGAATGGCGGCTATGCCGTAAAGTATTTTAATCGATAAAAAGAACGGGGCCAGTCCGTTGCGACTGACCCCGGTTCTTGCACTCGGGTTAAAGCGGCAAACCCTAGTGTTTGTCGTTGCGTATCACCGCCTCAAACCACTTCGGATGGTGCTTGCGCGCCCAGCCATAGGTGACGGTGCCGCGCACCATGGCGCCGATCGAGCCCTTGACCCACAGGGCGGCATAGATATGCACGATGATCGAACAGATGATGCCGAAGGCGCAGACCGAGTGCAGCAAGGCAGCGGCGCGGATGACGGGAATCGGGAAATAGAACGCGAAATACGCGCGCCAGATCACGATGCCCGACAGCAGCAGACCGCACATGCAGAACAGCAGCACGAAGAACAGGATCTTCTGGCCGGCGTTGTACTTGCCGATCTTCGGCAGCTTTTCTTCGCGGTTGTTGAGCACGTCATCGATCTGCTTGAGCCACTGCTTGTCGCCGTCCTCGAACTTGTTGTGGTGCCAGAAACGCACCACCAGGATCGCGAACGAGACAAACATCACCAGACCGGCAAACGGATGCAGGATGCGCGTCCATTGCCCGCCGCCGAACAGCAGCGCCAGCCACGCCATCGACGGATGGAACATGGCCAGGCCCGACAAGGCCAGCATCACGAAGGTAATCGCCGTGATCCAGTGATTCGTGCGCTCATTGGGGTTGTAGCGCTGTATCAGCGGATTGCCGTCCTTGTCGCGAAGCTTGTCATCATGATGTTCAACGTGGCTCATGCTGTTCCTCCTCCCGGATGCGGTTGGCCTCTTCCAGTGCCTCGTGCTCTTCGTCTTTGCTCACCTCGTTCGGACCGACACGCGTGTAGTGGAAGAAGCCGGCCAGCGCCGTCGCGGCCATGCCGGCCACCGCCAGCGGCTTGGACCAGCCCTTCCAGAAGCCGACCATCGGACTGATCCGCGGCCGGTCCGGCAGGTTGGAGTACAGGCGCGGCTTGTCGGCATGGTGCAGCACATACATCACATGCGTGCCGCCCACGCCCAGCGGATCGTACAGGCCGGCATTTTCAAAGCCGCGCGACTTCAGGTCGACGATGCGCTCTTCCGCATGCACCTTCATGTCCTCCTTGGTGCCGAACACGATGGCGCCGGTCGGACAGGTCTTCACGCAGGCCGGTTCCTGGCCGACGGCCACGCGGTCCGAACACAAGGTGCACTTGTAGGCGCGGTCGTCCTTTTTCGAAATGCGGGGCACGTCGAAAGGACAGCCGGCCACGCAGTAGCCGCAGCCGATGCAGTTTTCTTGGTGGAAATCCACAATGCCGTTGGTGTACTGCACGATGGCGCCCGGCGCCGGGCAGGCTTTCAAACAGCCCGGGTCTTCGCAGTGCATGCAGCCGTCCTTGCGGATCAGCCATTCCAGGTTGCCGTCGTTGCTTTCGTGTTCGGCAAAACGCATCACCGTCCACGATTGCGGCGTCAGGTCGGTCGGATTGTCGTAGGTGCCATGGTTTTCGCCGACTTCATCGCGCAAGTCGTTCCATTCCATGCACGCCGTCTGGCAAGCCTTGCAGCCGATGCACTTCGACACATCGATCAGCTTGGCGACCGTGCCCGTCACCGGCGTCCTCGCCTGCGGCGGGGTCACGGTGGTGGCGGACAGGCGCCGGATATCTAAGGATTGCAGTGCCATTATTGAGCTCCCATCATGCTTTTTCCACCTTCACCAGGAAGGATTTGAATTCCGGCGTTTGCGAATTCGCATCCCCCACGCCCGGTGTCAGGGTATTGATCAGATACCCCGGCTTGGCCACGCCCGTGAAGCCCCAGTGCAGCGGCAGGCCGACGGTATGCACCTGCTTGCCCTCGATCATCAAAGCCTTGATGCGCTTGGTGACGACGGCCTTGGCGATGATATGGCCGCGCTTGGAACTGACGCGGACCTCGCCACCGGCCACCACGCCGATGCTTTTCGCCAGCTCTTCGCCGATTTCAACGAATTGCTGCGGCTGGATAATGGCGTTCAGGCGTGCATGCTTGGTCCAGTAATGGAAATGCTCGGTCAGGCGGTAGCTGGTCGCCACATGCGGATATTCCTCATGGGTGCCGAACATTTTCCGGTCATCGGCGAACACGCGCGCGGCCGGATTGCTGGTCGCCTGCGGGTTTTTCGGATGCATCGGGTTGTAGCCGAGCGGATTTTCAAACGGCTCGTAATGTTCGGGGAACGGCCCTTCGGCCATGGCGCCGCGCGCAAAGAAACGCGCCACGCCCTCGCCCAGCATGATGAACGGCCCCATGCCGTTTTCCGGCGGTTCGTCGACCTTGAAGTCGGGAATATCGGCCCCGCTCCAGTTGGTGCCGTTCCACTCGATCAACTTGCGGGTCGGGTCGAAGGCCTTGCCCTTCAGGTCGCAGGAAGCGCGGTTGTACAGCACGCGGCGGTTGGCCGGCCACGCCCAGGCCCAGCCCAAAGTCTGGCCGATGCCGGTCGGGTCGCTGTTGTCGCGCCGTCCCATCTGGTTGCCCGCCTGCGTCCAGCTGCCGGCGAAGATCCAGCAACCGCTGGAGGTCGTGCCATCGTCGCGCAGCTGCGCAAACGAAGCCAGCTGCTCGCCCTTTTTCACCAACAATTTGGTGGCGTCCTTCGGATCGTACAGGTCGGCCAGCGCCTTGCCGTTGAATTCACGAGCGATCTCTTCCGGCTGCGGGTTATGCGGCTGCGCATAATTCCACGTCAGGTTGACGATAGGGTCCGGGAACTTGCCGCCCTCTTTCTGGTACATGGTGCGCATGCGCAGGAACAGGCCCGACATGATCTCCAGGTCGCTGCGCGCCTGGCCCGGCGGTTCGGCCGCCTGCCAGTGCCACTGCAGCACGCGCGAGGAGCTGACCAGCGAACCGCGCTCTTCGGCGAAGCAGCTGGTCGGCAAGCGGAACACCTCGGTCATGATCTTGCTCGGATCGACTTCGTGGTACTGGCCGTGCGGCTTCCAGAATTCGCCCGTTTCCACCGCCAGCGGGTCCATGATCACGAGGAACTTCAGTTTCGACAGCGCCTCGGTGACCTTCTGCTTGTTCGGCGCGGACGCCAGCACATTGAAACCCTGGCAGATATAGCCGGTCATCTTGCCTTGGTGCATCAGCTCGATGGCCTGCATCAGGTCGTACGGCTTGTCGAGTTTCGGCAGGTAGTCGAAGGCGTAATTGTTTTCCGCCGTGGCAAAGTCGCCCCACCACGTCTTCATGAAGCTGACGTGGAATTTGCGGTAATTGCTCCAGTAGCTGAGCTGGTTCGGCCGCAGCGGCTTGGTGGCGCGCGCGGCGATATAGCCATCGAAGTCTTGTTCGGACTCGTTCGGCAGGGTCATGTAGCCCGGCAGCAGGTTCGACATCAGGCCCAGGTCGGTCAGGCCCTGGATGTTCGAATGGCCGCGCAAGGCGTTCATGCCGCCGCCGGCGATGCCCATATTGCCCAGCAACAGCTGCACCATGGCGCCCGTGCGGATGGTCTGCGCACCGGTCGAATGGTGGGTCCAGCCCAGCGCATACAGGATGGTGCCGGCGCGGCCGGGCACGGCGGTCGAGGCCAGTGCTTCCGCCACTTTGTGGAATTTCTCAGGCGACACGCCGCACGTGCGTTCGACCATTTCGGTCGTGTAGCGCGCGTAGTGCTTCTTCATCATCTGGTAGACGCAGCGCGGGTGTTCCAGGGTCGGGTCGACCTTGGCGTAACCATCGTCGCCGATTTCGTAGTCCCAGGTGGCCTTGTCGGTGTACTTGCCTTTTTCCTTGTCGAAACCCGAAAACAGGCCATCTTCGAAGGCATAGTCTTCGCGCACGATAAACGGCATGTCCGTGTAGTTGCGCACGTACTCATGCTGGATCTTGTCGTTCGTCAGCAGATAGTTGATGATCGCGCCGAGGAAGACGATGTCCGTGCCGGTACGCGTGGCGCAGTAGTAATCTGCCACGGATGCGGTACGGGTAAAACGCGGATCGACCACGATCAGCTTGGCCTTGTTATGCGCCTTCGCTTCCGTGACCCATTTGAATCCGCAAGGATGTGCTTCTGCTGCATTGCCGCCCATGACCAGGATCACATCGGCATTCTTGATATCGACCCAATGATTCGTCATCGCGCCACGGCCAAACGTCGGGGCAAGACCTGCCACCGTCGGTCCGTGTCATACACGCGCCTGATTATCAAAGGTCAGCATCCCCATGCTGCGCACTGTCTTGTGGGTCAAATACCCTACTTCGTTGCTGCCGGCGGACGCGGCCAGCATGCCGGTGGAAAGCCAGCGGTTGACGGTCTTGCCGTCGGCATTCTTTTCGATCAGGTTGGCGTCGCGGTCATCCTTCATCAGGCGCGCGATCTTGTCGAGCGCCACATCCCAGGAGATCGGTTGCCATTCGGTGCCACCCGGTGCGCGGTACTCGGGCACTTTCAAGCGATTGGGGCTGTGGATGAAGTCGATCAGGCTGGCGCCTTTCGGGCACAAGGTGCCGCGATTGACGGGGTGATCGGCATCGCCTTCCACGTGAATGATGCTGGAGACGGCGTTTTTCGCGCCATCGCCCAGCCCGTACAACAGGACCCCGCATCCTACCGAACAGTAAGGACAGGTATTGCGTGTCTCGGTGGTCCGGGACAGCTTGTATTGCCGCACTTCCGCCAGCGCCTGGCCCGGTGCAAAACCGAGCATGGCGAGGCTGGAGCCGGCAATGGTCGCGCCAGTTACCCTGAGGAACTGGCGCCTTGACATCTGAACCATATCAGGCCTCTATGAGGTGAGTAAAATAAAAAGATCATGGCAGCTTCATATTGATAAGATATAAGCAACATGCTTGTGCCATATGACTGTATTTTACGCCTCAATCACCGATGGGGCTGCATCAAGAGATCAAGATTACTGATAGACAATATTTCTTCACATTAAATTATGGTTTCTTTTAAGCAATAAACCCCGCCGCCGCCGCCAGTTGCAAGGTCAATCCGCCGGCCGGCAAGATGGGCGCCAGACGCACCGCCTGGCCCGACCACAGCAGGCTGAAGTCGCCATTGCCCTGCGCCTCGGCCTTTTGCTTGAGCAGCAGAGAGGCGCCGCCGGCCAGCGGAAAGGCCGGCGCCAGCGAACTCATCGGCCCCCTCTCCGTCACCAGCCGGTTGGCGATCCCACGCGCGGGCCGCCCCGTAAACACATTGGTGAGCCGCGTCTGGTCGTCGCGCGCCTGCGCCAGCGCGGCGCGATGGATGGCCGAGGTGCGCGCTTCCGGACACAGCAGATAAGCCGTGCCCACCTGCACCGCCGAGGCTCCCAGCGCCAGCGCGGCACGCACGCCACGCGCGTCCGCAATGCCGCCGGCCGCGATCACGGGCAGCCTGACGGCGTCGGCAATCTGCGGCACCAGGGCGAAGGTGCCGACTTGCGCATCGATATCGTCTGTCAAAAACATGCCGCGGTGGCCACCCGCTTCCCAGCCCTGGGCGATGATGGCGTCGCAACCGTGGTGCTCCAGCCATACGGCTTCCGCCACGGTGGTGGCCGACGACAGGATCACCGCGCCGCTCGCCTTGACCCGCGCCAGCAGTGCGGGCGCCGGCAGGCCGAAGTGAAAGCTGACCACGCCGGGGCGCAGCTCTTCCACCAGCGCGCACATTTCCTCGCCAAACGGATGTCGCACCGAGGTGGGGATGGGCAGCGCCGGATCGATGGCCAGCTCGCCATAATAGGGCGCCAGGTGCGCGCGCCAGGCCGCTTCGCGTGCGGCGTCCACTTCAGGCTGCACGTGGCAAAAGAAGTTCAGGTTGACGGGCTTGTCGGTCGCGGCGCGAATCGCCTGCATCTCGGCGCGGATCTGCTGCGCGTCGAGTCCGGCGCAGGCGAGCGAGCCGAGGCCGCCCGCCTGCGCCACGGCGATGACGACCTCATGCATGGCGGCCGCCACCATCGGCGCCTGGATCACGGGCAGTGCCACCCCCAGCAAACTGGTGATGCGTTGGTCAGGAAGAGTGTTCGTCATGGCGGTCCTTTCGTCAGGGGTCTGCCCCATTAGACTATGCCAGCGGGCTTTCTGCCAGCGGCAACGCTGGCGTCACCAATACCGAATGGTCGAACTGCTGGCGCACGCGCTGCAGGAACGCCGCCAGCGCGGCCGACACGAAACCGTCGCGGCGGCGCACGCACAAGGTTTCCACCGTGCCCGCGCCATCGGGCACCACATGCATGGCCAGGCTGTTATCCAGCAGCAAGGGTTCGACCAGCGCGCGCGGCAGCAGGCTGATGCCGATGCCGGCGCGCACGCAGCCGAGGATGGCGTCGAGCGAACCGAGTTCCATCATGCGCAAGCGGGCCGTGCCACGGCGCCGCATCACGGATTCGAGCAGTCCGCGGTAGGAGCAGCCGTCGCGAAACACGATCAGCTTGGTGTCCTGCAGACTGCTCCAGATACTGGCCGGACCAAACACGCTGACCCATGGCGCCGTGACCAGCACCAGCTCTTCCACGCCGACCGGTTCGGCCAGCAGTTCGGGCTGGGCCGCCAGGTCGATCACGCTGGCGGCCACCAGCGCCGCATCCAGGCTGCGCGCCAGCACCGCGTCGCGCATCTGCTGCGAAGTGCCGGTGCGCAACGTCAGGTCGACCTCGGGGAAATCCATGGCGTAGCGCACCAGCATGTCGGGCAGGCGCAGCGCGGCCGTGGTTTCCATCGCGCCGATCAGCAGCGGCCCGGCCGGCTCGGCTCCCGCCTGCATCGCCTTGCCCGCCTCGGCCAGGGTGTGCGCGATGGCCGCGGCATACGGCAGCAGGCGTTCACCGGCACCGCTCAGTGTCATGCCGCGTCCGTGGCGGTAGAACAGCGGCACGCCCAGTTGCTGCTCCAGCCGCTGGATGCGCTGGGTGACGTTCGACGGCACCGTGCCCAGCCGGGCGGCGGCGCGCGTGACGCTGCCGCCGTGCGCCACGGCGGCGAAAAATGCAAGGTCGGTGGAATCCATGGCGGTCACTGGCGTTCAAAACGCCAGTATCCCATGAACAACTACAAGCTGTAGCGCAAGGTCAGCGCCACATTGCGCGGCGCGCCCGGCAAGCTCAGGTTCGGACTGCTGCCATGACCTGAAACGATGTAGCGCGTGTCGCCCAGATTATTGACGTTCAGCTGCACTTCATACTTGCCGGTACGGTAAGCCGCCATGGCGTCGGCCGTTACATAGCCAGGCAAGACCACCGTGTTGCCCGGATTGGCAAAGCGGCTGCCGACGGCATTGGCGCCGCCGCCCACCGTGAAGCCGCCACCGAGATCCTTGGTGAGCCAGAAATTGGCTGTCTGGCGCGACGTCAGGGTGGCGCGCTTGCCCTTGACGGCGACCGCACTGGCGGTGGTGGCGCCCGGCGTATTGACGCTGCGGTCGACGGCGATGGAATCGGTGATGGTGGCGTCCAACCAGGCATAGCCGGCCGTCATGCGCCAACCACCGCGCAGGTCGGCATTGAAGCTCAGTTCCAGGCCATCCGTGCGCTGCGTGCCGACCGGCACGATGCGATTGGTGATGGGATCGCTGGTCTTGATATTGTCGCGCTCGAGACGGAACAAGGACACCGTGGCGCTGGCGCGGCCGCCCAGCAAGTCATATTTGGCGCCCACTTCCGTGTTGCGCGTCGACTCGGGCGCCAGGTCGGCATTGTTGGCGGCCAGCGCGAAATTTTCGCCGCTGGGCTGGAACGAGCGGCTCCACGAGGCGTAATAGGATTGCGTGGCGCCCGGCTGCCAGACCAGGCCGGCGCGCGGACTGAAGTCGGCATCGGTGCGCTGCAAATTCGCTGTGGTGGCGCCGGCCGCATTGACCAGGCGCGACTTCTGCCCGTAGCGGTCGTAGCGCAGGCCGGCCAGCGCCTTCCATTCTTCGCTGAAGGTCAGCGCATCCTGCACATAGGCGGCGGCCGTGTCATAGGTACCGAAGGTGTCGCTGCGCACGCCCAGTTTGGTGCGATCGACGCGCGGCAGCACGGGGTGGACAATAGCCACATTGGTCGCCACCACGGTCGATGCCCAGCTGTTGGCATCCTTGCCCTGCGTACCGAATTCCGCGCCGTACAGCACTTCATGGCGGACACTGCCCGTGACCAGCTTTTGCGTCAGCTCGGTCTGGTTGAACCAGCCGCTTTCGTCTCGGTTGAGCTTGGCATGCCCGAGGTTCATGGTGGCGCGCACCTCATTGACGTTGCCCGAGATATTCGTGTTGTTGCGGTCGAGGTGGTAATCGTAGTAACGGAAGCCATTGCGCAGCGACAGCGTGTCGCTGAACTTGTGCGTCAGGGTGGCGGAAGTCGATACCACGCGAGACTGGCTGAAATCGGCATCGCGCGCATTGGCCGCGCCATAATAGGTGCGGGCATCGACGCTGACCGGACGGCCCTGGTAGGAAGGAATGCCGAAATCGGTCAGGCGGCGGTCTTCCAGGTAGTCGCCCTGCAGCAGCAGTTGCGTGGCGGCGGACAGGCGGATCGCCACCGATGGCGCCAGCGCCGTGCGATCCAGGAACTGCTGCTCGCGGTAGCTGTCGGCCAGTTCACGCGCACCCGTCACTCGCCACGATACGTCTTCACCGGCGCGGCCCACATCGATCTCGCCCCGGCGCCCCGCCGTATTGGTCAGGCTCAGCGCCACGTCGCTCACGTCAATGCCCGGCTTCTTGCTGACGCGGTTGACCAGGCCGCCCGACGAGCCACGGCCATACAGCACGGCCGCCGGTCCCTTGATCACCTCGAGCCGCTCCACATTCGACAGGTCGCGGAAATACAGCGCATCGTCGCGGAAACCATCGACGAACTGGTCGCCGATGGCCGTGAAGCCGCGGATGAAGACCTGGTCACGCTGGCCATCGCCGGTGGACAGCCCGACGCCCGGAATATTCTTCATGATGTCCTGGATCGACAGCGCGTGCTGGTCGCGGATCACGGCGGCCGGCACCACATTGATGGTCTGCGGCACGTCGCGCAAGGCCATTTCCGTCTTGGTGGCGCTGCCCGAGGTGGGCGCAACGTAGCCGGCGCCATCCTTCGCGGCCGTGACCGTGACGGCCGGCAAGCTGTCCTGGGCCAAGCTAAGTGGTGGTAATGCCGCGCCAGCAAATGCGCCCAACAAGGCGATGGTCATGCGTGCAAGAACGGGTTTGTTGCGCGGTTGCATAGATTTCCTGTTATTTATTTGAATGAGAAGCATTCTCAAGACAATATTAACAGCAGCCGTTCTGCAAAGTAAGGAAAATGTAAGTAACAGTACTTATAGACAGGCCACTTGAGGTAAATAAACGACAGCAAACCAGTATCAAAATACCATTTAAATTGCTTTGAAAAACTATTTCTCTACATCAATGCTATACTCGCCGCTTGTCGGGAGACGATTTATCAGATCGCCGCTCCCTTGGCTACACCTCCATCGCCACGCATGATGTGGCTTGCCGCAACGAACCACGCGGCACCCGAAGACCCCGATCCCCTGCGCCTTGCGGCGCCTGTCCGCCCTTGCTGGCGGCGGCGATCATGATTACTGAACTGTTAGGACCACCATGAAAAACCTGAACATCGGCGGGCGCCTCGGCGTCGGCTTTGCCATTGTATTGCTGTTGCTGACCGCCTTGACCGTGACCGCCATCGTGCGCATGCAAACGGCCAGCGACCTGACTTATCGCCTGATCCATACCAGCATCAAGAACCAGCGCATGGTGGCCGAATGGGCCAAGATCATCGAGATCAACAGCGTACGCGGCGTCGCCACGTTCGAGATGAGCGATCCGGTGGCGCGCGCCAAGATGGAACAGGAGCTGAAAGTCCACGCCGAGCGCTCCAGCCAGCTGCAGGACCAGATCGCCGCATCGCTGCGCAACCCCGCCGTCAAGGAACAGTTCCAGGTGGTGCGCAAGGTGCGCACCGACTATGTCACCGTGCGCGGCCGTGCCTTCCAGCTGAAAGCCGATGGCGATTTCGACGGCGCCAAGCGGATGTTCGAGAAGGACGTCACGCCGATCACCACCGCCTACCTGGCGGAAGTGAAACGCTTTTCCGAGATGCAGATCGCCGCCGCAGATGGCGTCGCCAACAGCATCATGGACACCTACACCAGCACGCGCACCCTGCTGATCGAACTGGGCCTGCTGGCCATCGTGGTGGGCGTTGTGTTTGCCTGGCGCATCACGCGTTCGATCACGCATCCGATCCGCGCCGCCGTCAAGGTGGCCGAAACCGTGGCCGCCGGCGACCTGACCAGCACTATCCTGGTAGCCAGCCGCGACGAAACGGGCCAGCTGATGCATGCCCTGAAAACCATGAACGACAGCCTGGTGGCCATCGTCGGCCAAGTACGCAGCGGCACCGACACCATCGCCACGGCATCGTCCGAGATCGCCGCCGGCAATATGGACCTGTCCTCGCGTACGGAGCAGCAGGCCAGCTCGCTGGAAGAGACGGCCTCATCGATGGAAGAGCTGACCTCGACCGTCAAGCAGAATACCGATAACGCACGCCAGGCCAACAAGCTGGCCGGCGACGCGGCCGATATCGCCAGCCGCGGCGGCGCCGTGGTGGCCGACGTGGTGTCGACCATGGGCGACATCAATGCCTCGTCGAAGAAAATCGTCGACATCATTTCCGTCATCGACGGCATCGCCTTCCAGACCAATATCCTGGCCTTGAACGCGGCCGTGGAAGCGGCGCGCGCCGGCGAGCAGGGCCGCGGCTTTGCCGTGGTGGCCACCGAAGTGCGCAACCTGGCGCAACGTTCCAGCGCAGCCGCCAAGGAGATCAAGGGCCTGATCGACGACTCGGTGCAAAAAGTCGACGCCGGTACGCGCCTGGTCGACAAGGCCGGCCGCACGATGGAAGAAATCGTGCAAAGCATCGGCTTTGTCACCTCCATCATGAGCGAAATCAGCAACGCCAGCGAAGAGCAAAGCGCGGGCATCGAGCAGGTGAATCAAGCCATTTCCGAAATGGACCAGGTTACCCAGCAGAACGCCGCGCTGGTGGAAGAAGCCTCGGCCGCCGCCGAAGCGATGCAGGAACAGGCCAGCGAACTGGCGCAGGTGGTCAGCGTATTTCGTCTCGACACCGGTGCAGCGGCGCCGGCACGCGCCAGCCGGCCAGCCGTTTCCGCAGCGCCAGCGAAGAAAGCCCCTGCCCCTGCCTTGAGCTTGCCGGCACAGCGCAGCAAGCCGAAGGCCAGCAGCAGCGAAGGCGAGTGGGAAGAGTTCTGACAAGTTACATCTTCAGTCCACCAGCCGCCGGTCCAGGTCATAGCGCGGCAGCGCGAAGTCCTCGTCGATCTTGCGAACCTTGGCCGCGGCGCCTGGTTTCAACAGCGCCTGGATGCGTGAGCTGCCGAAGAACCGTTGCAGGATGCGCGCGACGGAGATCCCGAAGCGCGTCTTGACGTGCATGAGCCGAATCAGCCGGGGACTCAGCTCCCGCTGTGAACGCTCGGCATACGGCCGCAGGAGGCGCTCATACGCCTGGAAAGCCTGGGTGTGGGTCGCGCATTGCTTGATCTCTCCCGCCAGGACATAGGCGCCCACCAGCGCCAGGGCCGTGCCCTTGCCCGTGAACGGCGTGGGGCAATGTGCCGCGTCGCCCAGCAACACCAGCCTGCCTTTCGACCAGGCGGATGCCTGCACCTGGCTCATCGGTCCGAAGTAGAAGTCCTGTACCGCGCCGAGTTCGGCGATGATTCGATCGGCCACCGTGCCGCGCCCCTCCAACGCGGCACGCAGCATGTCGCGCCGTGACTGCTGCGGCGGTCTCTGCGGGTCGGGCTCACTGGCCGGAAAGGTCATCAGGACGGTCGTCTCCGTGGGGCCACCAGGCCTGAGGTTGATCATCGTTCCGCCGATGCCGTTGACGGAACAGGCCCAGAAGTCGTCTTCCGGACGCCGGGGAATCTTGAAAAACGCCATGTAAGCGCCGAGGTAGCGCATGCGCGTTTCATCCGCCAGCGCCAGGTCCCTGGTTGACGAGCCCAGACCATCGGCGCAGATCACGAACGCGAATTCCTCTGCCCTGCCGTCGGCAAAGGTTGCGCGCACGCCATCCTCGATTTCTTCAATGGCATCAACGGACGTGCCAAAACGGTATTCGCACCTGTCGCGCGTCGCATCGAACAAGACACGGGCGAAATCGCCGCGCAGGATTTCGAAATCGCTGGTCAGGCCACCGATGCTCCCCTTCGGAAAAACGGCCACCACCTTGCCGGCCGCGTCCAGCCACTTCTGTCCGCACTCCAGCGTGTCACGTGCTGCGATCTGTTCCGTCAACCCCATCAACTTGATGACCTGTTGCCCGGCGCCCTTCACATCGACGTTCTGCCCGCCATCCCTGAAGGCACTGGCCTTTTCGACAATGACCACCGAGTAGCCGTACTGGACCAGCCACCATGCACATGCCGGGCCGGCGATACCGCCACCGCAGATCAGGATTTTCTTCGTTGCGTCCATCGTGTCAGCTCTCATGCTTGTAATTGAGCATCCATGTTAGGTGGGCACTGTCTTGGCCACAAGGAGCAGACTTGCCATGTTATATTGAATTCTTGCCACACCTATCCGACCTGTTTGAAAGTTCCCGATGCCTGTTTTCAGCGACGCCATCTCCATCGACTGGGAAGACCCGGATACCGTGCCGCGGCCCGTGATGACCGTCGGCGCCGCCGGCCTGGACATGGCGGCCACGGGCCCCGACGGCCGGCCCCTGATCGACAGCGGCAAGGAAGCGCACTTCCACCACCATCGCAAAGGTCAGTTCCTGCTGTGGCTGCGTGGGGTGCTTACCTGCGAGGTCGCCGGCGGCTTCTGGCTGGTGCCGCCGGGAAGCGCCATCTGGGTACCTGGCGGCGTGCTCCATCGCATGGAGACGGCCGGCACGGTCGAGTGTTACGTGGTCTATGTCGATCCTTCCGTGGGCGACGCGATGCCGCGATATTGCTGCACCTTGCCGACCACGCCGCTGCTGCGCGAGCTGGTCATCCGTTCAGCGGCATTGCCGATGCGCTATGAGGAAGGCGGCATGGCGTCACGCATGATGACCTTGCTTCTCGACGAAATGGCGTTGGCGCAGCCCGGGCAAATTCATTTGCCCATGCCGACAGACAAGCGGCTGCGCAAACTGGTCGAGTGGATCATGGCGAATCCCTCCGCTCCGGGAAGCATCGACTCCTGGGCACACCGGATGGACATCAGTGCGCGCACTCTCTCGCGCCTGGTCTCCAGAGAAACCGGCATGAGTTTCGGACGCTGGCGCAGGCAAATTCATATCCTGCTCGCCCTGCAATGGCTGGCCAGGGGCGCGACGGTACAGGATGTCGCAGACGGCCTGGGCTACGAGAACGCGAGTAATTTTGTGCTCATGTTCCGTAAAATTCTGGGCGAAACGCCGGGGCGCTACTTGCAATCGAACGGATGATGCGCCAGCGCACGACCACTGTCCAACGCAAGCCACGATATCCGGGTAACAGCGGGAAAGGCAGCGTCGCCGCTACAATCGCGCTTCGATCTTTTTGAAGGAAGCGCCGTGCACCTGTCCGTCAACCGCCTGGCCCTGCCGCTGATGCTGCTGGGCGCCGCCATCCTGCAAGGTTGCGGCACTGGCCCACGCCAGCATACCGGCGCCATGCCGGCTGCGCCTGCCAGCCCTGGCTACTGCATCGGCCGCCTGGCCGTCACCGCGCAAGCGCCCTTGCAGTTCCTCGGCGGCACCACGCAATTTTACTGGGGCGATATCGACACCTGGCGCGAAGACGCGGCCAGCTATCGCCGGCGCGTGCTGGCTGCGCGGGCGAGCGTCGATGGCGCGCGCGTGCGGCAACTGCTGAAACCGGTGGAAACATTGCCGCATCACGACGGTGTATTGATCGTCGCGCGCGAAGAGGACCAGCAGCCCTTCGATCCGAACGTGGTGCAGGTCACCGGCTTTATCCATCGCGACGGCACCACCATGCGCTTCAGGAAGAGCGCTGTCAGCCGTTTGCAGGACGTGACGGAACAGCGCGCCAGGGAAATCCTGGCGGCCAGCGATGTCTCCAGCACACCGTTCCCTCCGGCACGGCAGGCACAGGATGGCTTTTGCGTCATGCACGGCATGGTCAAGCTGTACCCCCTGCCCGGCTGGCACGAGGCCATGCGCACCGAGGGCAAGTTCATGCTGCAAGGAACTCCTTATCGCTTCAGCCTGCGCACGCGCTACCTGCGCGCGCTGTCGCTGAACGCACTGGAAGCGGACAACCAGCGGCTGGTGCTGGCGGAACTGGCCGGCGGCACGCCGGGCAGCCCGCTGACGGAGCAGGCATTGCATCCGAATGCCAGCCTGCTGACCCTGCGCACGTTGGCCGGCAGCAGCAAGCGCATCGTGGAATGGCGCTTGCCTGCCAGCAGCGTATCACCTGCTACGCCGGTGACATTCCTGTATGTCTGGCCCGAATCCGATACCTTGACTACCGGGCAAGACGCCGCTTTCACGCAGTGGCTGGCATCGCGGCCGCAGCAGAGTACGCCGCTATTGCAAATACAGTCCGTGCGGCCCGCCGCCACGCAGGCCAGGCCGGCACCGGTCGCCGAAGAAAGCAAGGCGGTGTACCGTGTGCAGCTTACTTACCAGGGCAAGCAAGATGCGGGCAACCGCCATTACCTCATCTCGCGCGACGGCAAGCAGGTCGACGAAGGCCGCAGCGATGCAGCCGGTTTTACCCGGGCGCACAATGCCGATTACGACGAGATATGGGGCACCAAAGTCATGAACAAGTAATCAGTGCTGGCCGGCCAGGCTCGCTTCGGTGTCGCTGACCAGCTTGGCCAGTTCGCGCGGCAAAGGCTGGGCCAGGAAGGCCAGCGCCAGCGCCTCGGGTTCGATGGCGGCATCGAGCGGCAAACCCGTTTCAAAGCCGCCCACCATGGTGCGGCAGAAATGCGGCGACTGCGGCCGCGTTTCCACGTACCAGCAACCGGCATGGGTCTGCACGAAATACTCGCCTAAAAAGTAACCAAGCATGGTTTTCACCCATTGCCAGCTTTCATCGCGAATCGCAATCGTGCGCATGGCCGCGTCGATATAAGGCAGGTATTCGCCCGCATTGTTCAGCACTTCATGCGCCGGCTGCATGCCCAGTCGCTCGACAAAGCCGACCAGCGCACTGCCCAGCTCGTCGTAATGGATATCGAACGCCGCCAGGCTGCGCTGCAATTGTTCTTCCTGTTCACGCGACAGCATTGCCACCTCTTCTTCAAGTACGTTAATCATGTTCAGGCCATGCCCACATCGACGCCGGCGCGCGCCAGCAGCGCTTCATTGCGCTTGGACAGATGCCGCACCTGCAGATGCTTGCCTGCCCGGTCGTAGCGCTCATACAGGCTTTCCAGCGCGGCGATCGCCGAATGGTCAGCCATATGCAGATGCTTGCAATCGAGTACCACGCGCGCCGGGTCGGTGGCCGGCTGGAACAGTTCCTGGAAATGCGCGGTCGAGGCGAAAAACAGGGTGCCATGCGGCAGGTAGACACGCTCGCCTGCCGTACTGTCATCGATATCGGCGCGCATCTCGCGCGCATGTTGCCATGCAAAATTGAGAGCCGCGATAATGATGCCGCACACCACCGCCATCGCCAGGTCGGTCAATACGGTGATGATGGTGACGGCGACGATCACCAGCGCATCCTGTTTCGGCACCTTGCCCAGCACGCGCAGCGAACCCCAGGCAAACGTTTCCTGCGCCACCACGAACATCACGCCCACCAGCGCGGCCAGCGGAATGCGCTCGATCAGCGGCGACAGGAACAGGATAAACAATAAAATCATCACGCCGCTGGTCAGGCCCGACAGGCGCGAACGGCCGCCCGAACTCAGGTTGATCATGGTCTGGCCGATCATGGCGCAACCGCCCATGCCGCCAAACAGGCCCGACACCACGTTCGACGCACCGAGCGCCACGCATTCGCGATTCGGCTGGCCGCGCGTTTCCGTCATTTCATCGGTCAGGTTAAACGTCAGCAAGGTTTCCAGCAAGCCCACCATCGCCATCAGCGCCGCATACGGGAAAATGATGCGCAAGGTCTCGCCATTGAACGGCACCGTGGGCCAATGCAGGGCCGGCAGGCCGCCGGCGATATGCGCCAGGTCGCCCAGGGTGCGCGTCGGCAGTTGCAGTGCATAGCTGAGCACGCCTACGCCGAGTATCGCCACCAGCGCCGGCGGCACGGCTTTCGTCAAACGCGGCAGCAGGTAGACGATGGCCATGGTCAGCGCCACCAGCGCGCACATCACGGCCAGCGGCGTACCCTGCAGCCAGCCATGGCCTTGCGGCGTATTCTGGCGAAAGTGTTCCAGCTGCGCCATGGCGATCACGATCGCCAGGCCGTTCACGAAGCCCAGCATCACCGGATGCGGCACCATGCGGATCAACTTGCCCAGGCGCAAGATGCCGAACAGCGCCATGATGATGCCGCTTAGCACCACGGTGGCCAGCAGGTATTGCACGCCATGCTGGGCGACCAGCGCCACGATCACTACCGCCATCGAGCCGGCCGCGCCCGAGATCATGCCGGGCCGGCCGCCGAACACGGCCGTCATGGCGCAGATAATAAAGGCGCCATACAGGCCCATCAGCGGATTGAGCTGGGCCACCAGGGCAAACGCGATGCACTCGGGCACCAGCGCAAACGAAGTGGTCAGCCCGGCGAGAAAATTCTTTTGTATATTCGGGAACCATTCGGCCCGAAACGCTGCATTGATCATTGAACTATCCAGTTAAAACAGAGAAATGGCGCCCTGGTGCCGTGTATCCAGGCGCAAGCAAGCATCAGTTTCGCAAGGGAAACTGGCAGGTGGCGTTAACCGTTGGAAGGTCAATGACTACATCGGTATGGCGGAATGGGACGATAAACCGCGCGCCGGGCGGCGCTGCTGGGCCAGCTTCGGATTATACAAGATTGCCCGGTCCAGCCAGCATCGTCAAAAATATCCGACAATAGCGGAAACATTTAATTAGAAGAGAGAAAAATCGATGGCAAGCCGGCCCTCCTCCGAACAACGGCGCGAATTTGGCGCCTTTCTGTCCAGCCGGCGCGCCCGCCTGCAGCCGCAGCAATTCGGCTTGCCCGAAGGACCGCGCCGCACTCCCGGCCTGCGCCGGGAAGAGGTGGCGGTATTGGCCGGCGTCAGCGTCAGCTGGTACACCTGGCTGGAACAGGGGCGCGATATCCAGCCTTCGCCCGAGGCCTTGCAACGCATCGCCAAGGTCTTCAAACTGAACCGGGTGGAAGCGGCCCACCTGTTTGCCTTGAGTTCGCTCGAACCGCCCGCCATCGCCACCGGCGGCGGCGTCAGCGCCGGCCTCGAGCTGCTGGTGCGCGCCATCGATCCGATCCCGGCCTATGTACGCAACAGCCGCCTCGACATCCTGGCCTGGAACGACGCGGTTGCCGCGCTGTTCATCGATTACGGCATGCTGGCGCCGCACGAGCGCAACACCTTGCGCCTGCTGTTCTTGTACCTGCCCTACCGCAGCCGCATCCTCGACTGGGAGCAAATGGCACGCGGCATGCTTTGCACCTTCCGCGCCAACCGGGCCCAGGCGCAGGCGCAAGGGCAGGACCAGGCCGCGCCCTTCGACAGCCTGGTCGAAGAGCTGTCCGGGCAGAGCCCGGAATTTCGCGACTGGTGGCAAGGCAGCGACGTCAAGGGCTTCGACGAAGGCCGCAAGCGCCTGCGCGACGCGAATGGCCAGACGCTGGAATTCACCTATGTCTCCCTCACACCCCAGGGGCGGCCGGACCTGTCGCTGGTCACGTATATCCCGCGGCCCGCTGCCAGGGACTCGCGGTCATAGGATAACAACACGCCTTCTTCGCCCCGCCCGGCCTGCCTACACTGATGCTCATCGCGGCGCCCGGTGCGCCGCCCCAACCATCATGGAGGTACTGCTATGTCCGTTTCGACCACCGCTGCCGGCGCCACTTCACGCAACTCCGCCACCGGCGAGCTGATCGCCACCTATGCCAGCCAGACGCCGGCCCAGATCGAGCTGCTGCTCGACGCCAGCGCCGCCGCCTTCCGCCTGTGGCGCGCCACGCCGATGCACGAGCGCGTGGCCGCGTATCGCCGCCTGTCCGCCATCCTGCGCGAGCGTTCGGAAACGCTGGCCGCGCTGATCACCACTGAAATGGGCAAGACGATTGCTGCGGCACGCGGCGAGGTGGAAAAATGCGCCGCCACCCTCGACTGGCTTGCCGACAATGGTCCGGCCATCCTGGCCGACGAAGCGGTGGCGGCCGACGGCGGCGACCAGATTTACGTGTCGTACCTGCCGGTCGGCACCGTGCTGGGCGTGATGCCGTGGAATTTCCCGCTGTGGCAGGTGGTGCGCGCCTCGGGTCCGATCATGTTGTCCGGCAATGGCTTTCTGTTGAAACACGCACCGAACGTGATGGGCTCTGCCTATGCGCTGCAGCAAGCTTATGAAGCGGCCGGCTTTCCGCCCGGCCTGTTTGCCAACCTGGTGGCCGCTAACGACACGGTGGCGCGCGTGATTGAAGACCCGCGCATCGCGGCCGTGACCTTGACGGGCAGCATGCGCGCCGGTTCCGCCGTGGCCGCCACTGCCGGCAAGGCGCTCAAGAAAAGCCTGCTGGAACTGGGCGGCGCCGACGCCTTTATCGTGCTGGCCGACGCCAATGTCGACCTGGCGGTCAAAGCCGGCATCGAAGCGCGCTTCCAGAACGCAGGCCAGGTCTGCCTGGCGGCCAAGCGCTTTATCCTGGAACAGCCGATCGCCGAGGAATTCACGCGCAAATTCATCGCCGCCGCGCAACAAGTGAGGGCCGGCGATCCGTTCGATCCCGCCACCGCCATCGGCCCGATGGCGCGCGGCGACCTGCGCGATGAGTTACATGGCCAGGTCGAACGCACGCTGGCGGCCGGCGCCACCCTCGCGCTCGGTGGTCACAAGGTCAACGGGCCGGGCAACTACTATGCGCCGACCGTGCTGACCGGCGTGCTGCCCGGCATGGCCGCCTTCGACGAGGAAACCTTCGGGCCGGTGGCCGCCATTACGGTGGCCGACAACGCCGAGCACGCCATCGAGCTGGCCAATACCAGCGACTACGGCCTGGGCGGCAGCCTGTGGACCAGCAATGTCCAACGTGCCCAGCGCATCGCGCGGCGCCTGGAAACCGGTGGCGTCTTTATCAACGGCTACCCGGCCACCAACGCCCGCATTCCCGTCGGCGGCGTCAAGAAGAGCGGCTACGGGCGCGAACTGTCGCACTTCGGCTTGCGTGAATTTACCAATGCGCAGACGGTGTGGGCCAAGACGGTCGGCTGAGGTCATGGCGTCAGGCCGGCAATATTGACCGCTCAGCTTGCCAACTCGCCAAAACAGGCTTTCAGCACCGCGATAAAAGCGGTACTGGCGGCAGAGTGATGGGCGCCTTTGCGCCGTAGCACTGAAATTTTCCGCGGCGGCATTGGCGGCTCAAGCGCAATCGCGACCAGCTCCTGGTGGATGGCAGTGATCTGATTCGGCAGCACGGTGCCGAGCATGCCGCGCTGGACCACTTCCACCAGTGCGCTGATAGAATTGACCTCGACGGCGACATGCGGCACGATGTCATGCGCCTTGCAATAGGCATTGATATGCTGCCGGGTGGCAAAGGCCTGGTTCAGCAGCACCAGCGGCTCGGCCTGGAACTGCGTCAACGTCATCGCCGCGGCCTGCCTTGCGCACCGGTGCGCGGCGCCCACCACAAAGCTGAGCGTTTCAAGGAATATCGCTGCGCTTTCAAACTCGGCCAGGTGCACCGAATCAAAACCCAAGCCGACGTCGAGCTTGTCGTCCACCAGCCATGCTTCGATCTGGTCCTGGTCGATTTCAGAAAAATGAATGGTTACTCCTGGATACAGGCGGTAAAAGCGGTCGATGGCCGCGCCAATCAGGTAAGGAGTAAAAGTTGGCGGTGCCGCGAAACGCAGGGTGCCGCGCACCAAGGTGCCGACCTCATGCACCGCCCTGGCACCGGCGTCGATATCCTGCAAGGCGCGTTTCGCATAATGCTTCCACGCCTCGCCCGCATCGGTGAGGCGCACGTTCTTCGCCGACCGGTCAAACAAACGAGCACCCAACGACTCTTCGAGCTGCTTCATTTGCTGCGACAACGTCGGTTGCGACACATGCAGCGCAGCGGCGGCCTGGGTAAAATTTTGATGCTCGGCAACGGCCAGAAAATATCGGATATGGCGTAATAGCATGAGCGGGCAGTCTCTGGAAGCGAAGCATCACAGTGTATCGCCGAACTTGGAAGGCCGTGCTCGCCGGCTTACAAGCCCAGTTCGCTCAAGCCAGGATGATCATCGGGACGGCGCCCCAACGGCCAGTGATATTTCCGCTCCGACTCAGCGATGGGCATGTCGTTGATGCAGGCAAAACGGCGCTGCATCAGTCCGTCCGCCGCAAACTCCCAGTTTTCATTGCCGTACGAGCGGAACCAGTTGCCGGAGTCATCGTGCCACTCATAGGCATAGCGCACGGCGATGCGGTTGCCATCGTATGCCCACAGCTCCTTGATCAGGCGGTAGTCCAGCTCCTTGCGCCATTTGCGTTCCAAAAAAGCGCGCGCCTCATCGCGGTTGTCGGCGAACTCGGTGCGGTTGCGCCATTGGGTATCGACGGTATAGGCCAGGGCGACCCTGGCTGCATCGCGGCTGTTCCAGCCATCTTCGGCCAGCCGGACTTTTTCGATTGCCGTCTCGAGGGTGAATGGCGGCAGCGGTGGGCGTGTGATCGGTGCATCTGACATTTGCATCTCCTGGTCAAAAAGAACGGGACGGCCAACATGGCCGCGAGGAATCTACTGCAAGCTAGCGTACTGAAAACCGGCCATAGTGTCCAAGATCAATTTCTTATAATACCGATAGGCAATACCAATAGCTGGAATGGGACGGCAACGGTGCTCACGCCGCTCCGTTGCCACCCAGCTGCGCCACCAGGAAATCGACCAGGCTGGCCAGCCGGCGGCGCGGATACGGGTCCTGCAAATACAGCAGGTGCACCGGCAGCGGCGGCGGTGCGCAGTGTTCCAGCACCACCACCAGCTTGCCGCTGCGGATGTCCTCGGCCAGCATCACCTCGGGTTGCAATATCAGGCCGGCGCCGGCCAGCGCCGCAGCGCGCAAGGCCTGGCCATCGTTGGCCGAGAACGCCTGCTGGGTGGGCCACGCCAGCACGCTGCCATCCGCCGCCATCCATTCGGGCTGCCAGGACTGATGCACCAGGCAGCGGTGGTCTTTCAAATCGCGCCACTCGCGCAGCGTGCCATGGCGCGCCAGATAGGCGGGCGAGGCGCAGACAAGGTTCTGGTACGGGCGCAAGGGCCGCGCCACCAGGCCCGAATCGGGCAAGGTGCCCACGCGCACCGCCAGGTCGACGCCCTCCTCGATCAGGTCGACCATGGCATGCGCCAGCACCAGTTCGATCTCCACTTGCGGATAGCGCTGCTGGTAGGCAACGATCAGCGGCGCAATCAGCGTGCCGCCCATCGATACGGGCGCCGCGACACGCAATTTGCCGCTCGGTTCCGCATCCACATCCTGCACCGCTTCCTGGGCGCGGGCCAGTTGGTCGAGGATTTCCCTGGCGCTGCGATAAAACAGCAGGCCGGCATCGGTCAGGCTTTGTTTGCGCGTATTGCGCTTGAGCAGGCGCGTGCCCAGCAGCTCTTCCAGCTGGCGTATCTGCCGCCCGACCATCACGGTGGTGATGCCCAGTTTCTTGCCCGCCAGCGTGAAGTTGCCCGCCTCGACGACATTCACCAGCGCTTCCATGCATTTCAGTTTATCCATTGCCTGCCTGTGCCGTCATGATTCTTTACCTTGGGTTCAAACACTTTGTCAGGAGCACCACTTCACCGCGCCACGCACATCGGCGAGAATACAGGCACATCATCCTGTTCACCTCGACCTCAAGGCAACCATGCACGCTCTCTCCGACTTTCCCATTACCGAAAAATGGCCCGCGTCTCACCCTGAGCGCATCCAGCTGTATTCGCTGGCCACGCCGAACGGCGTCAAGGTCTCCATCATGCTGGAAGAAACCGGGCTGCCCTACGAGGCGCACCGCATTATGCTGGACCAGGACGGCGTGCTGTCGTCGCCCTTCCTGTCACTCAATCCCAACAACAAGATTCCCGCCATCATAGACCCGGCAGGCCCCAACGGAAAGCCGCTGGCGCTGTTCGAGTCGGGCGCGATCCTGCTGTACCTGGCGGAAAAAACCGGACAATTCCTGCCTGCGGACCCGGCGCTGCGCTATGAAACCATCCAGTGGCTGATGTTCCAGATGGGTGGCGTGGGGCCGATGTTCGGCCAGGTGGGATTCTTTCACCGCTTTGCCGGCAAAGAGTATGAGGACAAGCGTCCCTTGCAGCGCTATGTGACGGAAGCGAAGCGGCTGCTGGCCGTGCTGGAACAGCGCCTGACGGGCCGCGACTGGATCATGGGCGAGCAATACACGATCGCCGATATCGCGATTTTTCCCTGGGTACGCATCCTCGGCGGCTATTACGAAGCGGCCGAGTTGCTGGGCACCGAACACTATCCGAATGTGCAGCGGGCGCTGGCGCGCTTCGTGGAGCGCCCGGCGGTGATCAAGGGGATTGCTACCCCGTGATTAACAAGTATCCGTGAGGATTACTTGGCTGGCTGATCCGAAGCCATCGGATCGGCAGGTTCGCCCAGCGTATCCAAAAGAGCGAGGCTGACCCTTTTGAATGTGGCAAAAGCAGTGGCAAAGTCGGGCCGCATCTGACCATAAACAAGAGGCAAAAGCTGCACGTCATATTCGGTTGCGGTTTGTTTTTCGTGTTCCGCGGCCGCCAATGCACCAAGCAGGCATGCTTTGGGGCTATCTGCGAACGCTTTATCGCTACCGAATTCAGTGCGATCAAACTCTACCAGTGCGGAGAAACGGGCGACAGCTTTGCCAGAAATATTGGAGTCAAACTTTTCGATGCAATAAATATCGTAAATATGGCGTACCAATGCTTGATCCCACTCTTGCTTCATTTCACCAGCTCGGTGCAGCGCGTGGCGGCGGAGAAAAGAGAGCACTTTTTCAGCCATTGTTTCTTCGATAGCAATGCATTCAATTGATAGCGCTGCGGTTGCCGGCGCACCCAACCTTTCCATCAAGTAAGAAATTGGTGCGACTACCGTAGCAAACTGAGGATCACGTACCGTGAACTCCAAGCTCAGATGCGGTCGCAAGGCCGTACTGGCGCCGTATTCTGAGTGATAGAGCCAACTACTCGCACAATACCGATATTCGTTCAATACCTTTCTGCCGGCGTCTTCTTCAAATCCAAAGCGCATCATTGCTTCGTTGACTTGCTTGTGCACATCACGCAAATAATTTTTCATGCCGGATCGACTGAGGCCGTGATTGCTGCTCATGACAATTTTCAGATCCACATCTTCCGACATTCGTTCAATGACACCATATGCCTTCGACAAGCTTGTACCACCACAAAAGACAAAACGACACTTGTCAAATTTCAACGCGAACAATACCTTGAGGGCATCGGTTACATGAATATCCTTTTCGAGCAATGCCGCGCTACCGCCAGACTCGGTAACGATCGCATCGATCAAATCACGTTGCGATGGCGAAATCGTTTTCATAAGTTATCTCTTGCTTCCCAAAAGCCAACTTGCGGCTGATTCGGCGCCGCCCTGTATTAACGACTTCATTCACGGGGAGTTGCGTTGTGCGTCCGGCGTTGTAGTCCTGGACAAGTTTGCTCGGGAAGACTGCGACGCCCATTTTTTTCAATGCATCGGGAGCGAGTACGGCAACAGGCCGAACTGGAATAGGCATTCCAGTGAGCGCACTTTTCTTGGCCTTGGCATACACGCCTATACCTAATCTGACGATAACCCCGGATGCAACAAGCTGACGAAGCGCGCGAGTAAGTTGAGCCTCGCTGCCCATGGCACTAAAATCGCGTTTCAGAAAGACGTCATCTTTCCTTTTGCCAACTGATATTTTTATACGATTTTCGAGAATCATTTCAGGCGCCGATCATCATGTGCAAAAAATTTTTCATTTAAAATGATGATTTTAAATGAATTTCTCCATCAATCCGCAATCATGACATCAGTATACCATGGTCACTTGAACGATGATGGCGCCAAGCAGGCATTGACGCCGGCAGATCACTTGAAGTCTACCATCAGGCAACAACAGAGCCGTGGCGGCGAGCGTGGTCAGCCGCCACGTCGTTGGCCGGTGATAGCCTATGCAGCAGCAATATGTTTGATTGAATTCACAGCATTATTCAGGCAATAAGTGAGAGGAGAATCGCGTGCTCAAAACACCTGATGCGTCGGGCGCAGCACGATTTCGTTGATATCGACATCGGCCGGCTGTTCGATGGCGAACGCGATCGCGCGCGCCACCGAGGCGGCGGGAATGGCCTGCTTGTAAAAGTCGAGCACGGTGTCGGTGGCGGTGCCCGAGGTGCTGTGCTTGAGGTCGCTGTCGACCGCGCCCGGCGCGATCGAGGTGACGCGGATCTTGTCGCCCACTTCCTGGCGCAGGCCTTCGGAAATGGCCGAAACGGCGAACTTGGTGCCCGAATACACGGTGCCGCCCGGTGCGAACACCTTGACGCCGGCGACCGAACTGAGATTGATGATATGGCCGCTTTCCTGCGCCAGGAAGCGTGGCAGCGCGGCGGCGATGCCGTACAAGGTTCCCTTCAGGTTGACGTCGATCATCGCGTCCCACTCGTCGGTGTTGACTTCCGACATCGGGCGGATCGGCATCAGGCCGGCGTTATTGATCAGCACGTCGAGACGGCCGAAATCGGCCACCGTGGCGGCCACCACGGCCTCGACCTGTTTCTTGTCGGTCACATCGAGCTGATACGCCCTGGCCGCGCCGCCGGCGGCGGCAATCGCCGCCACCACCTCGTCGAGCTTGTCCTTGCGGCGCGCCGCAATCGCCACCCTGGCGCCGCGGCTGGCCAGCAGGCGCGCCACTTCCGCGCCGATGCCGGTGCTGCCACCGGTGATCAATACAACCTTGCCTTCGATATTGCTGCTCATACTGTTGTTCATGCTGCTTCCTTTGTGTGAGTTGTCAGTTCCGCATAGGCGGGATAATCGGTATAGCCTTGCTCGCCGCCGCCATACATCGTGGCCGGGTTGATCGCGTTGAGCGGCCAGCCGTTGGCGATGCGCAGCGGCAGATCGGGGTTGGCGATAAACGGCCGGCCAAAGGCGATCAGGTCGGCCAGCTGCGCTTCGACCAGGCGCGCGGCGCGCTCGGCCGTATAGCGGCCGGCGTAGACGATCAGGCCGCTGAAAGTGCGCCGTACGGCGCGCCGGAAATCTTCCGGCAGTTCGGGCGCGTTGTCCCAGTCCGCCTCGGCGATCGACAGGTAGCCGACGCCGGCCTGCTCCAGCACCTTGATCGCCTCGATATAAGTGGCGTGCGGATCGTCTTCCACCAGGCCGATATAGACCCGGTCCTGCTCGGTGCCGGCAAACAGCGGCGTGAAGCGCACGCCCAGCCGCCCGGGCCCGACCACGGCGGCCACCGCCGCGACGATCTCGCGCAGGAAGCGCAGGCGGTTCTGCAAGGAGCCGCCGTAGTCGTCGGTGCGCGCATTGGCGTGTGCCGAGATGAACTGGTTCACCAGGTAGCCATTGGCCGCATGGATCTCGACGCCATCGAAGCCGGCGTCGAGCGCGTTTTGCGCGGCCTGTGCGTACAGCGCCACCACCTCTTTCACTCCGGCCACGCTCAGGGCCTGCGGCACCGACGGCGCCACCAGCGTGCCGGCGCCGGGCGCGGTTTCAATAAAGGCCTTGGCCTGTTGCGCCGGGATCGCCGATGGTGCGATCGGTGCCGCGCCAGCGGGCTGCAGCGCCGTGTGCGAGACGCGCCCGACATGCCACAGCTGGGCGAAGATCACGCCGCCTTCGGCATGCACCGCCGCGGTGACCTTGCGCCAGCCGTCGATCTGTTCTTTGCTGTAGATGCCGGGAGTCCAGGCGTAGCCCTGGCCGCGCGGCTCGATCTGCGCGCCTTCGGTCACCATCAGGCCGGCGCCGGCGCGCTGGCTGTAATACGTGGCCATCAGTTCGGTGGGCAGATCGCCGGGCTGGGCCGCTCGCTGGCGTGTCAGCGGCGGCAGCATGATGCGGTTTTTCAGGGTGTGCCGGCCAAACGTGATCGGCGTCAGCAGTGCTGTATGGTTGCTCATGGTTTCGCTTTGTAAAAAATGGGGTGACTGCCGGCGCGCTCGCCTGAACGCGCCGGCCTGGCTGCTGGCTGCTTACGCGATTTGCTGCAGCAGCAGCGCGGCGGCGGCGGCCGACGAACCGGGATTCTGGCCCGTGATCAGCAAGCCGTCGCGCACCACGTAGGAAGCCCAGTCCGGTCCCTTCGAATAATCGCCGCCCAGTTTCCTGAGTTCGTCTTCGACCAGGAACGGCACCACGTCGGTCAAACCCACGCCTTCCTCTTCGGTATTGGTAAAGCCCGACACCTTCTTGCCTTCGACCAGCGGCCGGCCATCTGCCGCCTTGACGTGGCGCAGCACGCCCGGTGCGTGGCAGACCAGCGCCACCGGCTTGTTGGCGGCGACAAAGGCTTCGATCAGCGCGATCGAATGCCGGTCTTCGGCCAGGTCCCACAGCGGGCCGTGGCCGCCCGGGTAAAACACGGTGTCGAAGTCGGCCTGGTCGACGGTATCGAGGCGCACGGTGGAGGCCAGCTGCGCCGTCGCTGCCGCGTCGGCCTCGAAGCGGTGCGTCATTTCGGTCTGGAACGACGGTTCATTGCTTTTCGGGTCCAGTGGCGGCTGGCCGCCGGCCGGCGAGGCCAGCACGATGTCCATGCCGGCATCCTTGAACACGTAATACGGCGCGGCCAGCTCTTCCAGCCAGAAGCCGGTCTTGCGGCCGGTGTTGCCCAGCGTGTCATGCGAGGTCAGGACCATCAGTACTTTTTTCATGCTCATGTCTTTACTCCAAAGAAAGTTAAAAATTAAAAAATATTAGACTGGTCGTCTAAAAATAATGTAAAAAAAGCGGATCAAATGACATGCCCGGACTGCACTCCCTGACGCCGGGAAAGATGCCGCAGTTGGCGCGCCGTCGTCCTCATCTTGACGGCCAGGCACTGTGCATGGACACCACTATAGCAACGATTAGACCGGTCGTCTAGAGTATTCTCATTTTATTTATTTCGTCCTCAGCATGCCGTCGATGATGGTCACCGACCGTCCACAAATCCACGGCCCATCGGCATCATGGACCACGGTGACGCGGCCATCGCGGCCGATTGCCGTGCCCTGCCGCACGCGATAATCGTGGCCCGGCATCAAGCGGGCGATGCAGGCGTTGGCGCTGCCGGTGACCGGGTCTTCCAGCAGCACGCCATTCTCCACCGTGAAAGCGCGCACTTCCATATCGGCCGGGCCGCCCGCGGCATGGGCGCCGTAGATCGCCACGCCATTGCTGGCGCTGCGCCGCATCAGTTCGGCCAGCGCCACGGCATTCGGCACCACAGCCAGGCAGTCCGCCGCCGAGGCGAGGCGCATCACCAGCCAGCAGATGCCCATGTTGGCCACCACCGGAGGATGCCGCGCCGGCAAGCGATCGAGTCCGAGGGTGGCGTGCAGCAGCGGCAATAGTTCATTATCCATAGGGTCGAGCTGCGCCGGCGGCGCGCCAAATCCCAGCGCACCATTGGCGCCCATCCTTACCGGCACCAGGCCGATGCCGCACTGTTGCACCAGCACGCCGGGCGTTTTCGGCCGCAGCCCCACTTCCAGCAGCGCATGGGCCGTGCCCAGGGTGGGATGGCCGGCAAACGGAAATTCCTCCTGGGTCGTGAAAATGCGCACGCGGTAATCGGCGGCAGGGTCGGTGGCGGGCAGCACGAAGGTGGTTTCGGACAGGTTGGTCCAGCGGGCGATCGCTTGCATCTGCGCGTCCGAGAGTCCGTCGGCGTCGAGGATCACGGCCAACGGATTGCCTTTGAGCGGCACGGCGGTAAACACATCGATCTGTTTGAAGCGTCGGGTCATGTCATTCCTTGTTCTGCATGCGGGCATCGCTGCCGCCTGCTTGAGATGAAAGCGTAGCGAGATAAGCCAGCACCACGGCCTCGATCCGCGCGGCCAGCGGTAGCGGATCGACATGGCCACGGCGGCCAGCGGCGTCCGTCAGCGCGCTGATGATGGCGATCAACTCCGAGGCGGCCAGTTCCGGCGCCAGCATGGCATTCAAGTGGCCACCGCGCACGAAACCGGCCAGCGCCGCATGCATGGCGGCGCCATTGCCGGAGGCCGGCATCAGCGCCGACAAACGATGCTGCTCGAAATCGAGCAGCGCCGCCAAGGCGGGCCGGCGCAACTGGTGGCGCACGGCGACCGCGATCAGTTGGTGCAAGGCCGCACGCCGGTCCGCTTGCGCCAGCGCCTGCATCGCGTCACGCACCAGCTCGGTCCGCTCGCGTTCGATCAGCGCCACCGTCACCGCATCCTTGGTCGGAAAGTATTGATACAGCGAACCGATACTGACGCCGGCCCGTGCCGCGATCGCATTGGTGGTGTAGCCGTCCAGTCCATGCTGTTCCAGAATGTGAGCCGCCCCTTCGAGTATGGCCTCGACCGTATGCGCCGAACGCGGCTGGGACGGGGCCTTGCGCGGGTTCAGGCGCCGCGCACCGGCCGCTTTGGATTGCGAGTTGTTCATGTGAGCTAATGCTCATATTATTTTCCTTCCACGTCAAGCGAATTTTTGCGCTGGCAAACCGAGAAGAAAGCAACCATGAATACTGCAACTACACCCCATGCCGCGGACGATGACGCCAGCCTGCTGACGCTGGCCGTGGCCGCCGTCCAGTCGGCCGGCCTGGCCGTGCGCGCCCGCTTCCATGCCGACACCCGCCTTGGCAGCCGGCACGATATCGGCGCCATGATCGCCGCCAATGACGCCGTCTCGCTGGCCGTGTTGCGCCCGGCCCTGTCCGGCGCGCGCCCCGCTGCGCAATGGGCCGACGATGAAGGCGGCGGTGGATTGCTGCCCGCTGGCGAATGGTGGGTCGTCGATCCGGTCGAAGGCGCCATCAATCATATTCATGGCCTGCCGGACTGGGGCGTGACAGCGACTTTGGTGCGCGATAACGTAGCGGTGCTGACCGCCGTGCACTTGCCGATGTCCGCGGAAACCTATACCGCCCTGCGCGGCGGCGGCGCCTGGCTGAATGGCAAGCGGCTGCAGGTCTCGCTGAAAACCGCACTGAACGCCGCCATGGCCGGCACCGGCCAGGCCGTGCCCGATGAAGGCAGCGCCATCTGCGAGCGCATCGGCAACTCGGTCACCGCCATGCTGGCGGCGGCGCTGGTGGTGCGCGTGTCGGTACCGTCGACCTTGCAGCTGGTGCAGGTGGCGGCAGGCAGCCAGGATCTGTTCTGGCAAGTCAGCAACGTGCGCTCGGGTTTGCTGGCCGGCGCGCTGCTGGTCACCGAAGCGGGCGGCGAGGTCACCGACCTGGACGGTCAGCCGTGGCGGCTGGACAGCAGCGGCTTCCTGGCCAGCGCCCCGGCGCTGCTGGCGCCGGCCATTCAGGTGCTGTCCGGCGTCGCCGAGACTCATTCTTTGAAGGAACATCCATGAGACTCGCCATTTTTGGCGCTTCCGGCGCCACCGGCCGCCATCTGCTGCGACTGGCGCTGGACGCCGGTCATACGGTAACGGTATTGCTGCGCAGCGCCGACAGTGTATCCATCCAGCACCCTGCCCTGACGGCCATCGTCGGCCGGTTCGATCAACCCGCCATGGTGGAGTCGGTGGTGCAAGGCGCCGATGCGGTCATCAGCGTGCTGGGCGCGCGCAAAGGTGGCGCGCAGACCATCTGCAGCGACGCCATGCGCAGCATTGTGCCGGCGATGCAGGCGACAAACAGCGGCTGATTGCCCTCAGTGCCTATGGCGCATCGGAAACCCGCCACGCGTCGTGGTTCATCCGCTTCGTGAGATGGGTGATCGCAGACAAGATGCGTGACAAGGACGCCATGGAAGCGCTGGTGCGCAGCAGCGGCACCGGCTGGACCCTGGTGCGCCCGCCCGCGCTGACCAACGGCGAGGCGAGCGGACGCTATCGCAGCGGCATTGGCTTAACGCCAGGCATCACGGGACGGCTATCTCGCGCCGACCTGGCGGCGTTTATCCTGCGCACCGCCGAGAGCGGCGCTTTTATCGGCCAGGCGCCGGTCGTTTCCCTATAGAGCTTGCAGCGCGCCATGCGCCGCGATTTTACGCTTTAATAATGTGACGGAAATCGGCGATCCGGCGCCAGCGGCATTCACCTGAAAGGAAGCATCATGCACAAACAGATCATTGTCACCATGGCGGTCAGGGATCTCGACAAGTCCAGGGCCTTTTTCAGCGCGCTCGGCTATGCGTTCGAGCCGATGTTTTCCAATGAAGATGCCGCACTGATGGTGATCAGCGAAGGCAGCATCAACGCCATGCTGATGACGGCGCCGTTTTTCAGCTCTTTCCACACCAGGAAAATTGCCAATACGCAGGAAGCGGTGGAAATGTGGCTCTGCCTGAGCTGCGAAAGCCGCGAAGAGGTGGATCGCCTGGTGGCCAAAGCCGTCGCCCTTGGTGCCACCGCCACGGGCGAGCCGGACGACCACGGTTTCATGTACGGCCACGGCTTCACGGACCTCGATGGCCATGCCTGGCAGTTCACGCATATAGGCGGCACGCCAGCGCAGTGAATCGATGGACGAAAAAAAACCCGCATCGCTGCGGGTTTTTTCTTTACTGCATATTACTGGAGGCGAGGACGGGAATCGAACCCGTCTAAACGGCTTTGCAGGCCGCTGCATAACCTCTTTGCTACCTCGCCTGAGGAACTGCTGCAATGTGCTTTGTGGCACATCTGAAACTGGAGCGGGAGAAGAGTCTCGAACTCTCGACCTCAACCTTGGCAAGGTTGCGCTCTACCAACTGAGCTACTCCCGCATGGAGCTTTACTATTCACGCTGCGCCATCGAAGGCGGCGGATAAAAAAAGGAAGCCATCTGCGCTTCCCTTTAGAATTCTGGAGCGGGAGAAGAGTCTCGAACTCTCGACCTCAACCTTGGCAAGGTTGCGCTCTACCAACTGAGCTACTCCCGCATGGAGCTTCTATTTTCTGCTTACTACGCCGTATTACTATGTTTGCTGCATCCAGTTGCCACTGGAGCGGGAGAAGAGTCTCGAACTCTCGACCTCAACCTTGGCAAGGTTGCGCTCTACCAACTGAGCTACTCCCGCTTGGAGTCAACATTCTACTGCTTTTTGCTACCGTTTACAACTGCTGCCAGTTTTCACTGGAGCGGGAGAAGAGTCTCGAACTCTCGACCTCAACCTTGGCAAGGTTGCGCTCTACCAACTGAGCTACTCCCGCAGTGGACAACATTGTATCAGAAGCTCTACTACATCGCCAGTACTACTTTTTGCTGCAACTGCTGTTTTACCTATGACACGATCCAGAAAACTGGAGCGGGAGAAGAGTCTCGAACTCTCGACCTCAACCTTGGCAAGGTTGCGCTCTACCAACTGAGCTACTCCCGCGTCATCAACAACAGGCCAGCATTATAGATGTATTACAGAGGCTGTCAATGGAATTTTATCCATCCTCTTCAAGCCCGATCCTGACACCGCAAGCATGCAGACAGAACCGATTGAAGCCGCGAACTCCGGCAAAGGCCTCCCGGGCCAAGCGGGTCTGAAAAATGTCGAGGGCAAGGCGCAGCGACGCAGGCAGTACGCTAGTACGACAAGGAGCTGCAACGCCGCCATCGGCATTTTCTCAGGCCCGCGCCTCTGGCCCGCCCTTTCACGCCATTCACTACCGAGCTCAATGCAGATTGCCCGCCTTTTCTTTAATGAGTGGCCATGCCAGCCGCAGATAGTAAAACATCGACCACACCGTCAGCACGCAGGCGATCCACATCAGCTTTTCGCCCCACACATGGGTGTCGATGGCGCCGAAGATCACCTCGTGGTACAGCAGCAAGGGAATCGCCGTCATCTGCGCGGCCGTCTTGATCTTGCCGATCGAACTAACCGCCACCGATTTCGAGGCGCCGATCTGGGCCATCCATTCGCGCAGGGCCGAAATCGTGATTTCGCGGCCGATGATGATAAACGCCAGCACGGCATTGACGCGGTCCAGCTGCACCAGCACCAGCAAGGCGCCGGCCACCATCAGCTTGTCGGCGACCGGGTCGAGGAAAGCGCCAAAGGCCGAGGTCTGGTTCCAGCGGCGGGCCAGGAAGCCGTCGAACCAGTCGGTCACGGCGGCAACAATAAAGACCAGGGTGGCGACCAGGTTCTGGTCGCCATGCAGCAGCATCGACGGCGGCAGATAAAACACGCCGACGACCAGCGGGATCAGGGCCACGCGCAGCCAGGTCAGGAGGATGGGAATATTAAAAGGCATAGGAAAGCAATCGGCCGACGGGTAAATTGAATAAAGCACCAACAAAGCGCCACTAGTCTACATGGCACGCGGGTATTAGCCTAGTCCGGTTGCGGCGTAGCCGGACCAGGCCGAAATTACTAGTGCAGCTGCTTGTAGATTTCCTCCGCCAGCTGGGTCGAAATCCCCTCCACCGACATCAGGTCTTCCACGCTGGCGTCGACCACGCCGCGCAGGCCGCCAAAGCGTGACAGCAGCTTTTGCCTGCGCTTGGCGCCGATGCCTTCTATCTCTTCCAGGCGCGAGGTCTGGCGCGTCTTGGCGCGCTTGGCGCGCATGCCGGTAATTGCAAAACGGTGGGCCTCGTCGCGGATCTGCGCGATCAGCATCAGCGCCGCCGATTCCTTGCCCAGCTCCTGCGCCGCGCGGCCGTCGACAAACAGCAAGGTTTCCAGGCCGACTCGCCTGCCCTCGCCTTTCGCCACGCCGACGATCAGACTGATGTCCAGGCCCAGTTCGGCAAACACCTGGCGCGCCATTTCGATCTGCCCCTTGCCGCCGTCGATCAGCACCACGTCCGGCATCACGCCGTCGCCATTGGCCACCTTTTCATAACGGCGCATCAGCACTTGCCGCATCGCCGCATAATCGTCGCCGGGGGTAATATCATTGATGTTGTAGCGCCGGTATTCACCGTTCTGCATCGCATGATGGTGGAACACCACGCACGAGGCCTGCGTCGCTTCGCCCTGGGTGTGGCTGATGTCGAAGCATTCCACGCGGATGGTGTCGAGGTCTTCCGCTTCCAGACGCAGGGCGTCGGCCAGCGCGCGCGTGCGCGACTGCTGCGAACCCTGCTCGGACAACAGCCGCGCCAGCGAAATCTCGGCCCCTTTTTGCGCCAGTTCCAGCCACTGGCGGCGCTGGCCCTGCGGCTGGAAGATCAGGTTGATGCGGTGGCCGCACTGCTCCATCAGCGCCACCATCAGCGCCGGCTGGTCGAATTCGATATTCAGGATCAGGGTGCCGGGAATGAATTTTTCCGTGTAGTGCTGGGCCAGGAATGCGGCCAGCACTTCGACTTCGATCGGCTCCTCGGCAATCGCCGCGGCATCGCTGAGCTGGCTCGGAAAGTAAGCGCGGTCGCCCAGGTGGCGTCCGCCGCGCACCATCGCCAGGTTGACGCAGGCGCGCCCGCCCTGCACCAGCACGGCAATGATGTCGACATCGGCGTCGCCGGTGGTTTCCATGCTCTGCTGGTGCAGCACGCGCGACAGCGAATTGATCTGGTTGCGCACCACCACCGCCTGCTCGAATTTCAGCTCGGCCGCATAGGCGTGCATTTTCTTTTCCAGGTCGGCCATCACTTCGCTTTGCCGGCCGCGCAGGAAACGCGCCGCGTTTTCCACGTCGTTTTTATAGTCTTCCTTGCTGATCAGGTCGACGCACGGCGCACTGCAGCGGCCGATCTGGTGCAGCAAGCACGGCCGCGTGCGGTTGGCATACACGCTGTCTTCGCAGGTGCGGATCAGGAATACTTTCTGCAAGATCTGCATCGATTCCTTGACCGCCCAGGAACTGGGAAACGGCCCGAAATACTGGTTCTTCTTGTCCACCGAACCGCGGTAATACACCATGCGCGGCGCCTCGCCGCCGGTGATTTTCAGATACGGATAGGACTTGTCGTCGCGAAACAGGATGTTGTAGCGCGGCTGCAGCGCCTTGATCAGGTTGTTTTCCAGGATCAGGGCTTCCGCCTCGCTGTGCGTAACGGTGGTTTCCAGGCGCACGATGCGCTCGACCATCATGGCGATACGGGGGCTGGCCAGGTTTTTCTGGAAGTAGCTCGACACGCGCTTTTTCAGGTCGCGCGCCTTGCCCACGTACAGCACCTTGTCGCCGGCATCGAAGTAGCGATATACGCCAGGCAGGTTCGGCAGCCTGGCGACGGTGGCCAGCACTTGCGCGCGTGCGTCGGGTACGGGGACGACGGCGTTCAGATCGGGTATTGCTTCGGTCATTGCTGGCTCGGTTATTCTGGCGATTGTTCCACAATCACGAAAGCGACGGCGTACTCTTCCTCGTCGCTGATCGTCACTTGCGCGCTCAAACGGTGCTGTGCCATAAAGTCCGCCAGCACGCCGCTGCAGACGATCATCGGCTTGCCGCTCGGGTGATTGAGCATCTGCGCGGCGGGCCAGGTCATCGGCATGCGCAGGCCCAGGCCGATCGCCTTGGAAAAAGCTTCCTTGGCGGCAAAGCGCGTGGCCAGGAAGCGCACGCCGCGCACGGCGCTCCTCGCGCTGCGGGCGCGGAATTTTTCCAGTTCCTGCGGCCCCAGTATCTTCTTGGCAAAGCGCTCGCCATGGCGCGCGAGCGCCGCTTCGATGCGCGGTATCTTGCAGATATCGGTGCCTATGCCGTAAATCATTATTTGCCCGCCCGATGACCGACGCGTGTCGCAACCATGATGGCCTTCATTTCACGCACGGCGTTTTCCCAGCCGACAAACACGGCATGGGCCACGATGGCGTGGCCGATATTGAGTTCGGCGATATCGGGAATCGCGGCGATCGCCTGCACATTGGTGTAATGCAAACCGTGGCCCGCATTGACCTTCAAGCCACGGGTGGCGCCAAACAGCACGCCGGCCTTGATGCGTTCGAGTTCCGCCAGTTGCGCTTCACCTTCGGCATCCGCATAGCGGCCCGTATGCAGCTCGATCACGGGCGCGCCCATCTCGGCTGCGGCAGCGATCTGCGCCTCATCGGCATCGATAAACAGGCTGACGCGGATGCCCTCGCCTTGCAGTTGCTTGACGGCCGCCGACACTTCCTTGTAATAGCGCACCACGTCCAGGCCGCCTTCGGTGGTCACTTCGGTGCGTTTTTCCGGCACCAGGCAGACGTCCGCCGGCTTGATGCGGCAGGCAAAATCGACCATCTCGGCGGTGACGGCCGCTTCCAGGTTCATGCGCGTCAGCAGTTGCGGCGCGATGGCGATCACGTCGGCGTCCTTGATATGGCGGCGGTCTTCGCGCAAATGCAAGGTGATGCAATCGGCGCCGGCCTGTTCGGCCAGCAGGGCCGCGCGGATCGGGTCCGGATACTGCGTGCCGCGCGCATTGCGCAAGGTGGCCACGTGGTCGATATTGACGCCCAGGTCGATGACGGGGCCGGCTGGCTGCAAAAAGCTCATGGTAATTTTCCGTAATAACTGTGTAGGTTGAACATTACAACTGCATCAAATCGATCAGCATCTGGCGCGTGTTCAGGGTCGCGCCACCGAGCTGATGGGCCAGCAAAAAGCGCATCAAGGTCTTGCTTTGCGCCTGCGTGGCGGCATCGGCATAATCTTCGCACTCCATGTCGAGCAGGGTCTTGCCGGTAATGCGCGGCCAGGCGTCGCCGGCCTGCGCCGGACGCGGGCCGCGCTCTGGGTCGACCACATAGATCTGCCCCGCCTGCACCGGCTGGCGCGTGCCGGTGCAGCGCACCAGGTCGGCCGCCACGCCGGTTTCCTTCAACAGCGCGCGCTCGAACTTGCGCAGCACGATGGGCGCCGGTTCATTGTGCGCCAGTTGATTCAAGGTGGCAACGTAGTGGTCGAACAGGACCGGGTGCGGATCGTCGCGCGCCAGCAGTTTGACCAGCAATTCGTTCAGGTAGAAGCCGCACAGCAAGGCGGTCTTTTCCAGCGGCAGCATGCCGCCCACCCATTCGGCGCCCGTCAGGATGCGCAGCTCGGACTTGCCGGTCCAGCCCGCCTGCAGCGGCTGGAAGGTCTGCAGCACGCCGCGCAGTTGCGAATGGGGACGCTTGGCGCCCTTGGCGACCAGCGCGATGCGGCCATGGTCGCGCGTCAGCACATCGATGATCAGGCTGGTTTCTTTATGCGGGTAGCTGTGCAGCACGAAGGCGGGCTGGCCCGTGATGCGGCCATCGCGCCCGGGCGGGCGGCTGGCCGTGCGCCGGGGCGCTGGCGGGGATGGCACAGCGGCGCTCTGCAGCGGGACTGCCGGGACGGCGCCTGGCAGCGCTGGCGTGGTGGTGCTCATGCGTGTGGCGTCATCCCCTGGTATGGACTTACTCGTAGCCGTAGGCGCGCAGGCCCGCTTCGTTGTCGGCCCAGCCCGATTTGACCTTGACCCAGATTTCCAGGTAGACCGGGCCGCCGAACAGTTTTTCCATGTCCAGGCGGGCCTGGGTCGAGACTTCCTTCAGGCGCGCGCCCTTGTTGCCGATGATCATCGATTTATGCGTATCGCGCTCGACCAGGATGGCGGCAAACACGCGGCGCAGATCGCCTTCCTGCTCGAATTTCTCGATCAGCACGGTGCTGGTGTACGGCAGTTCGTCGCCGACAAAGCGGAACAGTTTTTCGCGCACGATTTCCGAGGCGAGGAATTTTTCGCTGCGGTCGGTGATGTCGTCCGGTCCGAAAATCGGCTGGTTTTCCGGCAGGAAGCGCTTGATCTCGTTCTGCAAGCCTTCCAGCTGGAAATGCAGCTTGGCCGAGACCGGCACGATGGCGGCGAAGTCGCGCATGGCGGCCACTTTTTGCGCGAACGGCAGCAGCACGGCCTTGTCCTTGACGCGGTCCGATTTGTTGATCACCAGGATGCACGGCACCTCTTTCGGCAGCAAGTCCATCACCTGCTGGTCGGCCGGGCCGAACGTGCCCGCCTCGATCACGTACAGGATCACGTCCGACGAGATCAGGGTATTGGTGACGGTCTTGTTGAGCGTCTTGTTCAGCGCGTTCGAGTGGCGCGTCTGGAAGCCGGGCGTGTCGACGTAGATGAACTGCGCGTCAGGCACGGTCTGGATGCCGGTGATGCGGTGGCGCGTGGTCTGCGCCTTGCGCGAGGTGATGCTGACCTTCGCGCCGATCAGCACGTTCATCAGGGTCGATTTGCCCACGTTCGGGCGGCCCACGATGGCGATATAGCCACAGCGGAAGTTGTCGGGCATTTTGGTGGCTGTCATGCGAGTGTCGATTTCTGTTGAGTGTGAGCGGCGACGGCGGCGTCGTCGCTCTGGATGGTGGCAATGCCGGCCAGCTTGAGCTGGGCGGCGCGCGGTTTGGGCTTGCGGTTGGCGGCGGGCGACTTCAGCAGTGCCTGCTCGGCCACCTCCAGCGCCAGTTTGGCGGCGGCTTGCTCACCGGCGCGGCGGCTTCCGCCACGACCGTAGACCTGGATATTCAATTTCGGCACCAGGCATTCGATCTCGAATTCCTGGCTGTGGGCGGCGCCGTGGGTGGCCACCACATTGTATTGTGGCAGCGAGATTTTTTTACTCTGCAAAAACTCCTGCAGCAGGGTCTTGGCATCCTTGCCCAGTGTCTGCGGATCGACCGAGTCGAGGATGGGAATATAAAAGGCGCGGATCACGGTGCTGGCGGCATCGAAACCGGTGTCGAGGAAAATGGCCCCCAGCAACGCTTCCAGGGTGTCGGCCAGGATCGACGGACGGCGGAAACCACCCGATTTCAGTTCGCCTTCGCCGAGGCGCAGGAACTGCGACAATTCCAGCTTTTGCGCGATTTCATACAGCGACTGCTGCTTGACGAGGTTGGCGCGCAGGCGCGACAGATCGCCCTCGTCGATGGCCTTGAAGCGCTCGTACAGGATGGACGCGACCACGCAGTTGAGTATCGAGTCGCCGAGGAATTCCAGCCGCTCATTATGCAAACTGCTGTGGCTACGATGCGTCAAGGCTTGCTGCAACAGGCCAGCATCCTGGAACGTATAGCCTAGACGGGTTTGCAATAGCTGAAGATTCATTGTTGGTTCTGTGTCATCTGATTGAGTCGGCATGCCGGCGCGGGTGTCGGGCGCACGGCATGCGGGGTTGGTCCCGAAGGACCCAAGCGGCTTAGTGGATGCCGCCCACGCGTTTCGGATTGCTGAAATTCATCCACACCAGGAAAGCCTTGCCGACGATATTCTCGTTCGGCACGAAACCCCAGTAGCGGCTGTCCGCGCTGTTGTCGCGGTTGTCGCCCATCATGAAATAATTTCCTGCTGGCACGACGCAAGTAAAGCCGTCTTCGTTGTAGTCGCAGGCATCCTTGTGCGGAAAGTCGGTGACCTGCCCCAGGTTCAGGGTCGGCGCCGGATCGTCGTTCAGGATGCGGTGGCTGACGCCCGTCAGGTTTTCTTCCAGCTGCTTGTGGTACACGGTGCTCTCGTCGTCGAGGTAGTCATCGAGCGGCGTGTAGCTGACCGGCTTGCCATTCACGGTCAAGCGCTTGTTGTCATAGGTGATTTTATCACCAGGCACACCGATCACGCGCTTGATGTAGTCCTGCGACATGTCCTTCGGATACTTGAACACCATCACGTCGCCGCGCTGCGGATCATTGACTTCAATGATGCGCTTGTTGACGATCGGCAAACGAATGCCATAGGTAAACTTGTTTACCAGGATCAGGTCGCCCACCAGCAAGGTCGGCACCATCGAGCTCGACGGGATCTTGAACGGCTCGTACAGGAAGGAGCGCAGGCAGAACACCATCGCAATCACCGGGAAGAAGCTACCCGAATACTCGACCCAGGTCGGCTGGCGCAGCAGCGCCGCTTCGATCGTGGCGCGGCTGCCGCCATGCTCGGACTTGATGCCTTCGGCGGCCAGCTTGGACTGGCGCGCGTCGAAATCAGCCAGTGCGCGGTCGGCCGCCAGGCGGCGCTGTTTCGACAAATAAAATACGTCCAGGCACCAGACAAAACCCGTGATGACCATCAGGACGAACAAAATCAGCGCGAAATTTCCTAAAATCACTTGCAGGTTCATGTGTTAGCCGTCCACTTGTAAGATTGCCAGGAAGGCTTCTTGTGGAATCTCCACGGAACCCACTTGCTTCATGCGCTTCTTGCCCGCCTTTTGCTTTTCCAGCAATTTTTTCTTGCGGCTGATATCGCCGCCATAGCACTTGGCCAGCACGTTCTTGCGCAGCGCTTTCACGTTCTCGCGCGAAATGATGTTGGCGCCGATGGTGGCTTGAATGGCCACGTCGAACATCTGGCGCGGGATCAGTTCGCGCATCTTGGCGGCCACCTGGCGGCCACGGTACTGGCTGTTCGAACGGTGCACGATAATGGCCAGCGCATCGACTTTTTCGCTGTTGATCAGCATGTCGACCTTGACCACGTCGGCGGCGCGGTATTCCTTGAACTCGTAATCCATCGAGGCATAGCCGCGCGAAGTCGATTTCAGGCGGTCGAAGAAGTCCAGCACGATCTCGGCCATCGGCATTTCATAGATCAGCTTGACCTGGCGACCGTGGTAGCTCATGTCCATCTGGATGCCGCGCTTGGCGATACACAGGGTGATCACCGAGCCGACATATTCCTGCGGCATATACAGGTTGACCGTGACGATAGGCTCGCGCACTTCCTCGATGCGCGAAGGGTCCGGCATCTTCGACGGATTGTCGACGTTGATCAGGGTACCGTCACGCTGGATCACTTCGTACACCACGGTCGGCGCGGTGGTGATCAGGTCCATGTCGAATTCGCGCTCGAGGCGCTCCTGCACGATTTCCATGTGCAGCAGGCCCAGGAAGCCGCAGCGGAAGCCGAAGCCCAGCGCCTGCGATACTTCCGGCTCGTACATCAGGGCGGCGTCGTTCAGTTTCAGTTTTTCCAGCGAGTCGCGCAGCGCATCGTACTGGTTCGCTTCGACCGGGAACAGGCCGGCAAACACCTGCGGCTGCACTTCCTTGAAGCCTGGCAATGGCTCGCTGGCGGGACGGCTGGCCAGGGTGACGGTATCGCCCACCTTGGCCGCTTTCAGTTCCTTGATGCCGGCGATGACGAAGCCCACCTGCCCTGCGGACAGTTGCGGCAACGATTGCGAGCGCGGCGAAAACACGCCGATATCTTCCACCAGCTGCACCGAATCGGTGGCCATCAGGCGGATCTTGTCTTTCGGTTTCAGGGTGCCGTTGACCACGCGCACCAGCATCACCACGCCCACATAGGCGTCGTACCAGGAGTCGACGATCAGCGCCTGCAACGGCGCGTCCGGATCACCCTTCGGTGGCGGCACCTTGACGATCAGTTGCTCCAGCACGTCGAGCACGCCAAAGCCGGTCTTGGCCGAGCAGTGGACCGCGTCGCCGGCGTCGATGCCGATCACGTCTTCGATTTCGGCAATCGCGTTCGGAGGATCGGCGTTCGGCAAGTCGATTTTATTCAGGACCGGCACCACTTCCACGCCCAGGTCCAGCGCCGTGTAGCAGTTGGCGACGGTCTGCGCTTCCACGCCTTGCGACGCGTCGACCACCAGCAGCGCGCCTTCGCAGGCGGACAGCGAGCGCGACACTTCATAACTGAAGTCGACGTGGCCCGGTGTATCGATCAGGTTCAGGTTGTAGATCTGGCCGTCGCGCGCCTTGTAGTGCAGGGCCGCCGTTTGCGCCTTGATGGTAATGCCGCGTTCGCGCTCCAGATCCATCGAATCGAGCACCTGCGCCTCCATCTCGCGGTCGGACAAGCCGCCGCACAATTGAATGATGCGGTCAGCCAGGGTCGATTTACCGTGGTCAATATGGGCGATGATGGAGAAATTGCGTATGTTATTCATTAACTAATATATGTGCGAGTGACAACACTGCTTTAACAGGAATCAAGGGGATCATGCCAGGGCCAAACAGGGCCAAAACCGGGCACCCCACTCATGATGAAAAAAGCGCTCCGGGCAGGACATTTGCATGTCCAGGCGAGCGCTTTTGAAGCGACATAAGCTGCTGCTGCGGACAGGAGCTTTTTCGACCTCCCCATTTTACCGGATTTCAGAGTAGAAAGCCCGTCTTTCAGCGGCCGCCTCCCGGGCAGCGATGTAAATCAGCCATTCAGTTCATGCCAGATGGCGGCGCACGGCGGCTTCATCAAGGAAATAATGGCAGAGCTCGGGTTGATCCAGGTCGCCGAACAGCACCGGCACCAGCTCGTCGAAACGCGCCAGCAGCGAGGGGTCGGGCGAAGTGTCGATATCGATCACCTCGACCGTGAAGGGCTTGACGGGGGTTTGCAACCGTTGCAGGGCGTCGAGCATGTCCTGGCATAGATGGCAATAACTGCGGGAGTAGAGGGTGAAGTGCATGGGAACTTGAATAACCCCAAGCAAAGACTGGGGTCGGTCCCTAAGGGTCCGACCCCGGCTGTCGCGGGGCGCGGGTTGAAAGTTATTTTGCGAACGGACGCAAGGACACGAATTGCGCCGTTTCGCCACGGCGCACCAGCACGGCCGAGGTTTTCTTCGGATCGAGCTTGGCCACCAGCGCATTGAACTGCTTGGCGTCGCGCACGGCAACGTTGTTCAATTGCAGGATCACGTCGCCGGACTGCAGGCCGGCCAGGGCCGCCACGCCATCGGCGTCATCGACCAGCACGCCGGCATCGATCTTCAGTTCCTGCTTTTTGGCGGCAGGCACGTCGCTGACCTTCAGTCCCAATGCATTGCTGGTCTGTGCTTCGGGCTGCTTGGCTGCGGCCTTGCCGGCGGTTTTCTCGCCTTCCAGCTCGGCCACCGTGACCGGCAACTCCTGCTGCGCGCCCTTGCGCCAGACGGTGATGCTGGCCTTGCCATTGACGGCGGAGCCGCCCACCAAGCGCGGCAGGTCGGACGAGCGCTCGATCTGGGTGCCATTGAATTTCAGGATGATGTCACCAGGCTTGACACCGGCCTTGTCGGCCGGGCCACCGGGTTCGACCATCGAGACCTGCGCACCCTTGGCGTTCGGCAAGCCCAGCGATTCGGCCACTTCCTTGCTCACTTCGCCGATCTGCACGCCGATGCGGCCGCGCACCACCTTGCCGGTTTTTTTCAGTTGCTCGCCGACACGCATGGCTTCATCGATGGGCACGGCAAACGAAATGCCGTTGTAGGCGCCGGACAGGGTGGCGATCTGCGAGTTGATGCCGATCACTTCGCCACGCAGGTTGATCAGCGGACCGCCCGAGTTACCGGGATTCACAGCGACGTCGCTCTGGATCAGCGGCAGGTAATCTCCCGTATCGCGCGACTTGGCCGAGATAATGCCGGCCGTGACCGTGTTTTCCAGGTTGAACGGCGAACCGATGGCGATCACCCATTCGCCGACACGGATTTTCTCCGAGTCGCCGATGGTCACGCGCGGCAGGTTGGCGCCTTCGATTTTCAGCAGGGCCACGTCGGTGCGCGCATCCGCACCGATCACCTTGGCCTTGAATTCGCGCTTGTCGGTCAGCGTCACATAGACTTCATCGGCGCCGTCGACCACATGCGCATTGCTCAGTACGTAGCCATCGGCGGAAATGATGAAGCCGGAGCCGACGCCGCGCTGCACTTCCTGCTCTTGCGGCGCGCGGCGGCTGCGCGGGTCCTGCTGGCGCGGCGTCGGCATGGCGCCACCAAAGAAGCGGCGCAGGAATTCCTGCATTTCCTGCTCGTCGCTGCTGCCGGCGGCGGCGCCGCCCATTTTCAGCCGTTCGGTGGTGCGGATATTGACGACGGCCGGGCCGACCGCGTCGACCAGGTCGGCAAAATCAGGCAGTTTGACAGACGGCACGGCGGCATGGGCCGGCGGCGCCATGCCCAGCATGGCCGGCGCAAAGAAGACGCCGGCGGTCCCCAGACACAAGGCGGAAAGCGTCTTCGCTGAAAACGTTTTGCTGGGTGCACAAATATTTTTTTTCATGGAGTAGTCTTTTCGAATGGTAAGTCGGATCTGGCTGCCGCCAGCCTGCCCCACGCTGCATCCGGGGGCGCGCCAGAGGCAGGCGTGGCGGTCAGGCACAGGCCGCGCATGGCAAACCGTACAACAATATATCGCATAAGCAAGATATCGCCAGCGGCTAGTGTCAATCGTGCAGAAGGCCGGTGTCAAGAGGGAGTCGCCCGCATTAAGGCTGGCGTAAGCAGGCTAGCGCTGGGGAACAATGCCCATGTCGAGCGGTTCGGCAGCCGGCGCGACAGCGGCCAGGACGGCTGCCGGTGCGGACGTGGGAGCGGCTTCGGCAGCCAGGCGGCCGGCCAGGCCCGCGCCGAAACCGGCGCTCAGCACGCTCGCATCCTGCCCTGCGCGCAGCGCTTCGCCGATCAGGCGGTAGGCCTGCCAGGCCTGGCGCCCCGCATCGGTGTCGAGCGCGGCAAACGCCAACTCGAGTTCGCTGGCCGCCAGTTCGCCATCGGCCAAGGCCGAAATATGCTCGTGCAATCCTGGATATGTGTCCATCGTGGGTCCTGCCAGTTCAAAAGGAATGGTGCGGCTTGCTCATGGTCAATGTATTACCAGCGCTTGTCAATCGGCATGTCCAGCAAGGGTTTGAGTTTTTCCGCAATCACCTCGCGCGCCCGAAAGATACGGCTGCGCACGGTGCCGATCGGGCACGCCATGATTTCCGAAATTTCTTCATAGCTCAATCCCTCGATTTCACGCAGCACGATGGCGGTGCGCAATTCGATCGGCAGCACATCCATGGCGGCGTTGACCGTGGCGGCGATCTGCTTGCTGGCAAGCACGGACTCTGGCGTGTTGTTGTCACGCAGCTTGTTGCCGTCATCGAAAGACTCGGCCTGCTCCGCATCGGTTTCGCTGGACGTGGGCGTGCGCCGGCTCTGCGTGACCAGGTAGTTTTTCGCCGTATTGATGCCGATGCGATAAAGCCAGGTATAAAAAGCCGCGTCGCCGCGGAAATGCCGCAGCGCCCGATAGGCCTTGATAAAGGTTTCTTGCACCACATCTTCGGCCTCCGCCGGGTCATGCACCAGCCGCGATACCAGCCGCATCAGACGCCGCTGGTATTTCGATACCAGCACGTCGAATGCCCGCCTGTCGCCAGCCTGGACCCGCTCGACCAATAATTGATCACCTTCGCGTTCTGTCCTCACACCCTGTATCCCTGGTAGCATGCAGCGCGGGCGCCTGTATGGTTATAGAGTTGGCCCGCTGCAAGAAGTTCAGTATTTTCCGCACTTTTTATGCCCCCTTCCCCCGCGCCGCGATGGCGCGGCATGCCACGGCCAGTTCGCGGAACGCCTTTGTTGCCGGCAGAGCACGCTGCACCACCAGCGTGACGATGCGCCCCTGGTCGTCGCTCAGGCGCAGCACCAGCAGCGCCGGCCACAGGGTCGAACCGGGCAGCAGACGCAGCGGCGGCGCGGACGACGCTGGCACACCGCCACATGCGTCATGTTCCGCCAGCCGAAACTGGCCGACCGGTGAAATATCAAGCGTATGCGGCTTTCCGTGAGAACACAGCGCAGCGAGCGACAACACGCCGCCAGCGGCACTGATCAGCGCGGCAGGCCAGCCCAGGGCGTAAGCACCCGTTGCCAGCGGCCAGGCCGCCAGCAAGGCAGCGACGCCCAGGCACGCTTGCAGCAGACGCAAACCGACAGGCGTGCGCAGGACAGCCGATATGGCAATCGACATACACTCTCAATGGGGAAAATATCAGGCGCGCCGGCACCATGCCGGGCAAATTCAGGCGCCAACGAACGTTGGCGCCGAATCAGCGCTCACTACAGTTTGACCGCAGCGAGCGCCAGAAAGTTCAAGCTGTTACAGCTTATTTCGCTTTGCCGAAAATCAGCGTGCCATTCGTTCCGCCGAAGCCGAAGGAATTTTTCACTGCATAATCGATCTTCATGTCACGCGCCGTATTGGCACAGAAATCGAGATCGCAAGCCGCATCCTGGTTGAAGATGTTGATGGTCGGCGGCGACACCTGATGGTGGATCGCCAGGACCGTAAACACCGCTTCCAGACCGCCCGCGCCGCCCAGCAAATGGCCCGTCATCGATTTGGTCGAGTTCACTACCAGGTTTTTCGCATGGTCGCCGAAGGTGCGCTTGATGCCCATCACTTCGGCCACGTCGCCTTGCGGGGTCGACGTGCCATGCGCGTTCAGGTATTGAATCTGGTCCGGGTTCAAGCCTGCGTTGTTGAGTGCCGCGATCACCGATTTGCTGCCGCCGCTACCATCTTCCAGCGGCGAGGTCATGTGATAAGCATCTGCGCTCATCCCGAAACCATGCACTTCGGCATAGATCTTGGCACCGCGGGCCACCGCGTGCTCGTACTCTTCCAGCACCATCACGCCGGCGCCTTCGCCGAGCACGAAACCGTCGCGGTCGGTATCCCACGGACGCGACGCCGTTGCCGGGTCATCGTTGCGGGTCGACAAGGCGCGTGCCGAGGCGAAACCGCCCAGGCCCAGCGGCGAGACAGTCGATTCGGCACCGCCGGCAATCATGACGTCGGCATCGCCGTACTCGATCATGCGCGCGGCTGCGCCGATGCTGTGCAAACCGGTGGTGCATGCCGTGACGATGGCCAGGTTCGGGCCTTTCAGACCATATTTGATCGAAAGGTTGCCAGAGATCATGTTAATGATCGAGGCAGGCACGAAAAAGGGCGAGATGCGGCGCGGGCCACGTTTTTCGTACTCGGACTTGGTTTCTTCGATCAGCGGCAAGCCACCGATGCCGGAGCCGATGATCACGCCGATACGCTCGGCGTTCTCTTCGGTGACCTCCAGGCCACAGTCCTGCATCGCCTGGATACCGGCAGCCATGCCGTAATGGATGAAGGTATCCATATGGCGGGCTTCCTTACCGGAGATATACTCTTCGATATTGAAACCTTTGACTTCACCGGCAAAATGCGTGGTGAATGGCTGCGCATCGAACTTGGTAATCGTGGCAATGCCCGACTTCCCTTCGATGATTGCGCTCCACGCCTCGGCAATAGTATTGCCGACAGGTGAAACGCAGCCCAGGCCGGTGACAACAACACGACGGTTTTTAGAACGGCTCAAGCGATTCTCCTGAAGTCGGTCAGACAGGCTTAGGCCTTGACGTTGGCGGTGGCGTAGTCGATCGCCTGTTTCACCGTGGTGATTTTTTCAGCTTGTTCGTCAGGGATTTCCATTTCGAATTCGTCTTCCAGGGCCATCACCAGTTCCACGGTGTCCAGCGAATCGGCGCCCAGGTCGTCGACGAAAGAGGATTCGATTTTGATGTCTGCTTCTGCAACGCCCAGTTGCTCAGCGACGATTTTCTTAACGCGTTGTTCGATATCCGACATGTTATGGCTCCAAAGTGTGTGTTACGGAAAGTGCGCGCATTTTATCAGGTTTGCGCGTCCGAATACTAATTTCGGTGTCTGCTGCTAATTCAACCGAAGCTGCTGCTAAAAGATGCGATTATAGTCAAAAACCAGTTGCACATCATGCCACAAACTGGTGTTTCATCCATCTTTCACATCAATTCATATACATGCCGCCATTCACGTGCAAGGTCGTGCCCGTGATATACGCCGCTTGCGGCGACGCCAGGAAAGCCACGGCGGCGGCCACGTCTTCCGGCTTGCCCAGGCGCGACAGCGGAATCTGCGTCAGCAAGGCCGCGTGCTGTTCTTCGCTCAAGGCCTTGGTCATGTCGGTATCGATAAAGCCGGGGGCGATGCAATTGACAGTAATGTTGCGACTGCCGATTTCACGCGCCAGCGCGCGGCTCATGCCTTCCACGCCGGCCTTGGCCGCCGCGTAATTCATCTGGCCCGGATTGCCCGACGAGGCCACCACCGAAGTGATGTTGATGATACGCCCGGCCTTGGCCTTCATCATGCCGCGCAAAACCGCGCGCGACAAGCGGCCGACCGCCGACAGATTGGTGGAGATCACATTGTCCCACTCTTCATCCTTCATGCGCATGGCCAGCTGGTCTTGCGTGATGCCCGCATTGTTGACCAGGATCGACAGGCTGCCATAGGTTTTCTGCACTTCGTCGACCACGGCCGCGCAACGCGCCGCATCGGTCACGTTCAGCACCAGGCCCTTGCCCGTCACGCCTTCGGCGGCCAGGTAATCGGTGATCGCCTGCGCGCCGGCGTCCGAAGTGGCGGTGCCGACCACGGTGGCGCCCTGTTTGCCCAGTTCAGTGGCGATGGCGCGGCCGATGCCGCGCGAGGCGCCCGTGACCAGCACGACTTGATTCGTTAAATTCATGAGTATCCTTAATATGGCTGGCGGCAGCATGGCTGCCGGCGGCTAGTTACTTGAGCTGCGTCAAAATACGGTCGAGCGAGGCCTGGTCGACGATGGCGTCGCCCACCAGCACCGGGTCGATGCGCTTGGCCAGGCCCATCAGGACCTTGCCCGGACCGCATTCGATCACCTGGGTGATGCCGTCGGCCGCCACCTTCTGCATGGTTTCCACCCAACGCACGGGGCTGGCCGCCTGGCGCACCAGCGCATCCTTGATCCCGATCACGTCATTGACGATGGCGACATCGACGTTGTTGATCAGGGCGATCTGCGGCGTATTGAATGGCAGGTCGGCCATGTAGTCGCGCAAACGGTCCGATGCGGGTTTCAGCAGCGAGGAATGGAATGGCGCCGACACCGGCAGCTTCATGGCGCGCTTGGCGCCCTTGGCCTTGGCCAGCTCGCAGGCGCGCTCGACAGCAGCCGTATGACCGGCAATCACCACTTGCGCCGGCGCATTGAAATTGACGGGTTCGATCACCAGGGCCGGGTTTTCGGCGGCCGCTTCGGCACAGGCGGCGCGCACGTCGTCATCCGACAGGCCCAGCACGACGGCCATGGTGCCCTGCCCGACCGGCACGGCTTCCTGCATCGCCTGTGCGCGGAAACGCACCAGCGGCACCGCGTCCTTGAAGGCGATCACGCCGGCGGCGACCAGCGCCGAGTATTCACCGAGACTGTGGCCGGCCACCACGGTTGGCAGCGGGCCACCGGCCGCCAGCCAGGCGCGGTAAAACGCCACGGCCGCCGTCAGCATCACGGGCTGGGTATTGGTGGTCAGGTCCAGCTCTTCCTTCGGACCTTCGGCGATCAGCTTGCCCAGGTCGAACTGCAGCGCTTCGGACGCTTCGGCCACGGTCTGTGCCACCACCGGGTTGCCGGCGAAACCGTCGAGCATCGCGATCGCTTGCGAACCCTGGCCTGGGAAAACAAATGCAAATTGTGTCATGGGAACTCCGTTTTTAATATTGTTGCAGCTTGTTTGCAGCTTACATGCGCGCCAGCACGGCGCCCCAGGTAAAGCCGCCGCCCACGCCTTCCATCATCACATTGTCGCCCTTTTTGACGCGGCCATCGCGCACGGCGATGTCGAGTGCCAGCGGAATCGAGGCGGCCGAGGTATTGCCGTGCTGGTCGACGGTGACAACCATTTTTTCCAGTGGCAAGCCGAGTTTCCTGGCGGTGCTGTTCATGATGCGGATATTGGCCTGGTGCGGGATCAGCCAGTCGATCTGGTCCTGCGTCATGTTGGCGTGCTCCAGGGCTTCATGCGCGACTTTTTCCAGTACCGACACGGCCAGCTTGAAGACGGCCGGGCCATCCATGTACAGGAAAGCGCTGCCGGCCAGTGCGCCGCCCGCCACATTGCCCGGTACGCTGAGGATGTCCGAGTGGCGGCCGTCGGCATGCAGCTTGGTGGCCAGGATGCCCGGCTCTTCAGAAGCGGTCAGGACGATGGCGCCGGCGCCGTCGCCGAACAGCACGCAGGTGCCGCGGTCGTCGAAATTGAGGATGCGCGAAAACACTTCGGCGCCGATCACCAGCACGTTTTTATGCATGCCCGACTGAATGAAGCTGTCGGCGGTGGCGACCGCATACACGAAGCCGCTGCAGACGGCCTGCACGTCGACCGCCGCGCAGTTGTTGGTGATGCCCAGCTTGTTCTGCACGATGCAGGCGGTGCTGGGGAAGCTGCCGAAGAAGTCGGGGGTCGAGCTGGCGACGATGATCAGGTCCAGGTCGTTGCCGTCGAGACCGGCCATCTCCAGCGCCTTCTTGGCCGCTTCGACACCGAGGTCCGAGGAATTTTGCATTGGTGCCGCGTAATGGCGCGCCGAGATGCCGCTGCGCGAGACGATCCATTCATCCGAGGTCTCGATGCCCTTGGCGGCGAGCTGTTCCGTCAGATCCTGGTTGGTCACGCGTTTCTCCGGCAGGTAGCTGCCGGTACCGATGATTTTGCTGTAGATTTTACGTACGATAGTCATGCTTACCATCCACTAAATGCTGGGGCTTGTTGATGTAGATTCTTCCGCCACTGGCGTGCGCGGCATCAGCTCGGCGATCATGCTGGCCAGGTGGGCCTGCACATCATTCTTTGCCGCCTCATAGGCGCGGCGCAAGGCCCATTCGAACGAATAGGCATCGGCGCCGCCATGGCTCTTGATCACCAGGCCACGCAGGCCCAGCAGGCTGGCGCCGTTATAACGCGAGGGATTGAGCCGATTGGTAATGGCTTTCAGCGCGCCGCGCGCGATCAGGGCGCCCAGCATGGTAATCGGATTGCGCTTGAATTCCGAGGTCAGCACGTCTTTCACAAAACGCGCCAGGCCTTCGATGGCTTTCAGGGTGACGTTGCCGACAAAGCCGTCGCAGACGACGATATCGGTGGTGCCCTTGAAGATGTCATTGCCTTCCACATTGCCGTAGAAGTTCAGCGCGCCGCGCTCGTGGTCGACCTGCAAGAGCTTGGCGGTCAGTTTCACCACTTCATTGCCCTTGATGTCTTCCGTGCCCACGTTCAACAGGCCGATGGTCGGCCGTTCGATGTTTTCCATGGCCGACACCAGCACCGAGCCCATGATGGCGAACTGGTGCAAGTGATGCGGCTCGCAATCGACGTTGGCGCCCAGGTCCAGCATGTAGGTCGGGCCGTTCTTCTGGTTGGGGAGGATGCTGCAGATGGCCGGGCGGTCGACGCCCGACATGGTTTTCAATACATAGCGCGAGACAGCCATCAGGGCGCCGGTGTTGCCGGCGGACACGCAGGCTTGCGCCGCGCCGCTCTTGACCTGTTCGATGGCCACGCGCATCGACGAATCCTTCTTGCGGCGCAGGGCCACTTCGAGCGGGTCGTCCATGGTAACTTGTTCGGAAGCATGCAATATCGACAGGCGCGGATGCGTCTCTGCCTTGTGCTTTTTCAGCTCGGCACGGATCACGTCTTCCAATCCTACCAGGATCAGTTCGGCGTCAGGCTCGTGTTCAATAAAGGAAATTGCTGCGGGGATAGTGACTGAGGGACCGTGATCTCCGCCCATGCAGTCGATAGAAATTTTGATTGTCATTTGGTGTGATTCAGTACCGCTGCGGGCTTGCGGCAAGATGTGAATCGGACTGTCGCTGCAGGAACGCACAGGCCTGGTCAGCGTGATTCAAAATGACGGTGCGCAAGATGAATTGCAGCCGATAAAAAAGAAGAAGCGGCGCCACGCCGAAAAACCAACGCAACACCGCTTTCATCTTACCCAACAAAACGTCGATTACTCGTCGTTTTTGGTCTTCAACACTTTACGGCCACGATAGAAGCCGTTAGGGCTGATATGGTGACGCATGTGTGTTTCGCCGGTAACTGGCTCGACGCTCAATTGCGGCGCGACCAGGAAGTCGTGCGAACGGTGCATGCCGCGCTTGGAAGGGGTTTTCTTGTTCTGTTGAACTGCCATGATGACTCCTAATACATAAGTTCTAAAATTTTAGCACAATCGATCAGCAAATTCATGCGAATCGAGTATCCCAGCGGCAAAGACTATCCGAAAACAGGCCGTACCACATCGTTTATTTCATGCTACGTTTCACTACACACTGCCATACTCGATTACTACACGCGTTTGACACGTTCTCTAAGTACTACTAACTGCTACTTATTCTGGCTTCAAGTCTTTCAGTGCCGCAAACGGCGACTTCTTTTCAGTCTTGAGAGCATCGAGCTGCGCCGTATCGGGGCAGACGTCATGTTTGGGTACCTGCGGCAAGGCCAGCAAGGCTTCATCTTCGATCAGGGCCGCGGCATCCATGCTGCGGCTGCCGACGATCACGTCGATCGACTCATCGTCGATGATTTCTTCGATCTCGTCCGCATGCTCGTCATCCTTGCCGAGCATCAGTACTGTCGAAGAATCGATATCGTAAGCAAACGGGGCCAGGCAACGCTGGCATACCAGCTGAACGGTGCCGTTGACCGACAAGGTCAGTTGCGGGTAGCCCAGCTTGCTGGTGCCGCCGGCGATTTTCCAGGCGAGCTCACCGGAAGTATCTGCGCAATCCTTGGTCAACCGGGTCATTTCAGCGACAGGAGTGACACCCTCGCGGCTCCCGCTGATACGACAAAAATCAAAGGCGTCGATCACAAAAGCATTCATTGGTAGAAAATTTCCCCGGAAAACCAGCGATGATAGCAGGGTTTTCAAGCCGGAGTCAAAGCCTGCTTGCATTTTTTTGATATCAAGCAGGCCCGGAATGCGCTGTATAGTGGGGGCAACTGCACGCAGGATTTGCCGGGCAGCGCCGCGGCAGACTACACTGGCGGCCTTCCAGCCGCTTTCCAGACCCGAATGATACCAACTTCCACCCCATCGCGCTTGATACTTGCATCGAGTTCCGCCTACCGCAAGGAACTGCTGTCGCGTTTGCGCCTGCCGTTCGAGGTGGCCGTGCCCGACCTCGACGAAAGCCCCCTGCCCGGTGAAAGCCCCAGCGCCACCGCGCTGCGCCTGGCGCGGGCCAAGGCGCAGGCCGTGCTCGACCGCTTTCCCGGCAGCCTGGTGATCGGCTCCGACCAGGTCGCCACCCTGGACGGCGCGCAGATCGGCAAGCCGGGCAACCATGCCAACGCCCTGCGCCAGCTGCAAACCATGCGCGGGCGCGAGGTGGTCTTCCATACCGCGCTGTGCCTGCTCGACGGCCGCCAGGCGGTCGCCACCGCCGAAGTCGAGGATATCCGGACCCTGGTCACCGTGCGCGACCTGCCGGACGCCGAACTGGACGCGTATTTGCGCATCGAACAGCCGTATGACTGCGCCGGCAGCGCCAAGAACGAGGGGCTGGGCATCGCCATCCTTGACAGCATCAACACCACCGATCCGACCGCCCTCACCGGCCTGCCGCTGATCGCCCTGACCGGCATGCTGCGCCGCGCGGGCGTGGCGTTTTTCACCACTTAAACCAGAGTACCCCATGACCGGCACCCTTTATCTGATCCCCAACCACCTTGGCCTGTCCGACGGCGCAGACGATGCGCTGGAGCATATCATTCCCGAACAGGTGCGCCTGATCACCTCGCAGCTCGACTACTTTGTTGCCGAAAACGCCAAGACGGCGCGCGCCTTTTTGAAACTGATCAACACAAAGCATCCGCTGGCGAAACCGTTGCAGGAAATTACCATTTCCGAGCTGAACGTGAACACCCCGGCCCAGGCGCTGGCCAGCCTGCTGGCGCCGCTCCTGGCCGGGCGCGACGCGGGCCTGGTATCGGAGGCGGGCGTGCCGGCCGTGGCCGATCCCGGCGCCGACCTGGTGCGCCTGGCGCATCAGCATGGCGTCAAAGTGCGCCCGCTGGTGGGCCCCTCGTCGATCCTGCTGGCGGTCATGGCGAGCGGCCTGAACGGACAGAGCTTTGCCTTCAATGGTTATTTGCCGACGGACGCGGCGCTGCGCGCCAAGCGCATCAAGGAACTGGAAAGCCGTTCGCGCAGCGAAAAACAGACCCAGCTGTTTATCGAAACACCGTACCGCAACGCCGCCATGCTCGAAGCCCTGGTGGCGCAATGCGCACCATCGACGCTGATCTGCGTGGCTACCGACCTCAGCCTGGATACGGAAAGCATCCAGACCCTGAACGGCGGGCAATGGAAGAAACAACTGGCGGCCGGCAAGGCGCCCGACTTCCACAAGAAGCCCACCGTATTCCTGCTGCTGGGACAGTAAGCTTCAATGCACGGTGCGCGAGATGCCGTGCACATAATCGTTGACCCAGGCATAGGCCGCCACCTGGATCGCCGTCAGCTCGTTTTCCGACAGCTGCAATTGCTCCAGCATGGCGGCCATGGCCGGGCCGCCGTCGGCTTGTTCGACCTGCTCGACCAGCGCCAGCATGTTGCCCAGCTCGCCGTGGCGGAACAGCAGCGCATCGCTGACCTTGCTGTTCACGCGCACGCTGCTGACCACTTCGCTCATCTGCATGGAAAACAGGGTGTCCATCAGCGACATGATGCCCACCGTAAAGCCGATATCGGCATATTGATGCTGACCCGGCCGCAGTTTTTCCGTCATCAGTTCCAGCAGCTTGCCGCGCGTGGTCGCCAGTTGCAGCAAGGGCGAGGTGAACTGCGCCGACGTGCCGGGCCGCACATACAATAAAATCTGCAGCCAGCGCTGCAGCTGGCGGCGGCCCAGCAGCAGCAAGGCCTGGCCCAGGGTGTCGACCCGCACGCCGGCGCTGACGGCCGGCGTATTGACCAGGCGCAGCAGGTTCAGGCCGATCATCGCGTCGTGCTTGATGCAGCGTTCCAGCTCGCGGTTGTCGGCATTGCTTTGTATCAATTCGAGCAGATGCAAAATCGCCAGCTCCGAGGCCGACATGCGCTTGCCGCTGAGAATCACGGGCCGCGCAAAATAATAGCCCTGGAAAAAATCAAAGCCCAGCGCCAGGCATTGCTCGAACTGGGCCATGGTTTCCACTTTTTCCGCCAGCAATTTTTTTCGCGACACGGCCAGCACGGTGGCCAGCCGCGGCAACTCGTCCGGCGCCAGCTGGGCGATATCGACCTTGATCACGTCGACCAGCGGCAGCAATTGCTGCACGTCGGGCGTATCGAGCACCACGTCGTCGAGCGCAAAGCGGAAACCTGCCTGGCGCAGCTCGCTGATACGGGCCAGCAAGGCCGGTGTCGGACGCACGGTTTCCAGGATTTCCAGCACCACGCGGTGATGCGGCAGGAAACCGATGAAGTCGCTCATCAGCGCTACCGCATCGACATTGATAAAGGCCAGCTGCAAGCCCACCACCTGCTCCATGCCCAGGTCGGACGCATGGGCGATGACGGTGGCGGTGGCCGCCACGGCGTCACCGGTGATCATGGCCTGGTTGTCGGCGGTGCTGCGAAACAGCAACTCGTACGCCACCAGACGCTGGTCGCGATTCAGGATGGGCTGGCGGGCGAGAAAGAAATCCTGCAGCGTAGGATTGTCGGATTGCAAGGAAATAGTCATGGAACAGCCCGTGAATAAGGGCCGCGTTCAGGCTGCGGCAGGGCCTGAGCCGGCGCTTGCCGACCCGTACCCAGTATAGTCCCGGCCTGCTGTACAACTATGTGCTGCAGCGCACGCTGTGCGCGCAAACCACGCTCAGACGCGGCGCGTGCCCGTGTTCCGGACGCCGCCCTTGCCTGTTTCCAGCACGAACTTGGCACCATCGTCGCGGCCCAGCACCTTGACCAGGTAGGGCATCACTTCGCGCAACATCGGCTCCAGCGTGTACGGCGGATTCAGGATGAACATGCCGCTGCTGTGCAGGCCGAAGCCGTCCGGCGACGGCGTGTTGACCGTCAACGTCACGTGCAGCCATTCGGTCGCCGGCAACTGCTTGAGCTTGTCGGCGAACTGGCGCGATTCCATGCGCTGCAGCACCGGATACCAGACGGCGTAGATGCCGGACGGAAAACGCACGAGCGCGTCGGCCAGGGTGTCCTTGACCTTGCGGTAATCCATCTTGTCTTCGTAGGGCGGGTCGATCAGCACCAGCGCGCGGCGCGATGGCGGCGGCAGCAGCGCTTTCAGGCTCTGGAAGCCGTCGGCCTTGGTGATGATCACGCGCTTGCCGCGCACGGCAGGACGTTCGCCCTGGGCCAGCGCATGCGCTTCGACCTTGCGGAAATTGTCGGCAAGAATCTTTGCATCGGCCGGGTGCAGCTCGAACAGGCGCAAACGGTCCTGCTCGCGGCTGACCTGGTCGGCGCAGTACGGCGAACCCGGGTAGTAGCGCATCTTGCCGCTCGGATTCATTTCCTTGATCAGTTTCAAGTATTCGGCCAGCGAGGCCGGCAGGTCGGTACGGTCCCACAGCGGGGCGATACCGGTTTCGTACTCGGCGTTCTTCGACGCATAGCCGCCGTCGAGCGCATACACGCCGGCGCCTGAATGGGTGTCGATATAACTGTAGGCGGTATCTTTTTGATTCAGGTACTGCAACAACTGAATCTGCACATAATGCTTCAACACATCGGCGTGATTACCCGCATGAAAGGCGTGGCGGTAACTCAACATAAGCTGGCAATTCCATAAAATAAAGTAAAGGTGGGGCTGCGCTTACACCGGGCAGAGCATGGGAACAGACTGGGAGGGTCAGGCTGCCGGACCAGGAAACAGCATGGACCAGCGTAATCAGCGCGCAATATCCCCGCATTATCCACTAGAAACCGCCTCGGCATCAAAAAACCGCTTAAACCAGCTCGACAGTTGCCCAGCCTGCCCCGGCCGGGCGCGGTAGAATACGCGCATCGGCGCGAGCGCCATCTGCACTGAATGCCACCAAGACATGCATAGCCTGACCCTGACTACCGACAACCGCGCCGACATCGCCGCCGCCCTGGCCGGCCCGCGCTGGATCGTCGCCTGCCTGTGCGCGCAATGGTGCGGCACCTGCGCCACCTACCGCGCCACGTTCGAGGAACTGGCCGCGCGCCATCCTGACACCGTGTTCGTGTGGATCGATATCGAAGACCAGTCCGAGGTGGTGGGCGAACTCGATATCGAGAACTTTCCGACCCTGCTGATCCAGCAGGACGATCACGTGGCGTTTTTCGGCACCGTGCTGCCCGATGGCGGCCTGGCGCACCGCATGGTGCAGGCGCAGCAGGCACTCACTGCGGCCGAACTGGCGGCCTTGTCGACCAGCACCAGCGAGCGACGCGGCTGGCAGCGCGACTGCAATCTGCGCACCATGCTGGCGGCGGCCTGAGGCTTCACCCCAGCCGCAGAGGCAGGCTGCGCAGCCGTTTTCCGGTCAGGATAAACAGCGCATTGGCCACCGCCGGCGCGATTGGCGGCGTGCCCGGCTCGCCCACGCCTTCCGGGTGCGCGGCGCTGGCGATGATAATGGTCTCGACGTGGGGCGCCTGCCCCATGCGCAGCACCGGGTAGTCGTGGAAATTGCCCTGCTCCACCCTGCCCTCCTTGAAGGTGATCTCGCCGCCCAGCGCCGCCGACAGGCCGAACAGCACGCTTGACTCCATCTGCTGGGCGATGATATTGGGATTGACGGCCAGGCCGCAATCGATGGCGCACACCACCCTGTGCACGCGGATCTCGCCGCTCTCCACGGACACCTGCGCCACTTGCGCGACGATGCTGCCGAACGACTGGTGCAGCGCCACGCCGTGCGCGTGGCCGGGCGGCGCGCTGCCGGCCTTCGCCACGGCGGCGTCCAGCACGGCCAGGTGGCGCGGATGCTTGACCAGCATGGCGCGCCGGAAGGCGACACTGTCCTGCCCGGCCGCATGCGCCAGCTCGTCGATAAAACTTTCCTTGAAAAACGCATTGTGCGAGTGGCCCACCGAACGCCAGTAGCCGACCGGAACCAGGCTGTCCGCAATCACATGGGCGATGCGCTGGTTGGCGATCTCGTACGGCATGTCGAATTCGCCTTCGGCGGTGGTCTTGTCGGGCCCCATGCCGGGCAAGCCGAAATTGCGCTGCAAGTACTGGTGCGTGATCGAGGCGCTGGCCGATTTGTTGTCCCAGGCGGCGATGCGGCCCTGCGCATCGAGCCGGGCGCTGAAACGCGCCAGCGCGGCCGGCCGGTACATATCGTGCTTTGTATCCTGTTCGCGGGTCCAGATCAGCTGCACCGGCGCGCCCTCGCACTGCAGCGCGATGGCGACCGCCTGCGCCACCATGTCCACTTCCAGCCGGCGGCCGAAACCGCCGCCAAGCAGCAGCACCTCGATGGACACGTCGCCGCTGGCCACGCCGGCCACCTTGGCCGCCACGTCGACGGCGATGCCCGGCGCCTGGGTCGAGACCCACAGGCGCACCTTGCCGTCCCTGACCTGCGCGGTGCAGTTGACCGGCTCCATCGCCGCGTGGGCCAGGAACGGCGCGCGGTATTCGGCTGTCACGTGCCGCATCGCCTGCACCTGCTTGCTGTCGACCTTGCCGCTGGCGTGGTAGGTGTGGCCCGCTTCGGCATCGAGCAGGCGCGCCAGGCCGGCGTACACGTCGGCACTGGACAAATTCGACTGCGCGCCCGCCCGCCACTGCGTCGGCAAGGTGGCGGCGGCCTGTTTGGCGCGCCACCAGGTATCGGCGACCACCGCCGCGCACGACACCCTTTGCTGGCCCAGGGCCGGCGTCAGGTCCAGCACTTTTTTCACGCCCGGCATCGCCAGCGCCGCGGGCGCATCGAACGACGACAAGGTATCGCCCAGGCGGCGCGGCAGATGCAGGGCCGCGTACAGCATGCCGGGCGGCCGCGCATCGATGCCGAACACGGCGCTGCCATTGGTTTTCGACGGCGTGTCCGTGCGCGCAATGGGCTTGCCGATCAGCTTGAAGTCCAACGGCGATTTCAGCACCGGCGCGCCCGGGTCCAGCACCGCGGCGCGTTGCGCCAGGCTGGCGTAGCCGGCGCGCCGGCCGTCAAGGTGCACGACCTCACCGTTCTCGGTGCGGCATTGCGACGCTGGCGTGTGCCACTGCGCCGCGGCGGCCGCCACCAGCATGGCGCGCGCGCAGGCGCCGGCCTCGCGCATCGGCTGCCAGCCATCCTTGACGCTGGAAGAGCCGCCGGTGACGACCACGCCCAGTTCGCGCGCGGCCTTGGCCACCGTCCACTGCGCCAGCTGTTTCAGGCGCCCGTCGTCATCGGGATGAAACGGCAGGCCGTCGACCAGCATGGCGAGATTGCCGAAGATCTTGTCGACCGGCGCCTGCATCAGGGTGATGGACGCCAACGGCACGTCGAGTTCCTCGGCCACCAGCATCGCCAGCGCGGTATGCACGCCCTGCCCCATTTCGCTGCGCGGCATGGCCAGCAGTACCGTGCCATCGGGCCGGAGCGCCAGCCAGCCGTTCAGCGCCACGGCGCCATCCTTCACCGGCAGGGGCACGCTGCCATGCAGGCGCTGGCGCGGCGGCAGCATGCCCCAGCCCACGACCAGCGCACCGACACCGGCCACGCCCAGCCCCAGGCCTTTCAACAGGAAGCGCCTGCGGGGAGTGGGGGTGTTTGCAGCCATGGGGTTCTTCCAATAAGTGTCAGTGATCGCGCCAGCGCTCGACTATATCCTGCGCCAGCACAGGCCGGCTATAAAAATAGCCTTGCGCCAGCCGGCAGCCGTGGCGCAGCAGGAAGGCGGCCTGCTCCTGCGTCTCGACGCCTTCGGCGATCACCGACAGCTGCATGCTCTTGCCCAGCTGGATAATGGCGATCGCGATGGCTTCGTCGTTGGCGTCGCTCGAGATGTCCTTGATGAAGGAGCGGTCGATTTTCAAGGTCTGCACCGGCAATTGCTTCAGGTACGCCAGCGAGGAATAACCGGTGCCGAAGTCGTCGATGGCCAGGCCCACGCCGATGGCATGCAGGTCGTTGATGTAGCCGAGCGCGTCACCCGTGTTCATGATCACCGATTCCGTCACTTCCAGCTGCAGCCGCTGCGGCGCCAGCCCCGTTTCGCGCAGGATGTCGGCCACCACGCCGGCCATGCTGCCGCGCTCGAACTGCTTGACCGACAGGTTGACGGCCATCTTCGGCACATGCAGGCCCTGCGCCTGCCAGCGCATCATCTGGCGGCACGCTTCGTTGAGCACCCATTTGCCCAGCTGGTTGATATAGCCGCTGTCCTCGGCCAGCGGAATGAAGCGGGCCGGAGGAATCAAGCCCAGCTCCGGGTGGTTCCAGCGCACCAGGGCCTCGACGCCGATCAGGCGGCCCGTGTCGATTTCCACCTGCGGCTGGTAATTGAGGAAGATCTCGTTCTTTTCGATCGAGCGGCGCAGGAATGTTTCCAGGCGCAGCCGCTCGATGCCTTCGCCCGTCATCGACGGCGCATAGAAACGGTAGCCGTTGCGCCCGCGCGCCTTGGCCTGGTACATGGCCACGTCGGCGTTGCGGATCAACATGTTCAGGTCCTGCGCGTCATCCGGGAACAGGCTCACGCCCACGCTGCAGGTGACGAACAATTCGTGGCCGGCCACCAGGAACGGCTGTTCGAACATGGCCACCAGTTTTTCCGCCACCTGGGTCGCGCCGTACTGGCCGTCGACGTTTTCCAGCAGCACGATGAACTCATCGCCGCCCAGGCGCGCCAGGGTATCGCCTTCGCGCAGGCGTGCCGTCAGTTGCGCCGCCACCTGCTGCAGCAATTCGTCGCCGATATGGTGGCCCAGGGTATCGTTCACATTCTTGAAGCGGTCCAGGTCGATGAACAGGATGGCCAGTTGCTCGCCGTCGCGCGCGGCGCGCAGCAAGGCGTGCTGCAGGCGGTCGTGGAACAGCAGGCGGTTCGGCAGCGCGGTGAGCGGATCGTGATGCGCCAGGTGGTCGAGCTTTTCCTGCGCCTGCTTGACCTGGGTGATATCGCTGCACACGCCCACGTAATGGGTGGTCAGCGCATGCGTGTCGCGCACGGCGCTGATGGTCAGCCATTCCAGGTAGAGCTCGCCGTTCCTGCGCCGGCGCCAGATCTCGCCGCGCCAGAAACCGGAGGCGATCAGTTCATCCCACATGGTCTGGTAAAACACCTCGTCGTGGCGTTCGGAGCGCGTCAGCGAGGAATGCCGGCCGACCGCTTCGGCCTCGGTATAGCCGGTGATCTGGGTGAAGGCGGGATTGACGGCGACGATCACGCCCTCGATATCGACCACCATCACGGCGTCGGCGATATGTTCCAGCACGGTGGCCGACAGGCGCAGCTTTTCTTCGGCTTCCTTGCGCGCGGTGATGTCGGCATACACCCAGATGCTGCCTTCGCCGGGGCGCAGCGGATCGAGCGCGCAGCCGCTCACCAGCGCCCAGAACAGGCTGCCGTCGCGGCGCCGGTAATGGCGTTCTTCGCTGAAGTCGCCACCTGCCCCCAGCGCCGGATACTGGCGCTCGCCCGCTTCCTCGAAATCGTACTGGGTGGGGAACACGATGGCGGTCGAGCTGCCCGTCATGGCGCCATGGCCGTAGCCGAACAGCTCTTCGCAGCGGCGGTTGACGGACACGATGCGGCGGTGGCGCACGAACATCACGCCGAACATCACATTGTCGAGAATCGCGCTCTGCTCGGTCAGCAGCGCTTCGATGCGCATTTCATGGTGCTTGCGCTGGCTGATGTCGGCGATGATGCCGTCGACCCAGACCATGCCCGCGCCGCCGGCCTGCGGCTGGCCGTTTTCCGCCACCCAGCGCTCGGTGCCGGAGGCGTCGACGATGCGGTATTCCAGCGCATACGGGCGCATCTCGGCGACCGCCTGCTTGACGGCGCGGCGGTGCGTGCGGCGGTCTTCCGGGCAGATCAGGTCGACCCAGGCGTGGGTGGTGCCGCGCATCAGCTGCGCGGCCGTATAGCCGACGATGTCTTCGATGGCGTCGCTGATGAAATCGATCGGGCCGTCGGGCCGGTAGCGGAACACGGCGCCCGGCACCTGCGTGACGATGGTGCGGAAGCGCTCTTCGCGCTGGCCGACGTCTTCGAACAGCTGGCGGATCGCGGCGCGCATCTGTTCCAGCTGCGTGGCCAGCCGGCCCAGCTCGTCGTTGCCGCCCGCTTCCAGGCGCGTGTCGAAATCCCCATGCGACAGGCGGTCGGAAAAGCGCATCAACCGGCGCAGCGGCCGCAGCAGGCGGCGGTTCATGAACAGCACGATCAGCGCCATCGAGATGGCCAGTTGCGCGCCCAGCACGAACACATAGGCGATCTGCTTTTCGCGCAGTTCCTGCTGGCTGCGCGCATCGTCCATTTCCACCACCACATGGCCGATGCGTTCGCCGCGCACGGCGATATCGCGTTCGGCGCGGTAGACATTGCCGACCGGGCGCTGGGGCGCCTGCAGGCGCATGAATTCGGTGTCGGCCTGGCCCACCACCTGCACCAGCAGCACGGCGCGGTCGCGCATCACCGATTCGACCAGCGACTGGGCCGATTCGGCATTCATGTTCCACAAGGACTCCTGCATGCCCAGCGCCAGGATGTCGGCATTGCGCTGCAAGGCTTCGTTGAGGCTGGTGCGCGCCGACTGGCGCTCGTGCACGCCGACCAGCAGATAGCTGCCGATCAGGGCCGGTATCACCAGCCCGCCCAGCACCACCAGCAGCAAGGCGCCATAGATCGAGGAACCATACAGGGTGCGAAGGCTGGCCAGCCAGCGGCGATGGGGGGAATTAGCCATGCAGGCACGGGCCAGGGTAAGTCATGCGAGCGGTCATCGGATGGTAGCGGGAGGTTACGGGAAGCGAACGGCGGGAGGAATTTTCCAACGGCAATTATGCATGGAAAAAGCGCACAAAGTCACATCTGCCGGCACAAGCCGCAGGAATATGTACCAGAAACCACACGCCCCACGGGCGTTTCCCCGCCTGGCCAGCAGAAAAGGCCGCGCCTTGCTATCATCGCGCCACTTTACCTAGAGGAACCACCATGACCTTCTCCATCCATTCCGCATCGATTCCCGTCTTCAAGCAAATCCTGGGCAGCCTGGCCGCCATCCTGGACAAGGCCGAAACGCATGCGCAAGACAAGAAAATCGATCCGAACGCGCTGCTGCAGTTCCGTTTGTTCCCGGACATGCTGCCGTTCATGCGCCAGATCCAGATCGCCACCGACTTCGCCAAGGGCTGCGGCGCGCGCCTGGCCGGCGTGGCCGTGCCGCCGTATGAAGATACGGAACAGAGCTTCGCCGAACTGAAGGCGCGCATCGTGAAAACCATCGCCTTCCTGGAAAGCCTGCCGGCAGCGGACATCGAAGGCAGCGAAACGCGCGCCATCACCACCGGCAGCGGCGAAAAGACCAAGCACTTCACGGGCCAGACCTATCTGTTCCACTACGCGCTGCCGCATTTCTTCTTCCACGCCACCACCGCGTATGACATCCTGCGCCACAACGGCGTGGAAGTCGGCAAGAAAGATTTTATCGGCAGTTATTAAATAGCAAGGGGTAGGATCCTTCGGGTCCGACCCCGGCAGTTGCATCTGGGTTTCAAGTATTCCGGCGCGGGTAGCCCTGCGCCAATATCCGCACCCAGACGAGCTCTTTTTGTTCCGGCGTCATCGACACCCAGTGCGCCACTTCCACCACGCTGCGGCCACAGCCGCGGCAGATTTCATCAAACGTGGTGGAACAGACGGCCACGCAGGGCGTGTCGGGGCGCTCGGGCAAAGGATCTTGCAACTGCGCCGAATCATCGCCCATCTGAACCCGCCTTCGCGATGCCGAGCTTTTGCCAGCCGTCCAGGCCCAGCTTTTCCAGGGTGGCGATATTCTTGTCGAAAATCTCGGACGCTTCCGGGAACGCTTCCACCGCGCGCTCGATGCTGTCTTCCCGCAGCAGGTGCAGGGTCGGATACGGCGAGCGGTTGGTAAAGTTGCTGATGTCATCTTCGAACGTCTCGGCAAACTGGTAATCCGGATGGAAACTGGCCACTTGCAGCTCGCCGGCCAGGTGCATGTCTTCCACCGCCGCATCGGCCACGTCGAGGAACTCGTTGTAGTCGAGGAAATCGTTCAAGGTATATGGGTGGATCAGCAACGTGGTGTCGATCTGCTCGGGGCTGGTGTCGGCCAGGGTTTGCAGCTCGTCCATCAGCATCGCCAGCAGGTCTTCCGGATTGCCCGAATCGCAGACCACGTAGCGGATCTGTTTCTTGACATGCACGGCCTTGGCAAACGGGCACAGATTCAGGCCGATCACGGCTTTTTCCAGCCAGTCGACGGTGTTGGCGATAATGACGGCGTGGTCGTCGTCGTGGCGCGGCGGGGTATTCATCAGCAGGACTCTCTATCGATAAGGGCGACCGGCAAATAGCGGCCGGCCAAAGCCAAATTGTACGCACTCTTTGCGCAGTCTCATACTTGAGGGCTGCCACGCTTGCGCCAGGCCATGGCGCAACTATGCTATAACAGCGGCCGAACACGGTATTGGGCAAATTTTATTGGCAATAATTGCACTATTTGCGAATGGAAACTTCCCTTGATGCCGTCATCAGGCTGACATAATTCTTGACTCCGGCATGTGGATATACGTACACTCGCTGCTTGATCATGGGTCAGTCCGATGTTTCTTCGACGACAACAATGGAACACTATGCACGAAAACTCCTTTAAATCGACCGCGCTGGCGGCATTGGTCCTGGCCCTGGCGCCAGCCCTGAGCCAGGCGTACGAAGCCGGTGTTGAGAGCGATAACGCACCAGTCGCCGCCACCCTGCCGGCCTTGATCCCGATGACCGCCCAGGTCACGGCAAAACTCCCCACCCTCGACAACCGCCTGCAAAAGACCGATCGCCTGATGAAGAATCTCAGCGACAGTTCCGATCCGCTGCGCGAAGCCGATGTCTGGGGCCGCATCCGCAGCGGCTATGCGATTCCCGACCTGAACAACCAGCTGGTTGCCAACCACGTCAACTGGTACGCCACCCGCCCCGACCATCTGGCCCGCACCACGGCGCGCGCCTCGCGCTATATCTTCCACGTGGTGCAGGAACTGGAAAAGCGCGGCATGCCGACCGAACTGGCCTTGTTGCCGTTTATCGAATCGGCCTTCAACCCGCAGGCCTTCTCCAGCGCCAGCGCGGCGGGCCTGTGGCAATTCGTGCCGGCCACCGGACGCGATTTCAACCTCAAGCAAAACATGTTCAAGGACGACCGCCGCGGCGTGATCGCCTCGACCGATGCGGCGCTGACCTATCTGCAGCGCCTGTATGACATGTTTGGCGACTGGCAACTGGCGCTGGCCGCCTACAACTGGGGCGAAGGCTCGGTGCAGCGCGCCATCAAGAAAAACCAGTCGCTGGGCAAGCCAACCGACTTTGAAAGCCTGGCCGACCTGATGCCGGCCGAAACGCGCAACTACGTGCCCAAGCTGCAGGCGGTGAAAAACATTATCGCCAACCCGGCCCAGTATGGCCTGAGCCTGCCGGTGGTCGACAACCAGCCATACTTTACCGCGATCGACAAGACCAGCGACATCGACATTACCGTCGCGGCCCAGCTGGCCGAGCTGTCGACCGACGAATTCAAGGCGCTGAACCCGCAATTCAACCGTCCGGTCATCATCGGCGGCGAAAAAACCAAGATCCTGCTGCCACAGGAAAACGCGGCCAAGTTCACCACCAACCTGGCGCAATGGGGCCATGCCCTGTCGAGCTGGACCACGCACAAGATCACCAATGCGCGTGAACGCATCGAAACGCTGGCGTCGAAATTCGGCACCACGGCCGACGTGCTGCGCCAGGCGAACAATATTCCCCAGCGCATGCGCCTGCGCGCCGGTTCGACCATCCTGGTGCCGAAGACCTCGGCCACGATGAACATGAACATCACCCAGGAAATCGCCGACAACGCCACCATGCTGTTCGAAGCGGACCGTCCGGAACGCGCATTGAAGAATGTCCGCCGCGCCGTCAAGGGCGGCAAGGTGCAGGCCGCGCCCATTTCCCTGGTCAAGCCGCGCATCCAGCGCGGCGGCGGCAACAACCGTGCCAAGGCGCGTCACTGATCTTCTGTTGATACAGCGCTGAACCCGCCGGCCGCCACAGCCTAGCTGTCGCGGCCGGTTTTACATTGCCCACCCAGCTTCCAGGAGTCGCCATGGCTTTCTTGCAAGGCAAGCACATCCTCATTACCGGCCTGTTGTCGAACCGGTCCATCGCCTACGGCATCGCCAAGGCTTGCCGCCGCGAAGGCGCCACCTTGGCCTTTACCTATGTCGGCGAGCGCTTTCGCGAGCGCATCACCGAGTTCGCGGCGGAGTTTGGCAGCGAACTGGTATTCGACTGCGATGTCGGCAGCGACGAACAGATCGCCGCCGTGTTCAGCGACCTGGCGCGGCACTGGGAGCACCTCGATGGGCTGGTGCATGCAATCGGCTTTGCGCCGCGCGAAGCGATTGCTGGCGACTTTCTCGACGGCCTCTCGCGTGAAAATTTTCGCATCGCGCACGATATTTCCGCCTACAGTTTCCCCGCCATGGCCAAGGCCGCCCTGCCGCTGCTGCAGCCGGGCGCCTCGCTGCTGACCCTGACTTACTTGGGTGCCATGCGCGCCGTGCCCTACTACAACACCATGGGCCTGGCCAAGGCCTCGCTGGAAGCCTCCGTGCGCTACCTGGCCGAGTCGCTCGGACCGCGCGGCATCCGTGCCAACGGCATTTCGGCCGGCCCGATCAAGACCCTGGCCGCCTCGGGCATCAAGGACTTCGGCAAATTGCTGGGTTTCGTGGCCGAACATGCGCCGCTGCGCCGCAATGTCACCATCGAGGAAGTCGGCAATACGGCAGCGTTCCTGCTATCGGACCTGGCCTCGGGCATCACGGGCGAGATCACCTATGTTGACGGCGGCTTTTCGCAAGTGATGGCGGTCCATCCGGAAGTAGACTGAAGCGCTGGCAGCCGGAATCTTGCGGTTGTCACTTGACAACCGAAATATTTCACCCTACTCTGGGAGGCATGCCATGGCTCGCTCTTCGCACCCCAAAAAAGACATCGAAGCGGCGTTGCGTCACGCGGAAAGCCAGGGCTGGCGCGTGGAAATCGGTGGCAGCCATGCCTGAGGCAAGATGTACTGCCCCTGGAACGATGCCCAATGCCGCTGCGGCGAGTTTTGCATCGCCTGCATCTGGAGCACGCCGAAGAACGCCACCAACCATGCGCGGGCGCTGCGCCGGGTGGTCGATCACTGTAGCGCGCAAAAAGTGATTCTTGACATCATGTACAAGAAACCGCAAAGGTAGCTGCCATGGACTATCTCTTCACGCTCAAATACCGCCTCCCGGAACAGGGAAGCGACCTCGATGCGCTGGCCGAACGGCTCGGCAGCGGCGGCTGCGACGACGCCCTGCTGGGCCTGGGCCAGCAGGGCCGGCTGGCGCTGGAATTCACGCGCGACGCCGCCAGCGCGCAGACGGCGCTGCTGAGTGCCATGGCCGACGTCAAGGCCGCCATTCCCGGCGCCACCCTGGTCGAGGCGGCGCCCGATTTCGTCGGCCTGAGCGACGTCGCCCAAATACTGGGACTGACGCGGCAAAACATGCACAAGCTGATGAACAAGTATCGCCACAGTTTTCCGGCGCCCGTGCACGAAGGCAGCACCACCATCTGGCGTCTGGCGCAAGTACTGTCCTGGCTGCAAGCCAAAGGCGGTTATGCACTGCAAGACAATCTGGTCGAACTGGCGCAGGCGACCATGCAGGTCAATCTCGCCAGGGATGCGGCAATCGCGGCGCCGTTGCCAGCCGACATCGTGGCCATGCTGCGCTAATGCGGTTTTTTACTACCGGAAATGCTACAAATCTGGCGCCCGGCGCAGGCAAACTCATTTAGAACGTGCAGAACCGTGGGAAATACGGTATAGTGTCGTTGTGCGCTGCAATATGTTTCCCTCCGCAGTGAGATGCACGATAAATTTAGCAGCTTCGCAAGCCTTAGCGCATCCTCAGGATGCCGCTTATTAAAGCCCTCCCGCCTTGTGTGTCGCACCTGACACCGTCCCGGCGCAAAGCTTTTGTGCCGAAATTTCTTTTTAGTTGAGTCATTTCGTTTTGGTTGGCGTTGCTATTTTGCGTTCTGCTTTTTGCAAGAACGCTGATTTTCACGAAAGAAAAAAGAATGACATTTGAATCCTTAGGCCTGCATCCGTCCATCATCGCCGCTCTGACCGAATCGGGCTACACCGCGCCAACCGCGGTACAGTCGCAAGCGATTCCTGCCGCGATCGAAGGCCGTGACCTGCTGGTCTCGTCGCAGACCGGTTCGGGCAAGACCGCGGCATTCATGCTGCCGTCGCTGCACAAACTGGCCAGCGCCGAACAAAGCGCCGCCGGCAAGACGCCGAACCAGGAAATGCAAGCGTCGCGCGCCCGCGGCGAGCGTCCACGCTTCAAGGCTGCCCAGCCAAAAATGCTGGTGCTGACGCCGACCCGCGAACTGGCCCTGCAAGTGACCACCAATACCGACAAGTACAGCACCGGCATCCGCCGCATCAAGGCTGTGTCGATCCTCGGCGGCATGCCTTACCCGAAACAGATGCAATTGCTGGCCAAGAACCCGGAAATCCTGGTTGCCACCCCAGGCCGCCTGATCGACCATATGGATTCGGGCAAGATCGACTTCTCGCAACTGGAAATCCTGGTGCTGGACGAAGCTGACCGCATGCTGGACATGGGCTTTATCGACGACATCGAAAAAATCGTCGAAGCCACGCCAGAAGGCCGTCAGACCATGCTGTTCTCGGCAACCCTGGACGGCGTCGTCGGCAACATGGCGCGCCGCATCACGAAAAACCCGCTGGTCATCCAGATCGCCGGTTCATCGAACAAGCACGAAAACATCACCCAGCGCGTCCACTTCGTCGACGATCTGTCGCACAAGAATCGCCTGCTGGACCACCTGCTGCGCGACGAATCGCTGGACCAGGCCGTTGTGTTTACCGCCACCAAGCGTGACGCCGACACCATCGCCGACCGCCTGAACATCGCCGGTTTCTCGGCTGCCGCCTTGCACGGCGACATGCACCAGGGCGCGCGTAACCGTACCCTGGACGGCATGCGCCGCGGCCAGGTCAAGGTGCTGGTTGCCACCGACGTTGCCGCCCGCGGCATCGACGTGCCGACGATCACCCACGTGTTCAACTACGATCTGCCGAAGTTCCCGGAAGACTACGTCCACCGCATCGGCCGCACCGGCCGCGCCGGCCGCAATGGCCTGGCGATCTCGCTGGTGAACCACGCTGAAGGCATGAACGTCAAACGCATCGAACGCTTCACCAAGCAATTGATCCCGGTCAATGTGATCGAAGGCTTCGAGCCGAAGAAAACCGCATCGGCGCCACGTTCGAGCGCCCGTCCAGGCGGCTGGAAACCAGGCGACAACCGCGGCGGCGCAAAACCAGGCCAACGCACGTTCAGCAAACCTGGCGCACCACGCAAGGACGGCGCCCCGAGCACCGGCGGCGGCTACAAGGGTTCGAACCCGCGCAGCACCGACGGCGCACGCCGCAGCTACGGCGACCGTTAATCACGGAAGAACGCCTCGGCTAGCGAGCGAGCAATAAAAACGGCCACCAGAATCGCTTCTGGTGGCCGTTTTTTTATGTCCTGCGGCGTTTATTTCTTCGACACTTTCTGGCGCGACAGCTTGCGCAGCTTGGCCTGCTCGAAGCGCACTTTCTGCTCGTCGGTCTCCAGCACCAAGGGCGGCACGGCCACCGGCTTGCGATTGGCGTCGACCGCCACCATGGTGAAATAACAGCTGTTGGCATGGCGCACCAGGCGCTGCTGGATGTTTTCCGTTACCACCCGGATACCCACTTCCATCGAGGTGGTACCGGTGTAATTGATGGACGCCAGGAAGGTCACCAGCTCGCCGACGTGGATCGGCTGCAGGAACATCACCTGGTCGACCGACAGGGTCACCACATAGCTGCCCGAATAGCGGCTGGCGCAGGCGTAGGCGACGCTGTCGAGGTACTTCAAAATGGTGCCGCCGTGCACGTTGCCTGAAAAGTTGGCCATATCGGGCGTCATCAGGACCGTCATCGTCAGTTCGTGGGCCGACCAGTTCATCGCGCTGTCCAAAGTGTTCTCCAAAGGGAAAAGATAAAAGTGAGGGGGAATTGAAAACCGGCCTCAAGGGCCGGTGGCAGGCCTTACAGGCCCAGCGTATCGATGTCGGCCAGCGATTCGCGGCCCTTGTCGGAAATGTCGTGCCCCTCGCCTTCGGCGCGCGCCACGATATGGGCTTTCTTGCCCAGGAAGTAAGCCACCTCGGTGTCGAGCTTGGCCAGCGGGTCGGCCGCGACGGCGCGCAAGCCCATGATGCAGCGGCGCAGGAACAACAGTTGCTGCGCCTTGTCGGTGATGGACAAACGGCCATCCCTGGCATAGCTGAGCAGCTTCAGGCCCGACAGGCGCTTGGCATTGCGGGCAACGCAAGCGCTCGGGCGCTCGGTCTTGATGCCGCGTGCAACCTGCTCCAGCGCGTCATATTCATCGGTTGTTAATTTCTCGTTCTTCATTACTTTTCCATAAAAGGCCAGGTGTTCGGCCCTCATGGTACGCGCCCCGCTGCGCATCGGCAACAGGCAAGGTGATTCAGTGGCCGTGCGCGCTGCGCCCGGCCCGCTGAAATGGCGTCAACACGCTGTTTATTTGAAGGTGCGCAACAGCAGCCAGGCCAGGCCGCAACCGGCTACCGCGCCCGTCAGTGCCAGTGCCAGCAAGCTTTTGCTGTCCAGCACAGGGCGGCGGCCCAGGTAGATTTTGTTATGCAGGGAATTGCCCATGATGGTCTCCTGTACATGAATTATGTGATGTCTCATTATAAGAACAGAATCGTGACGACCGCGTGACACACGGCAGTTCGCCGCAGCTTTGTATGCGCCAGCCTGCGCTTTGTGCGATCTCTGTTGTTTTATTGGCGTGGCGTGACGCCGCGGCGCCACGCGCTGCCTGGCCAGCCATCAGTGCATCTTGACCGGCGGTTGTGGCGGGGTGGGCTCTTCGATCGGCACCGGATCGACGTCGGGCATTTTTTCCGGCGGCGGGCTCACCGGATCGCCTTCCGGCGGCGGGACATTGTCCGGCTCAGGGGTGCTGTGGGCGTACAAATCGGGTTTGCTGTGCAGTGTATTCATGGCGTTCCTCCTTGACCAGCACTGTAACGCATGCCCAAAAATCCTGGCGCGCACAGCGTCGCGGGAACCAATCCGTTTCGTATTGCTCTAACGGTGCATGCCGACAAACGGAGCAACGATGCAGCGCAAGAAAATTCTCTTTGTCGCCGAAGCCGTCACCCTGGCCCATGTGGGCCGTCCGCTGACCCTGGCGCAAGGGCTGGACGATGCACACCACGAGGTGCACTTCGCCTGCGCCGATGGCTACGATTTCTGCTTCCAGGGCGTGCCCTTCCAGCGCTGGCGCATCGGCAGCATCCCATCGCGGCAATTCCTGCAGGCGCTGGCGCAAGGCAAGCCCGTGTATGACGAAGCCACCTTGCAAGCCTACGTGGAAGATGACCTGCGCCTGTTCGATGAGGTGCGGCCGGACCTGGTGATCGGCGACTTCCGCTTGTCGCTGTCGGTCAGCGCCCGGCTGCGCCGCATCCCCTACATTACCGTCAGCAATGCCTATTGGAGTCCATACGTGCGCCCGCATTACACGGTGCCCAGCCTGCCGCTGACGCGCCTGCTGCCGGTCTGGCTGGCCAACCCCCTGTTCCGCATGATACGCCCGCTGGCCTTTGCCAGCCATGCCGTACCCCTGAACCGCGTGCGCCGCCGCCATGGCCTGCCCACGCTGGGCAGCGATTTGCGCCGCATCTATACCGATGCCGACCAGACCCTGTACGCCGATATCCCGCAGCTGTTTCCACCGCTGGCCATGCCCGCCCATCACGGCTACCTGGGCGCCGTCATCTGGGCCCCACCGATGGACTTGCCGCCTTGGTGGCAGGGGCTGGAGCGCGGCGAGGAGGGGCGTCCTTTGATTTATGTCACCTTCGGCAGCTCCGGCCAGTCGCAGCTGCTGCCGCGCGTGCTGCATGCGCTATCGACCTTGCCGGTCACCGTGATGGCCGCCACGGCCGGCAACATCGAACTGGGCAGCGTACCGCCGAACGCCCATGTGGCGCCCTTCCTGCCGGGCGATGCGGCGGCGCGGCGCGCCAGCCTGGTGATCTGCAATGGCGGCAGCCCCACCAGCCAGCAGGCATTGACAGCCGGTGTGCCGGTGATCGGCATCGCAGGCAACCTCGACCAGTTTCTCAATATGCACGGCATCGTCGCGGCCGGCGCCGGCCTGCTGCTGCGCGCCGACCGATTCAAGGAAGACGCCTTGCGCCAGGCCGTCACGCACCTGCTCGGTAGCCCGCAAGCACGGCAGGCGGCGCGGCAATTGGCGGCGGCCTTCCAGGCCTGCGTGCCGCAGGCTCGCCTGCAGGAACGCATGCGCACCCTGCTTGCCTGAGCTCGCCAACAGGAGCGTCGGCATTTTTTACAGCCCGCCGTACAAACCCTGCCAGGCATCAACAGCGATAACGCAAGTGCTTGATTTACAAGCAAAGACCACGCTTGGCATGGAAGTCGCTTGGGAATGGCCATGAGCACCTGTCTTCAGGACTCAAACCAGACTTCCCTTCTTGTCCACTCCATGCTGTGAGGTAATTAAAATGAAACTCTCCCGACTGAAACTGCTTCCCGCCGCAGCGGCGCTGGCCCTGCTGTGCGCTGCCGGCGGCGCGCAAGCAGGCGCCTACGGCTATTCCTACAACAACATCTTCGGCCTGCAACTGACGCCACTGACCGGTTCGGTCACCGCCCTGAACAGCGTGACCATCTCGCGCAGCACCGCCACCCTGAACGGCGTCAACGTGATTCAAGGCGGCGTGGGCTTCCTCGATGCGCCCCAAGCCACCGTCGGCGCCGTCACCAAGGGCCAGAACGACTTCACGCAGCAAGGCCCGACCGGCACCTATTCGCGCGGCGACGCGCAAATCGTCAGCACGCAATTTCCGCCCTTCCCGGCCGGCTCCACTTCCACCCAGGCCGTCAACGTGGCCGAGGCCCACCTCGATACAGCGGGTACCGCCGACGCTTCGGGCCGCAATGGCTCGACCACCGGCATTTCGGTCGATTTCGTGGTCGGCTCGCCAACGGCTACCCTGAGCTTCGATTTCCTGGCGGCGCCGTTCATGCAAGTCTTCCTGCAACCGAATGTGGGCCTGCAGTCCAGTGCCACGGCCAATCTGGTGGTTACCTTCAGCATCACCGATGCAGCCGGCAACATCGTCTTCAACTGGACGCCCGACGGCCTGCTCGGCTCCGGCATCTTCGGCGGCACGGAAGCGGCCGATTCCGCCAACCTGAATACCGGCCTGGCCACCAACTTCCTGACGAGCGGCAACCTGCTGACCTTTGATCCCACCGGCTGCGGCACGCCGACGGGCACCGGTGTGGGCACGGCTTGCGGCGGCAGCTTCAGCGCCGTGACCAATACCCTGGTTGCCGGCAACTACACGCTGGTGCTGAACCAGGTGGAAAGCGTGGATCTGGTCAAGCAGGCGGTGCCCGAGCCAGGCACCCTGGCCTTGTTGGGTCTGGGCCTGGCCGGCCTGTGCTATGCCAACCGCCGCAAGGTGACCGCCTGATTATTGGACAGGGCTTTGACAGGCGGGGAAGTTTCCTCGCCTTTTTTACCGCCGCACTGTCGCTTTTCCTTACAGCCCAGGCAGACAGCGGCGGACACAAGTAACAGGCCAGGCAAAGGACTTCGTATGGCATTTTTTTCCGCACGCATGGCGATTTTACTGCTGGCCCTGCCGTGCCTCGCCAACCAGGCTGGCGCGGCCGCGTATGGCTACTCATACAGCAATATCTTTGGCTTCACCATCAGCAATCCGACCGGTGCCATCACCGTGTTCAACAATATCGATGTCTCGCACACCACAGCCACGCTGGGTAGCCGCAACGTGATCCACGGCGGCGCCAACGAGATCGACGCGCTGCAAGCCTCGCTGGGCCAGGTACTCAAGGGCGAGAACGACTTCGCGCCGCAAGGCATGGGCAATGCCTCCTATGCGCGCGGCGACGCGCAAATCATCAGCTCGCAAATTCCGCCGTTTCCGCCCGGCTCGGACAGCACCCATGTGGCGAATGTGGCGGAAATACTGCTGGCTGGCACCGGCAGCGCCGATGCGTCCGGACGCAACGGCTCCTCCACCGCCTTCGCCGTCGACCTGGTGGTGGGACAGGACGGCGCCACCCTGGCGCTCCAGTTCCAGGCCGCGCCCTTCATGCAGCTCTACCTCGATGCCAGCGCCGCCACCGGCTCCTTCGCCAACGCCAGCACCGCGTTCACTTTTTCCATCGTCGACGAAGCTGGCCAGATCGTCTTCAACTGGGCGCCTGACGGCGAGCTTGGCTCCGGCATACTGGGCGGCACCGAACAGGCCGATGACGCCAATCTCAATATCAACTATGCACAGACGCCGCCAAGCAGCGGCAGCCTGTTCAGCTACGACCCCACCGGCTGCGGCACACCCACCGGCACCGGCACCGGCACCGGTTGCGGCGGACAATTTAGCGCCATCAGCGACCGTCTGGACGCCGGCAATTACACACTGGTGCTCAATATGATCAACAGCGCGCAGCTGGCGGTCATGCCCGTGACCACCGAATTGCCGCTGCCCGGCACCCTGCTGCTGCTGGCGGCCGGCCTGGCGGCACTGGCCGGGCTGGGGCGTCTCCTGGGGCCAGACGACGGCGACAGAGCTTAGCTGCCCGCCACCGGCGCCACGATCAGTTCGCTGAGCGGACGGCGCAGCGAACGGGCCTGGGCCGGTGGCCCGGCGCCGATGCGGCCCAGGAACACGGCCCGCTCGGTGTGTTCCTTGCCGAGCAGGGTGCGCGTTTGCACGGCCAGTTCCTGCGCGACTTCCTGCAAGCCCTCGGTGCGTGAAAAAATGCGCCGCTCGCGCACGTAGCGGGCAAAGATCAGCGGCGTCAGTTCCGGCTGCATCTGCAAGCCCAGCTCGGTGGCCGTCAGCCAGAAACGCTGCATGGCGCGCCCGGCGGCCACGTAATCGTCGACATGGCGCGGTGGCGACTCGGCCAGCAGCGCGAAATGCGCGGCGCAGTACCAGCCCGGCAGCAAATCCATCTGCAGCCGCGGCGCCAGGGTACCGGCCAGCCATGTATTGAAAAAATCCACGCGTCGCCAGCTGCGCATAATCCAGCGCATCAATTTCGCCGTCATGGCATCGACGCCGAGCGCCTGGTCCGGCATGCGATCGACGCTGTAGCGGGCATTCCATTCGATCACGTCGCAGTGCACCTTGTGCGCCTCGGGCATGATCAGGCGCAAGCGGGCATTGTTGAACATCAGCCGCGCGGACGCGAAGCGGGTGCGCGTGCCTTCCAGCCACAGCACGCCGAAACCGGGCGGCAGGCTGGCCGCCAGTGCCGCCTTTTCGCTGACGCGCAGGCTGCGCGTGCTGAGCTTGCGGCGCTGCACCGTACGCTGCGGCAAGAACGCCGCCAGCGGATCGGGCGCCAGGCCCGGTGCGTCAACGAAGACGGTGTCAAAGGTGGGCAGGTGCTCGGGCATGCCGGTGCGCCGCTGGGCTTGCATGCGCAAGCCATGGCGGCTGGCCGCCAGCGCCAGGCTTTCGAGCAGCGCACCCAGCGACAGCTGGCTGGGGTGGCCATCGAGGTCATACACGCAGTGGCTGCGCGTATCGAAGCCATGAACCACCACATGGCGCGCGCCGCGCACCTCGAAGCGCCAGGGCTGGGTATTGTCGCCGCTGGGCGCCCAGCGCGCCTGGTCGAGGATGTCTTCCAGCACGGCGTCGATCGGCAAGGTGGTCGCCATCAGCCGCCCCTGGCGGCGCGGCGCCGCTTGATGATGGCCATCGCCAGGCGCTGCAGGGGATGGCGGTTGCCGCCCGGACGCCAGGTATGCACCATCTTGTTGCGGTAGGCATCGAAATGCATGCCACGTGGCGCCGCCATCACCTTGCCGCGCCCCAGCAGGATCTTCAGCGCCTCGGTGGCCGCCGCGCCCGCGCACAGCTGGCAGCCCATGATGGTCGACGGCCCGCGCCGCTCCTTCAGATTGATGGCCGATGGATCGACCAGGTACGGGCCATGCAGTCCGGTCGGCGCCAGGCCGACCAGGAAGCGGAGCGCTTTTTCTTCCTCGGGCAGGTCGCCCCAGCCGAAATACTGCTCGAACGTCATCTGGCCCGGCAGGAAACTGAGCACGGCCGTGCCCATGCCCAGCGGCGCGGCCGTGATCGACGGTATCGCCAGCCTGGCGCACATGGCAAACGTGGCCTGGCGCGCGGGAAAGGCAAAGAAATCGAGGCCGTCCACGTACAGGTCGACGCCCTCGAAAAAATCGGCCAGGTTGGCATCGTTGATGCCGTCAGGGAACAGCTTGATGTCGAGTTCGGGATTGATGTCGCGCGCCATCTGCGCCAGCACGTCGACCTTGGGCTGGCCCAGGGTCGACACCATGGCGCCGGCCTGGCGGTTGAAATTGGCGATATCGAAGGTATCGAAATCGGCGATATGAAACGCGCCGATACCCAGCCGCGCCAGGGTCAGCAAATGCACGCCACCGACGCCGCCCATGCCGGCTATCGCCACCCGCTTGCCGCGCAGGCTGTCCTGTTCGGCCCGGGTGACCCAGCCCAGGTTGCGGGCAAATGCCGCGTGATAAGAAAAACCGTCTGTCATGCTCACCTTTCCTGATGTCCGATAAAGGACCAAGAAAGTGAGACAAACACTGAAATAAAAAGTTCCCTTGAAACTAAAAAAACTTGCGCCGTATCCAATCTGATCTAAAAAGCAAAACGGGCGGCGCGACCGGCGTCACCCGGCAGGCACCGCCCGCGATGATTGAGACTAAAGAGCTTCGCTTGGAGGCTTAGCCTTCAGGCCAACGCTTCCTTGGCCGCCTCTTCCGGCGTCAAGCCATCGTAGAACTGGTCGGTGAACCACTCGACCTGCTCTTCGATATGCTCCTGCGCCTGTTCCACCGTGGCGCCGCCGGCGACTAAAAAGCCTTCGACTTCGATACACCAGTTAATCAATTCCAGGGTTTCCGGATCGAGTTCTTCTTTCTTGGCCATCTTGCGCTTTCTGAGAGTTCGTTTGCCATCACATCGGCAGGCGCCAGTTTACCATTTCCGGCCGCGCCGCCTGCGCCTGCCATTATTTGCCGTTGTTGAGCGCCACCTTTTTCTGTTCCGGGTACAGCACCACCTGCACATAATTGTCCAGGTTCAGGTAGCGCTGGGCGGCCTGTTTTACCGCTTGCGGCGTGATGGCGCGCACCCGCTGCTCGAAGCGCAGGATCTGTGCCGGATCGCGGCCCTGGGTTACCGAGCCCATCAGCTGACTCATCCAGTAGTTGTTTTCCCGCATGGCCTTCTGCTGACGCGTGATCCAGTTCAGCTTGACCTTTTCCAGATCAAGCGCGCTTGGGCCCTCCTTTTTCATCTTGTTGATTTCGGCAAAGGCGGCGGCGATCACCTTGTCGACGTTTTCCGGCCCGGTGGGCAGGTTCAGCGCCACCGAATAATGGCCGTACGGATGCTGGCCCATCGAGGTCTCGAAACCGCCGCCATAGATCATGCTCATCTTTTCGCGCAGCACTTCGATCACCTTCAGGTTCAGCACTTCGCCGAGCGCCTGCAAGGTCAGCTTCTGCTCGTCCGAATACGCCACGTCGCCGGTAAAAGTGATGGAAATCGTGCTTTTCGGCTCGCTGCCCATGTAGACGGCTTTTTTCACCACGCCCTGCACCGGGCGCATGCCCACGTCGCGGTAGGCGTGCGCCACCTCGGTCACCGGCAAGGCGCCCAGGTAGCTGGCGATCAGCGGCTTGATCTTGTCAAGCTCGAAGCTGCCCGTGAAGATGAAGGTCATGTCGCGCGCGCTGGAAAAGCGCTGGCGGAAAATCTCCAGCGAACGGTCAAGGCTGACCTTGTCAAAATCGGCCACGCGCGGCACGCCGTCGACGCGCGGATTGTCGCCAAACATGGTGTGCTGCACGGCGTCATAAAACACGGCATCAGGCTGCGCCAGGCTGTTTTTCGCCAGATCCTGCTGCTTGCCGATATACGACTGGAACAGGTCGGCATCCTTGCGCACGTCATGCATGTACAGATATACCAGTTGCAGCATCGATTCGACATCGGCGCTGCTCGACGAACCGCCAAAGCCTTCGCTCAGTTCGCCCAGCGAGGCGCCCACGTTGACCGTCTTGCCGGCAACGATTTTCTGCAGGTCCAGCGGCGCCAGGTCCTTCAGGCCCATGCTGCCGACAATGGCGCTGGCATAGCGGGCGTTATAGATATCGGCGTCGTCATACAGCGACTGGCCGCCGAAGCGGGTGGCGCCCATCAGCACTTGGTCGTTCTTGAAATCGGTGGGTTTCAACAAGACGCGCACGCCATTGCCCAAGATCAGCTCCGTCACGCCGATGGCGCTGTTGAGCTTCTCGCTGGCGATGCTGCCGCCCGGCGGCGGGCCGTCCATCAGGCTGCCGGCCACCACTTTTTCCGTATGGGGCTCGACTTTTTGCTGCTCGGCGCTGGCGACCGCATCGAGCAACTGCTGCCGGCTCGGCACCGTGCCGCCCGGCTTGGCCTCGGCGCCCATGAAGACCACCAGTTTCTTTTGCTGCTCGGGAATGACTTTCGCCACCGTCTCGTTAATTTCCTGCAACGACACTTGCGGCAGCAATTCACGCGCATACATCAGCTCATTGGTGATGCCGGGAATCGCTTCCTGTTCCAGGAAGTTGCGCGAATACTCGGCCACGAAGCCGGCCGAATCGGATTTGTCGCGCTCGTTCCAGGCGCGCTCGTAATTGCGCAGCATGTTCTTGCGCGCGCGGTCCAGCTCGTCCTGGCTGAAGCCGAAGCGGCGCGCCCGTTCATCCTCGCGCACCAGCGCATCGACGGCCGGCTGCACGCCGCCCTTGCCCAGCAAGGCATACGCGCTGAACGATTCATAGCCGCGCACCAGCTTGCCCATGCTGCTGCCGCCCTGGATGAACGGCGGATTGGCCTGCTGCGTCAGTTCCTGCATGCGCGCGCTAAGCATCTGGCCATACAGGTTCTCGATCATCTGGCGCCGGTAATCGGCAATCGTCACCGGTTCCTGCGCCGGGCGGATCGGATAACGGATGAACACGGTGTCGTCCGCCGCTTCCTTGTCGGTGATCACCAGCGCTTCCGTCTGCGCGCGCTGCGGCACTTCCGCGTAGACGCGCGGACGCGGCTGGGCCGGATTTTTCAGCTTGCCGAAGTGCTGCTGGATCAATTTTTCAGCCTGTTTCGGCTCGACGTCGCCGACCACCATCACGGCCATCAGATCGGGCCGGTACCAGTCCTTGTAGAAACGCTTGATGGCGTCCGGCTTGAAGGTCTTCAGGACCTCTTCCTTGCCGATCGGCATGCGCTCGGCATAGCGCGAACCGTTCAGCAGTTTCGGATACAGGACCTTGTTCATGCGGTCGCTGGCGCCCTTGCCCAGGCGCGCCTCTTCCAGCACGATGCCGCGCTCGCTGTCGATATCGGCCGGATTGAATTTCAGGCCGTGGGCCCAGTCTTCCAGCACCAAAAAACCTTTTTCCAGGTTGCCTTTCTTGTTAGTGGGAATCGGCAGCACGTAAACGGTTTCATCGAAGCTGGTATAAGCGTTCAAATCGGCGCCGAATTTCACGCCGATCGATTGCAGATACGAAATGAGTTCATTGCGCTTGAAATGCGTCGAGCCATTGAAGGCCATGTGTTCGGTGAAATGGGCCAGGCCTTGCTGATCGTCGTCTTCCAGGATGGAGCCGGCTTTCACCACCAGGCGCAATTCGACTTTCTGCGCGGGACGGGCATTTTTCTTGATGTAATAGGTCAGCCCGTTCGGCAGTTTTCCGACCGTTACTTCCGGCGCCACCGGCAGGGGATCGCTCAAACGGAGTTCCGCTTGCGCCAGGGAAGCGCAGGCCAGCAGCACGGCGCCCGAGATCAGGCGTAATTTACTCAGCTTCATGTATTCTCATAGGTAGATGCAACAAGCATACCTTACACCGAATCGCGGAAACACCGATTAAAAATAGCTTAGAGGACATACTGCGATACAAACGGCAAGCTCCTGCCCGCCGGCCTGAACTATGCTAAAGTATTGCCGCCGGTCATGTGGACCGGCACAACAATACGTCTTCGGGGCGGGGTGCGATTCCCCACCGGCGGTAAGACCGGCAACGGTCAAGCCCGCGAGCGCTTTTCAGGCATCGCTTGAAAAGGTCAGCAGATCTGGTGTGATTCCAGAGCCGACGGTATAGTCCGGATGAAAGAAGATGTGCGTCAGACCCACTGTTCGATCGCCTTGCGCGATACGGCCTGCTGCGCCTGTGCGCTTGCCCTGCAGCGTTTTTCGCCTGTGCGAGGAGCGTTTCACCATGTTAGTCAACAGCTACACCGTGCTTTCCCTTGACCTTGAAGGTCGCATCCAGTCCGCCCTGGCCGCCATGCGCGCCGGCGTGCCCGTCATCCTGCTCGACGATTTCGACCGCGAAAACGAAGCCGACCTGATTATCTCGGCCGAAAAACTGACGAACGAGACCATGGCCCTCCTGATCCGTGAATGCAGCGGCATCGTCTGCCTGTGCCTGCCCGCCGAGACCGTAAGCAAGCTGGAATTGCCGCCGATGTCGCAAGACAACGGCAGCCGCTACGGCACGCCGTTTACCGTCTCGATCGAGGCGCGCGAAGGTGTCACCACCGGCGTGTCGGCCGCCGACCGCGTCACCACCATCCGCGCCGCCATCGCGCCCGACGCAAAACCATCGGACCTGGTGCGCCCCGGCCATGTGTTCCCCTTGCGCGCCGCGCCCGGTGGCGTGCTCGAACGCCGTGGCCACACGGAAGGTTCGGTCGACCTGTCTCGCATGGCGGGCTTGAACCCGGCCGCCGTGCTGTGCGAATTGATGAATCCGGACGGCACCATGATGCGCGGCGACGATATCGAACGCTTTGCCGAGCTGCATGGCATGCCGATCTTGACCATCGAAGAGATGGTGGCCTGGCGCCAGCGGCAACAGTAATTCAGGCCGCAGCCGGTTGCGGCCGCGGCAGATGCACATGCCGGTACACCAGGCAGGCGGCCAGGCCGTACGCCAGCGCCATGATGGCGTAGGCCAGCGGCAGGCGCACCGCCCAACCCGGTGCCATGTGCAGGATGCTGCCGACCAGCGCCACGCCGACCAGGGCGCCGATCTGCCGGTTGGCGTTCAGGGCGGCGGCGGCGCTGTTCGCATGCTGCTTGCCGGCCACCCGCATCACGGTGGCCGTCATGGCGGGAATCGCGATGCCGATTGCCACATTCATCAGGCCGGTGCCCAGCGCCAGCAGCGCATACGGGGTGGCTGGCCGCAAACCCATCAGCACCAGCGCCATGACGCTGGCCGTCAGCAGGCCGGCCAGCATCGGTAGCCGCGTGCCATGACGGGCGGCGATCGAGCCGGCCAGGAAATTACCCACCGTATAGGCCGCCATCATCGGCAGCAAAAGCAGGCCCGAGCGCAGAGCGTCGGCGCCACCGGCCTGCTGCAAGAACAGGCTCAACAAAAACAGCTGGCCGAACACGCAGAAATTGATCAAGAACCCCACGCCATTGGCCGCGCCAAAGCTGCTGCTGTGAAACAGCGCACGCGGCAGCAGCGGATGGCTGCCCTGGCGCTCGCGGCGCAGCAGCAAGGTGCACGTACACACGGCCAGCGTACCGGCCGTCACCACCGGCGGCGACAGCCAGCCCAGCACCGGTCCTTCGATCAGCACGAAACTGAGGCCCGCCAGCGCCGCCACCCCCAGCGCATGACTGAACAGGGACAAGTCGCGCGGCTGCCGAGCCGGCGCGCGCAAGACCAGCTGCGCCAGCACGATGGCCAGCAGGCCCAGCGGCACATTGACCCAGAACACGCTGCGCCAGCCGAACTGGTGCACCAGCACGCCACCGATCAGCGGCCCCGATGCGCCGGCCACGCCCACCAATGCCGACCACACGCCCAGCATGCGCGTGCGCACCTGCTCGTCGTCAAAGCTGTGCGTCAGCAGGCTCAGGGAACTGGGCATGAACAGCGCCGCGCCCGCGCCCTGCAGCAGCCGCGCCGCCGTCAGGAAACCACCATCGGGCGCCATGCCGCACAGCACCGAACCGAGGATAAACACGCCCAGGCCGCCCTGGTACACGGCTTTCGGACCGTAACGGTCGGCCAGCGCGCCACCGGCCAGCAGCAGCGCGGCAAACGTCAAGGTATAGCCATCGACCACCCACACCAGGCCGCTCAGGGGTATCGCCAGGTCGCGCGATATATCGGACAGCGCCACATTGACGGCGGTGACATCGATCATGGCCATCACGAAGCCGAAGGCCAGCGTCAGCAGGATCAAGAAATTGCCAGGGGAATAGGGGCGCGCGGAAACGGACATGATCTTCTTTCAAACAGCAGCAAGACAGTCATTGTAGAAGTGTTGCATGATGCGGTAAATATGCATACACTCGGCACTCCGATGCAAAAATGCATCAGTAATCAAAGAGGAAACCAGGTTGGATTGGGCTTATGGATTGGGATAACGCGCGCATCTTTCTGGCCATCGGCCGCGCCGGCACCCTGCGTGGCGCGGCGGCCCTGCTGCGCATCGACCAGGCCACTTGCGGGCGTCGCCTGGCCGCGCTGGAAACGTCCCTGGGTGCGCGCCTGTTCCTGCGCACGCCGTCGGGTTATGTGGCCACGCCGGCGGGCGAACTGGCGCTGGCGGCGGCCGAAGCGATGGAACGCGCGGCCGACCAGCTGCAGCGCGAGATGCAGGGCGTCGACAATCGGCTGTCGGGCCTGGTGCGGGTGGCCACCACCGACAGCATGGCCAGCCATTTCGTGATTGCCGCCATGCAGCGCCTGCATGCGGCGCACCCCGACATCCGCATCGTGCTGCAGGTGGCGCCGCAACTGGCCAGCCTGACGCGGCGCGAAGCGGACCTGGCCGTGCGCGCCGTGCGCCCGCTGGACCCCGACCTGATCTCGCGCCACCTGGTGCGGCGCCACCTGGGCCTGTATGCCTCGCCCGCCTATTTGGCCGAGCGCGGCGAACCCGTGCGCGGCACGGCGCTGGCCGGCCACGACATCGTGATCTATCATCAGTCCATCACCGCGCGCCACGCCGACAAGATCGCCGGCGAGCCGGTGGCCAACGCGCGCGTGGCGATGGAAGTCAATAGCGCCATGATGCTGCAGGAAGCGGCGCGCGCGGGCCTGGGCATCGCCGAACTGGGGGTGCACCTGGGCGAGATCGACCCGCAGCTGGTGCGCATCTGGCCCGACCGCGCGGAACCGTATGACGTGTGGCTGGTGATGCATGAAGACCTGTCGCGCTCGGCCCGCGTGCGCGCGGCAGCCGACGCCATCATCGCCAGCGTAGGGAACGCAAAGCCGGCCGCCGGCAATGATAAGATGCCACGATGACAGCTTCTGCCTCCACCTCCATCATCATCCGCTTGCGCCGCCTGAACCGGGTCGCCGCCGCGTGGATCATCAGCTGGTGGCGCTTGCTGCAATTTTCGACCCTGATTTTTTCGCTGGCGCTGTCGCCGTCGAGCTATAACCGGCAGAACCGGCCCATTCTCGCGCACCGCCTGGTGATCAACACGGCGCCCAACCTGGTGTGGTTCAGCGTCGCCTGCGCGCTGGTCAGCCTGGTGCTGATCCGCATCGTGGTGGTCAGCGCGCAAAGCTATGGCCTGTCGCGCTATGCGCTGGAAATGGTGGTGCGCGTGCTGGTGCTCGAACTGATTCCACTCACCGCCGCGCTGTTCGTCGCGCTGAGGCTGACCCTGCCCGACGGCATCGCGTTTGCGCAGATGCGTTCGAACGGCCTGCTCGACAAACTGCAACAGCAAGGCAGGGACCTGCTGCGCGGCGAGTATTTTCCGCGCGTGATGTCGGGCATCTTCGCCGTCTGGATGCTGGCCATCGCCAGCTGCGTCAGTTCGCTGATCCTCGCCTATCTGACCATCTACGGTTTCACCCCGTGGGCGCTGCAAGGCTACACGCGGGTGGTGGGGCAGATCTTCAATCCGGCCGTGGTGCTGATTCTGATGCTCAAGGTGGTGTTCTTCAGCTTTGCCGTGGCCCTGATTCCGTTGTCCTCGTCCTATTACCAGCCCGAGCCCCACCGCCGCCAGCGCCTGTTCGCCGCCCACGGCCTGTCCGAAATGCTGCGTTTGTTTTCCGTCATCCTGCTGGTCGAAGTGGCCTCGCTGATGGGAAATTACTACTGATGCCTGACCACCACCCTACCCCGAGCCCGACGCCATGAGCACTCCTTCCAATCCAGACCAGACCGACATCACGGCGCCCGAGGCCGCGCTGCCCGCGCCGCCACCGGTGCGCCATGCCGAACTGAAAGCCGCCATTTTGCTCGTCTCGATGTTCGTGCTGATCGTCGGCTCGGTGCTGTACCTGATGTATGCGCGCGGCGCCTTCGAGGCGACGCAGACGCTGGTGCTGGCCACCGACGATTCCGACGGCGTGGTGGTCGGCGCCGATCTCACCTTTTCAGGTTTTCCCATCGGCCGCGTGCAGCGCATCGAACTGGCGCCCGATGGCAAGGCGCGCGTGATCGTCGACGTGCCGAAAAAAGATGCGCACTGGCTGCGCACCAGCAGCATTTTCACCCTGGAACGCGGCATCGTCGGCGGCGCCAAGCTGCGCGCCTACAGCGGCATCCTGACCGATCCGCCCTTGCCCGACGAGGCCACGCGCGACCTGCTGGTGGGCGACATGGCGGCCGAAATTCCGCGCCTGCTGGCCGCCGCCAAGGATTTACTGGCCAACCTGGGCAACCTGACCGGCACCGATTCCGCGCTCGACACCACCATGCGCAATGTGCAGACGGTGACCGGCAAGCTCAGTGGCCCCGGTGGCGCCATGGGCCTGCTGACGGGCGACGACCAGCAATCAAGACTGCTGATCGAGCGCGCCAACGCCCTGTTGATCACCGCCGACCAGCTGGCGCGCCGCACCGATGGGCTGGTGTCCAATGCGGACCAGCGCGTATTCGGCGCGCAAGGCGTGATGACGGACGCGCAGGCCACCATCGTGCAGCTGAACGCGCTGCTGGCCGACACCCGCAACAGCCTGAAAAAGGTCGACGCCGTGCTGGTCGAAGCGCAGGCCGTGGGCGCCAACGCGAAAGCCGCCACGGCCGACCTGGGACCCCTGCGCGCCGACGTGGAAAGCAATCTGCGCAAGGTCGAGCAACTGGTCAATGAAATCAACCGCAAATGGCCGTTCAAGCGCAATCCGGAGATCACCCTGCCATGAGAAAGTCATTGCCTTTTGCCGCCGCCACGCTGTGCGCCTTGCTGGCGGCCTGCTCCAGCGGCCCGCCCGTGCCGGACTGGAAAATGAATGCGCAAAGTTCGATCGAGCGCTTTGAAGCGGCCTATTTGAACGGCAATGTACTGGTCGAGCAGACGGAATTCCAGCGTGCGCGCGACCAGGTGGGCGGCACCGGCAAGCTCGACCTGATCGCCCGGGTCGAGCTGCTGCGCTGCGCCACGCGCGTGGCCAGCCTGGCGTTCGAACCGTGCAGCGGATTCGAGGCGTTGAAAGAGGACGCCGGCGCGGCCGACCGTGCCTATGCGGCTTACCTGGCAGGCACGGCAGTAGCGGATACGTCCATGCTGCCGGAAACGCAGCGCGCGGTGGCGGCGGCCGGCTCGGACACGCAGGCGGCCAGCGCCGCTGCCGCCATCCAGGAACCATTGGGCAAGCTGGTGGCGGCCGGCGTGCTGCTGCGCGCCAACCGCGCCACGCCGGAACTGCTGGAGATGGCGGTAGCGACAGCATCAGACCAGGGCTGGCGCAGGCCGCTGCTGGCCTGGCTGGGCGTGCAGCGAATGCGCGCGGAACAAGCCGGAGATACACAGGAAGCGCAGCGCATCGCGCGCCGCATGGACATCGTGGAGAAAAGCGGCAAGCCGCTGAACTGAGCTATTTTTTACCGCTGCATGGGGTGTCGCGATAAAAAACAAATCCGCCGATACCGATGGTATTGGTATCGGCCTTGACGCTGTAGACCAGCGCATTCTTGTCCGCTTCCACGCGCAGCAGGTTCGTGTGCAGTGATTTGTTGGCATGCGCGCTGGCCAGATTCGGCCACGGCTGCAGATCCAGCCGCAATTCGGCAGTGGCCGGGTCGTACGACCAGCGGCCTGGATTGAAGAAGGCAAAGCCGCCGTCGAAACGCAGCCGGCCATCCTTGAACTGGGTCAGGCAGATGCCCGGAAATTCGCTGGGCGGGTTGTACCAGGTGGCGGCCACTTCGCCGCTGTCCGGCGCGGCCTTGCCCGGCATTTGCAGTCCCGCCTTGCCAGCGCCCTGCCCCATCAAGCCGGTGCAGCCGGCCAGCAAGGCCAGGGAGGAGAGCATCGCTGCCGTTGTCATCGTTTTGCCGTGCATTGCGCTGTGCATTGGTATCCCGTGGTGATATTGCTAAACAGCAATCTTAGACCGGGACAGCCGGCGACTCAAGCGGGCACCGCACATAAGGACGATTTAGTTTTCCGCCGCTTTCGCTGCCGCTTCGCGCAATTTGTCCTTCTTGCTCTTGCGCGCGCCTTTCACGCCGCCATTGACCGTGTCGGTCACGGCGCTGACCGGCGTGGGCAGCTCGGTCGGCTCGAAACCGGCCACCACTTCGCGCACGATGCGCAGGTCGTTGCGGTTTTCGATCAGGCGGAAATGCGCTTCCGTATCGGCCGTGATGAAGCTGACGGCCATGCCGCTTTCGCCGGCGCGGCCGGTGCGGCCGATGCGGTGCGTGTAGTCGACGGCCGAACGGGGCAGGTCGTAATTGACGACGGCCGGCAAACCGGCGATATCGATGCCGCGCGCGGCCACGTCGGTCGCCACCAGCACCTGCAGGCGGCCCGCCTTGAAGTCAGCCAGCAACTGGCTGCGCGTGCCCTGGCTGAATTCTCCGTGAAACGCGCCCACGTGCAGGCCGGCGCGCTGCAGCTTGTCGGCCACGTGTTCGGCCGCATATTTGGTGGCGACAAACACCAGCACCCGTTCCCATTGATGTTGCAGAATCAGGTAGCGCAGCAGCTGGGTGCGGCGCGGCACGTCGACCGTCACCGCGCGCTGCACGATATCGGGCTTGTCCTGCGGCTCGGACGCGACTTCAATGCGTACCGGCTCCTTCAGCAGGCTGGCTGCCAGCGCCTGCACGCTGTCGGGGAAGGTGGCCGAGAAAAACAGGTTCTGGCGCTTGGCGGGCAGCAGCGCCAGCACGGCGTTGATCTCTTCCGTAAAACCCATGTCGAGCAGGCGGTCCGCCTCGTCCAGCACGAACAGCGACACACCGCCCAGTTTCACGGCATTTTGCCTGACCAGGTCCAGCAGACGGCCCGGCGTGGCGACCACGATATCGGCGCCGCCGCGCAAGTCCATCATCTGCGGATTGATCGAGACGCCACCGAACAGCACGGAAATCTTCAGTTTCACCGGCAGCGGCTTGGCCAGCGCATGGACCGTCTGCCCCACCTGCGCGGCCAGTTCGCGCGTCGGCACCAGGATCAGCGCGCGCACCTGGCGCGGGCCGCTGGCGGGCGCCATCAGCGCCTGCAACAGCGGCAGCGCATAGGCGGCCGTCTTGCCGGACCCGGTCTGCGCCGCGCCCAATACATCGCTGCCGCGCAGGATGGCGGGAATGGCTTGCGCCTGGATGGCGGTCGGCGCGGCATAGCCGGCCTTGTCGACGGCGCGTACGAGCGAGGGAATCAGACCCAGTGAGGAAAATGGCATGGCGGGCCTTCTTGTATGCTTGAAAAGGCGCCAGTATAAAGCAAGCGCCTATTGTTTCGGCATTTGCCGCACTGGCCGGCCATCGTCATCGTAACCGGGCATGCCGCGCCGGATCGCATGGGAAAAATCGGGATCGTCATTGGCGGCCCGCGCCCGCGCCGTGATATGGCCGCCGTCGCGCAACTGCTGGAAAGTCATGCCCGGCACCAGGCCGCGCACATCGAACAGATAGCGGTCCAGGTAGCCCGACGCCAGCAGCCGATAGTCCAGCGGCAGGCCCGGCACGATGCGGCGCGCCATCTCGAACACGATGGTGGTGCAGTTGGCCGTCAAGGTATTGTAGAACTGCGGCTTGCGCTTCAGGTCGTCAGCTTCGTCCAGGTAGGCCAGGAACAGCGAGCGCATGGCGGCGCGCGGCATCATCACGCGGTACAGATGAATGTCTTCGCCGCGCGCATTGGTGCGCACGCGCACGATATCGCGCTCGTCGGCGGCGATCAGGCTGGTTTCAAAATGCTTGAAGAAGCCGCCGATGGTGGAAAAGCTCTCGCCCTTCTCCTTGCGGATCTCGATCGAAAAGGTGAGAAAACGCCCGTCGGCAAAGCCGAACGACACCAGCGTATGGGCGATCAGCGGGCCGGTCCAGTACGACAGCGCCGTGTCGACCGTGCGCAGCTCGTCGAGGTTGTAGCTGCGCTGTTCCCATTTCACCGTGTAATCGTTGTCGCTGCGCCAGTCGAAATTGCGCACATTGTCGAGGGTTGCCACGCTGCCCTTGACGCTGCCTGTCACGTTGCGCGCCACATCGTCGGCCCAGCTGCGGTCCTGCATTGGTGCGATCAGACTCCACCACAGCAGCAGCAACACAAAGCCGCCCGCATACGGCAGCAAGGCGCGCGCACTGCCGCGTGCCCACCACAGCGCGATGCTGCCGATGCCGAGCGCCGCCCACAGCACGGCACCGACGGTTTGCGCCGCCACGCCGCCGGCCAGCTGGTACCACAGCGCCAGCGCGCCCCACAGGGCGGTCAACAGAACCAGCAGGGACGCGGTCAGTTTGCAGATGGTGGCCAGCACGGAGCGGGCGCGAGGTGATAGGAATGTCATGCCTGGATTATAGGGGCAAGCAAGTTTTCAGGACCTTTCAACTGTCGCGCGATCCATTGTCTTATAGGTCGGCGCAGCAACAAGCACTAGAATAAGCGATCTGCTCCTGTCCAGAAAGACTGATCATGCACCCAGCCATCCCCATCCTGCGCAGCTTCTCGGAAACCAAGGCGCGCGAATTCTATGTCGACTTTCTCGGTTTCAAGGTGGACTGGGAGCACCGCTTCGACGCCACCGCCCCGCTGTACCTGCAGCTGCGGCGCGCGGAACTGGTCCTGCACCTGTCCGAACATCATGGCGACGCCACGCCAGGCGCGGCGCTACTGATCCCGGTCGACGATATCGCCGCCCTGCAGGCCGAATTGCTGGCCAAGGACTATCCCCATGCGCGCCCCGGCGTGCGCGACGAGGACTGGGGCCGCATCATGGAAGTGGCTGACCCGTTCGGCAACAAACTGCGTTTCTGGCAGAAGTCGACACATGAATAGGCAATACCGTCGTGTTTTGCTGGTTGGTTTCATGCTCATCATCGCGGCCGGTACGCTATGGCTGGCGCGGCCGACAGACAGCAAGGCCGACGCTGCGCGTTTTCAACGGGAAGCGCCGACCTATCGCTCCGCGGCGCGAGATCTGGCCGCCAACCGGCAGCCGGCATGCCTTGCATCGCACGCTTGCCTGCCTGACGGGCAACGCCTGATTTTTCCGTGGGACGGCATGTTGGCGGGCTGGAGCGGCGTCGTTTTCGACCCATACGACAATATGCAAGAGTTCATGAACCGCCAGCCAGGCTTTACCGCACAGGTCGTGGGTTGCAAAAGGCTGGAGCCTTTCTTTTATCTGTGTGGTTTCGGATAAACGCTCGACCTGCACCGCCGTCCAAGCCGGCAAACTGCGCAGTTTGATCAATTTTCTGATTCCGCGCATGCGCCAGACAGCCGCAATGCCAGCGAATCAGGTTAAACTACAATATTGCGTTATAGCAATTTATAGGGGAGTACCTGGTGCTGGTCATACTCGGATTTATCGTCGTGCTGTTTTCCGTCTTTGGAGGCTTTGCCCTGCAGGGCGGGCATCTGGCGGCGCTGTTCCAGCCGCTGGAACTGCTGATGATCGGCGGCGCGGCGCTGGGGACTTTTTTTGTCGGCAATGACGCCAAGGCGATCCGCGCCACGTTTGCCGCCCTGCCCACCCTGTTTCATACCGCGCAATACACCAAGTCGCGCTATCTGGAACTGATGGGCCTGATGTACGACATACTGAGCAAGGTCCGCAAGGAAGGCCTGATGTCGATCGAGGACGATGTCGACGATCCCTACCGCAGCCCGGTGTTCACCAAATACCCCTACACCCTCGGCGACGAGCATTTGCTAGAATTTATTACCGACTATCTGCGTCTGATGGTATCGGGCAATATGGATGCCTACCAGATCGAGAATCTGATGGACAACGAGATGGAAACCCATCACGAAGACGCGGAAATGCCGATCCAGACCATCTCGCAGCTGGCCGACGCCATGCCCGCCTTCGGCATCGTGGCCGCCGTGATGGGCGTGGTGCACACCATGGCGTCGGTGGGCCTGCCGCCGGCCGAGCTGGGCGTGCTGATCGCGCAGGCGCTGGTGGGCACCTTTATCGGCATCTTGCTGGCGTACGGCTTTATCGCGCCGCTGGCCAGCTTGCTGCGCCGCAAGCACCATGAAACCGCCAAGATGTACCAGTGCGTGAAAGTGACCTTGCTGGCCAGCCTGAACGGCTACGCGCCGGCCCTGGCCGTCGAATTCGGTCGCAAGGTGATCTCGGCCACCGAGCGCCCGTCCTTCAGCGAACTGGAAAGCCACGTGCGCCAGGTGAAAACCCGCAACTGATTTACCGGGGTCACTGCTCCGGACAGCTGACCTCGCGCTCGTTATACAGGCTCATCGGCACGCGCTGTCCGTCGACTTCCAGCTCCTGCACTTTCGGCGGCACCAGCACAAACTGGCCCGCCTGCAGTTTTTCACGCAGCGGCCGGCAGCGCAGGATCTCGGTCGGGATCTGGCCGCGCGCATACCAGCCGCCCTCTTCCTTTTCCGCCAGCAAAACCGAGGAGGCGCGCGGATCATTGCTGATCAGCAGCACTTCCTGGCGGCCATCGCCATCGAAATCCATGGCATACGCATCGCACTGCTGCCCTGCCCGCTTCAAACAGGCCGGCAGGCGCCAGCTTGGTCCCGCCTGGCTCCAGTCCTGCTGCAGGAAACTCTGCGGCAATGTCACGCCGGCCGGGCGTACGGTCAGGTTGATGGCGACGTCGCTGAGCGCGCCCGTTTCGTCGAAACGGTTTTCACGCATGAGCATGGCCGTGGCGCGTGCGCGGATCACCGCCGCGTCCGGCCCTGCGGTACGTACCTTGAGCTCCTGCAAGGCCGCCTGGCCATAGCGCGCGCCCTGGAAACGCAGGTACTCGAAATCGAACTTGTCGGCGCTGACCTTGCCGCTGTTCAACCGCGCCATCTGGCTGGCCACCGACAGCCGGGCCGGGTCCATCAGCGGCGTGAACAGCGCCAGCAGCACCAGCAGGGTGACAAAGGCCGTGCCCACGTTGACATTGGCGATCCAGTTCAGCCAGTCGCCATACTTGCTGGCGGCCCAGGCATAGCCCACCGCATAACAGCTGGCGACCAGCAGGCAGGCGCCGGCAATAATGCGCTCGGCCGTCCAGCCATGCGCCATCACGCGCAAGGTCAATGCATAGATGGCGATGCCGACCAGCCATGGCAACAGCAGGCACGACAGGCGCGTGCCGAAGCGGATGCCGCGCGCCACGCCCAGGCCGGCCTGGCCGTTCTGGAAGGCGGCATTGATCAGCACCACCAGCAGGCCCGCCATGCCCAGCAGCACGGAAGCCGCATGGCGCGTGGCCCACAGGCGTTCGAAGCCGATAAACGGCAAGGTGAGCAGGAAGCCGGCCACCAGCACGGCGGCGATCGGCATCAGCCACGACAGCAGCACCAGCAGCAAGGTGCGGATGCCGCGCACGATGGACGGGCGCACATCGGTGATATGGATGGCAAACGAGAACGCAAAGCACAGCACGGGGATCACGAACCAGGCCTGGGCCAGCAGCTTCCTTAAAAAATCGAGCTTGATCAGCAAAAACAATTGCCCACCCAGCCACAGCACCAGCACCAGCACCGCCACGAACAGCAGGGAAAACAGCAGCTGGATGCCAAGCTTCCAGGCAATTTCAAAATACGTCGGGTAACTGGCCAGGCGGCGCTGGTCTTGCCCGCTGGCCAGCACCAGCGCGTGGGCAATATAGAAGCCGACCACGCAAAAGCCGAACAGCTGGATCGAGAGCACGCGCAGCGGTGCGCCGGGCTTGTAGTTGCCCCAAATAAAATGCTCGGCGCCGCGCGACACGTCGTGCAATGCCAGCACGCTCAACACCACCGCCGCGCCAGCCATCCACAGTCCGATGCGTCGCAGCGACAGATGGCCCAGGCTGGAGACCAGCAGCACCGGCATCAGCAGGCCGATGAGCATCAGCGGCGCCAGCAGAGAGGGTTCGGTGGCGAGCCAGGCCTTGTCCTGGGCCGAGCTGTACAGCCAGTACAGCAGCAGGCCTTGCAGCAAGCCCGTCAGCAAGCGCGTGACGGCAATCTGCGGCGCGACCACCGGATCGAGTAAAACAGTAGTGTTGCCGGCGGCTTGCTGCATGGGAATTCCTTGGTGGTTGATACTGAAACGCTCCCGCATTATTGCATTTCGTTATCCTTGCCTCAAGCCGGACGCACGCAATGGCAGGCTTTGCGCCACGCCCCAGGCCAGTTCCGGCACGATGAACAGCCACAGCAGCGGCTCGCCCGTGACCAGCAGCGCCCAACCCATCCACAGCGAAAACAGATAGCGGGCGGCCGCATCGTAGCGGCCGAAGCGCGGTTGCGGGTCAACGATGCGCAGCACCGACCAGACCAGCACCACGCTGCCGAGCAGGCAGCCGATCAGCAGGTGGAACTGCGCGAACTCCGGCAGCGGCGCGCCACCCAGTTTTACATTGATATCGCTCAATTGCTCGCGCAACAGCAGCAAGGTCCACGGCGTGGCGAACGCCCCCGTCATCAACACATCATAGATGGCGCTGGCGCGCACCAGGCGGCGAAAAGCGGTCAGGGAAAACATGGGCAAGCTCCTGTGAAATAAAGATGCCCATGCTAAAGCGTGGAGTACACTCCAGAGTCAAGCAATAGTTAATGAAAACCAAGGGAAAACCATGCGGATAGGCGACATGGCGCAGGCCACGGGATTGAGCCGTGACACCCTGCGCTTCTATGAAAAACGCGGCTTGCTGCATGCGCGGCGCGGCGCCAACGGCTACCGCGACTACCCGCTTGAAGCGGTCGACTGGCTGCGCTACCTGCGCACGGCCCAGCAACTGGGTTTTACCCTGGCGGAAATCGAGGCCGACATGCCGCTGCTGGCCGCCGCCGATGCGCCGGAAACGGCAGCGCTGCTGCGCACGGCGCTGACCAATAAGCTGGCGGATATCGATGCGCGCATCGCCGGCCTGTCGCAGCTGCGCGCGGAACTGGCACGGCGGCTGGGGACACCGATGCGTGACTGTCCGCTGCAGGGAGTCGATCATGCGGCGGGCTAAGAGCCTATCCCAGCAGATGAATACGCCCCCTGCTGGCGCCCCTCAAAAGCGGGGACTGCGTTGATCGTCGTTGCATGGCTCGCCATGCGGCCTCCTCACGCCTTGTCCGCGCTCCTGATGAGCTGCAAGCAGAAGACGCTCACTACTGGGATAGGCTCCAAGCTCTTGCCATGGCTGTTGCTGCTGGCGGCGGGCACGGCCAACGCGGAACCGGCATGCGGCGACCTGCTGGCCAGGCTCGGGCAAAAACCTGATTACCTGGTATATCAAGGCTGCAAACAGGAGGTCGGACTGCAGGACCAGCCCCATGTCGCGCGCTACAAGGTAAGCGGCAGGAATGCACAAAAAGCGGAGCGCTATCTGCACCGCAACTATGGCTTGCCTGAACTGAAACGCTATTGCTGCGCCTGGGACAGCACGCTGCATTCCTGGCGCGACCGCCGCACAGGCTACGCTTACATGCTGGTCATGGCATCCGGAGAAACGCTGGTGCGCACGCGCGCCGACTGGGGGCAGATCGACTTCTTCGAAGTCAGCCTCAAGGAATACGTGCACGATCCATAAACGTTCAGTCCAGTTCGTGACTGGCCACCAGCACGCCATCGGCGTCGGCATAGATCCAGTCGCCCGGCGACACGGCCACGCCGCTGACATGCACGCGCACGTCGCGCTGGCCGGCGCCCGTCTTGCCGCTTTTGCGCGGATGCGTGGCCAGCGCCCGCACGCCGATCTGGCAGACATTGATTTCATCGCAGTCGCGGATGCAGCCATCGACCACGATGCCGGCCCAGCCATTGTGTTCGGCCAGCGCGCCCAACTGGCCGCCCACCAGCGCGCAGCGCAGGCTGCCGCCGCCATCGATCACCAGCACCTGGCCCTGCCCCGGCATTTCCAGGGTGCTGCGCACCAGGGCATTGTCTTCATGCACTTTCAAGGTGGTGGCGGGGCCGCAGAAACGCGCTTTCTGGCCGAACGCGCGGTACACGGGCGGCAGGACCGCCAGGGTGCCGTCGTCCAGCATGGAGGCATAATCGTCGCACAGGTCGGTCGTGGCAAAAGTCATGGCGGCTCCAGAGTCAATGCGGATAGTCATGATTTTATGCCTTTTGCAGCGCCACGGCGCGCGTTTTCCCGCCGACCCCGACCGCCGTGGCGATCGCCAGGGCCTGGAACACGCCGATGAACACGAATACCAGGGCCGGCTGGTCGCCATCCATCAGTGCGCCAAACAGCAAGGGGCCCACGGCCAGACCGCTGTCCAGGCCCGAATACACCACGCCATACACGCGGCCGGTGGCGTTCGGCGGCGCCGCCGCGCGTATCATCAGGTCGCGCGATGGCCCGGCCACGCCGGACGTCAGGCCGATGGCGCCCATCAGCACCACCGCGCCCCATGCCGGCACCAGATTCATGCCCAGCAACACGGCCAGCAAGGCCGCCGCGGAAAAGGCGATCGCCACGTTGCGGTCCGGGTGGCTGCTGCGCGCACCGACCACGCCGCCGGCCGCCATGCCGACCGCCGAGGCCAGCATATAGGCCGTGTAGGCGCTGGTGGCCAGCGCCAGGCTCATGCCATACAGTTTCACCAGCGCCACGCTGGCAAAACTCTGGATACCGCCCAAGGCAATGGCGGTAATGAAGAAAAACGCGAAGCACATCCAGACGGCCGGCAGGCGCAGGAACGACAGCGTGCCTTCGGCAGGCGCGGCGCCTTTGACCGCAGCCACCGGCTTGAGCGGTTCGGGGCGAATCGCGTGACGGTTCAGGAACAGCACCAGCAGCACGCCGAACGGCAATACCGAGGCGCTCATCAAGGCCACCCGCCAGTCATAGTGGGTGGCTACATACGTCATGAACACGGGTGCCAGCGCCCAGCCGATATTGCCGCTGATGCCGTGCATGGAAAAACCGTAGGCCACGCGCGCCGGCGAGACGCGCTGGTTCAGGATGGTGTAGTCGGCCGGGTGGAACACGCTGTTACCGGTGCCGGCCAGCATGGCGCCCAGCATCAGCGCCGTATAGCTGTGCGCCTGGGCCAGCGCCAGGGCCGACACGCCCAGCAGAAACACGCCCGCAAACAGCACGGCGCGCGCGCCGAAGCGGTCGACCACGAAGCCGGCCAGCGCCTGGCCCACGCCCGAGATAATGAAAAACACCGTCATCAGCAGGCCCAGCTCGGCATAGCTGAGGTTGAAGGCGGGTTTCAGCCAGACGAACAATGCCGCCAGGATCAAATGGTAAAAGTGCGAGACGCCGTGCGCCAGGCCCACCAGGCCGATCACGCGCGCGTCGCTGCGCAAGGTGCTTGTTGTTGTCATGTCATCCCCTGATTTATACTTGTCAGCTTGCAGTGTATGCAATTTACTATCGCCTGTTTTCCGATAGAATGACATTCTTTATCGACTTCCTGCCAAGCTGATGGCCGTACCCATTTTTCGCCATACCCGCATGTGTCCGCCGCGCGAAGCACCGAGCGCAGCCATCCCCGTGACCATGATCGCGCGAGACCTGCAGCCCGATGAATTCCTGCTGCCGCACAGCCACCCGTGGGGCCAGGTCACCCTGGCGCTGGAAGGCGTCCTGCGCATTACCGCGCTGGGCAGCAGCTGGATCCTGCCGCCGATGCGCGCCATCTGGATCGCGCCCAACGTGGAACATGAGGTGACGATGCTCGAGAAAACCAGGCTGCGCCCGCTGTGCGTGCTGGCCGAGCGCGCGCCGTTTGCCGGCCGCGACTGCAAGGTACTGGAAGTGTCCGGCCTGCTGCGCCAGCTGATCATGGCGCTGGAACAACTCGATCCGGGCCAGGAACCGGCGCGCGAAGCGCTGTTGGCCGAGCTCATCCTGGATGAATTGCGACGCTCGAGCACGCGCCCTATCCGCGTGCCCTTGCCGACCGACAAGCGTTTGAAGACCCTGTGCGCCAGCCTGATCGACCAGCCAGGATCGAACCAGACGCTGGAACACTGGGCGCACGTGGTGGGCGCCTCGGAGCGGACCCTGGCGCGGCTGTTCGAACGGGAATTGGGCTTGAGTTTTGGCCAGTGGCGCCAGCAGGTGCGCCTGGCCCACGCGGCGCCGCTGATCGCGCGCGGCGTGCCGCTGTCGCAGGTGGCCGAAGAACTGGGCTATGCCAGCCAGTCGGCCTTTTCGGCGATGTTCAAGAAAACCTTCGGCAGTTCGCCGTCGGCGTTTTTTGCGGATAAAGGTCAGCGTTAAGCTGAATCCGGATCAGGCCAGGAAGTCGAACAGCGAACTTTTACCGGTATAACCGGGCAGCACGGAACCGATGCCCATCTGCTCCTGCGCCGAATACAGTTTCACCAGCGCTTCGGCCTGCGCCGTCAAGGCCTTGGCCAGCTCGGCCTTCTTGGTATTGAGGGTGGTGATTTCCTTGCCGACGGTTTGCACTTCCTTGGTGATCAGACTGCTGGTACCCGTCAGTTCGCCGATCTTGCTGCCGAACTGGTCGGCCACGCCCTTGCCGTTATTGGTAAACAGCTTGCTGACGGCGTCGGGGTCGGCGTCGATGGCGGACTTGAGTTTCTTTTCGTCCAGCACCAGTTCGCCGCTCTTGCCCAGGGTGACGCCGGCGCTGGCCAGCACCGATACCGGCACGCCGTTGCTGGCCGTGCGCAGCACCTGCGACATTTGCGTGCTGACCTGTTTCAGCGCCGTATCGTATTTCAGGTCGCCTTCTTGCAGGCTTTGCATCTTGGTATTGAGTTCGTTATAGGCTTTCACGAAGCTGGCGACATTGCTGGCGATCTGGCTGCTGTCCTTGGCCACCACCAGATTGGTCTCGCCCTTGGCTTTCAGCTCGACCGTCACGCCGTCGATGGCCGTGGTCAGGGTATTGCTGGCGCTTTTGACTTCCTTGCCGGCCACGGTGGCCAGCGCGTCCTGCGCGGCCGTGGTTTGCTGCATGCCCTTGCTGGCGCTGGGCGAATAGGTGAGCAGGTTGCTGATGGCCGCGTCGCCCGTCACGCTGATGCGCATGCTGTTGTCGGCACCGCTCTTGCCGTTCATGGTCAGGGTATAACCGTCTTCGCCCTTGATCACGCTGGCGTCGACGCCGGCTTTTTTCAGCGCGGCGGCGATGCCTTCCAGGGTATTGTTGCTGCTGTCGATGGTCAACGTGATGGCCTTGCCGTCACCGGCGGAAAACTGCTTGCCGTCAACACTGCCCAGTTCGATCTTGATCTGCGCCGTGGCGCCCGTGCCGATGGCCGTGTTCGACGCCTTTTGCGCGGCAGTGGCCAGGGTCTGGCCCTGCGCCAGTTGCTTCACATCGATGGCATAAGTACCGTTGACCGCCTTGTCATTGGTGGTGGCGCCGACCACGCCCGCCGTGCTCGACGTGGCCGAGGTCGCCAGGCCGCTGCCGGCCATGTTCTGCGCCACGCCCTGGAACTTGGCCAGCGCCGATTGCAGCTGGCCCAGCGCCGACAACTTGGTCTGGTCGCGCGTCAGGTTGTTATTGAGTTTGGTGACGCCCGTGTTTTGCGACAGCATCTGCTTCTCGACCTTGGCATACACTTCGGCCGAGGGTGCCGTCTGGGTGGCCGTATTGGTATAGGCCTTGCTGGTAATGGTCGAATTAAACATGATGGTCGTCCCGTCTGATGTGATGCACAACACACGGTACTGACCGCGCGCCAGGCCAGAGACCAGGCACGGCGCGCAAGGTGCGGCGGCATCCCGTCTTCTGATTGCTCATTATGCAGCATTAACGGAATATTAAAACAGCGAACAGAGCCGTTTTTGCCGCACTGCACGTATTTTAACGCATGAACTTGGAGATGGCGCTGGTCACGGCCATGTCGAGCCGCATGAAACTCAAGCCCACCTTGAAGCCGGCGCTGCTGAAGATGCAGTGCGAGACGGCAACCTGCGCTTCGATGATGTTGGCCTTGCCATCAAAAAACAGCTCGAACAGCACCTTGCCCTGCTTGCCGGCCTGCACCGGCTCGGCCACCACGACCGACATGCCGCCCGGCCCCACATCGATGGTGCGCGCCGCCACCGGGCCGGCGCCATCCATGATTAACATTGCCTTGGCGCGCAAGATCTTGCGCGCGCTTTGCCTTTGTTCTACTGACACTGTATACGCTCTTCAAGAAGTTCATTCAACGGGCCATGATGGCGCGTCTCGATAGGGCGAATATTATAGTTCCAAATAGAAATTTCGTTTAGCCCAGCATAAAATTATCAGTTTAGCCACGCCACGCTTTATTCGTGATCGCGCAGCTTGTTGAACGCCTCGTCGATGCGCTCGACGGCAATCACCTTGATACCCTCGATCGCCTGCTTGGGCAAATTCGATTTCGGAATCATGGCCAGGGTAAAGCCCAGCTTGGCCGCTTCGCGCAAGCGTTCCTGGCCACGCGGCGCCGGGCGGATTTCACCGGCCAGCCCCACTTCGCCAAACACCACCAGGCCGCGCGGCAAGGGCTTGTTGCGCATCGATGAATTGATCGCCAGCAAGACCGCCAGGTCGGCCGCCGGTTCCGTGATCTTCACGCCACCGACCGCGTTGATGAAGACATCCTGGTCAAACGCGGCGATGCCCGCATGGCGGTGCGCCACGGCCAGCAGCATGGCCAGGCGGTTTTGTTCCAGCCCGACGGACAGGCGGCGCGCGTTCGGCAGATGGCTGGTATCGACCAGCGCCTGGATTTCCACCAGCAAGGGGCGCGTGCCCTCCTGCGTCACCATCACGCACGAGCCCGGCACCTGGTTGTCGTGCTGCGACAGGAACAAGGCCGAGGGATTCGACACGCCCTTCAAGCCTTTCTCGGTCATGGCAAACACGCCCAGCTCATTGACGGCGCCGAAACGGTTCTTGATGGCGCGCACCAGGCGGAAACTGGAATGGGCATCACCTTCGAAATACAGCACGGTGTCGACGATATGCTCCAGCACGCGGGGGCCGGCCAGTGCGCCTTCTTTGGTCACGTGGCCGACCAGGATGATGGTCACGCCGGTCTGCTTGGCCGCGCGCGTCAGTTGGGCCGCGCATTCGCGCACCTGCGCCACCGAACCGGGCGCCGAGCTGAGCGCATCGGAGTACACGGTCTGGATCGAGTCGATCACCACCACTTCGGGCTTCAGGTCGTTCAGGGTGGACAGGATTTTTTCCAGCTGGATCTCGGCCTGCAATTTGAGTTCCTTGGCGTCGATCACCAGGCGCTTGGCGCGCAAGGCGATCTGCGCGCCCGACTCCTCGCCGCTGACATACAGCACGCGCTTGTGGTGCGACATATTGGCCAGCGCCTGCAACAGCAGGGTCGACTTGCCGATGCCGGGGTCGCCGCCGATCAGCACCACGCCGCCGGCCACCATGCCGCCACCGAGCACGCGGTCGAATTCTTCAATGCCGGTGCCGAAACGGGGCACGTCGATGGCGTCGATATCGTCGAGCGACAGCACCGGCGCCGTTTGCGCCAGCGACATATGCTGCGGATTCGAATAGCGGTTATTGCCGGGCGCCGCATCGGCCACCGTTTCCACCATGGTGTTCCATTGATTGCAGGAGGTGCACTGCCCCATCCATTTATTGCTGATGGCGCCGCAATCGCTGCAGGTGTAATTGGTCTTGGCTTTGGCCATGGGAGAGTCCGCTTTAAAATAACTGGTTATATATACAGTATATACAATCGTGGCGATGGCGTCACCTGATGCTCGGCGCCACGCGCGCGGCCGGATGACTTCTTGCAGCCAGCCACCATTTATAAAATGTTCATGAATATAAACATTTTTGCCATGGCAAAGGATTTAATTGAGACTTAAGCAATTCCGGTAAAACGGACCCGTCCAAACTTGGGGGTTGCCGTTTTTTCGTGGTATAAAGCAAGCCAGATATGATTTCAGGCAATCCAGAATGAATCGTGGTTTTTATACCATCATGGCGGCGCAGTTCTTTTCCTCGCTGGCAGATAACGCCCTCTTTTTTGTCGCCGTCGATTTATTGGTGTCCATGAATTCCCCGGCGTGGATCACGCCGCTGCTGAAATTATCTTTCGTGCTGTTCTATGTATTGCTGGCCGCCTTTGTCGGCGCCTTCGCCGATTCCCTGCCAAAAGGCAAGGTCATGTTCATCGCCAACATGGTCAAGATCGTCGGCTGCGCCCTCGTCTTCTTCCACGTCCACCCGCTGCTGGCGTATGCCGTGGTCGGTTTTGGCGCGGCAGTATATTCGCCGGCCAAGTACGGCATCCTGACCGAATTGCTGCCGCCGGAAAAGCTGGTGGCGGCCAATGGCTGGATCGAGGGGCTCACCGTCACCTCCATCATTCTCGGCACCGTGATGGGCGGCGCCCTCGTCAGCGGCCATGTGTCCGACATGCTGCTGTCGTTCGACTTCCCGCTGATCGACACGGGCATTTCCAACAAGAGCGAAGCGGCGCTGTGCGTGGTGGTCGGCATCTATATCCTGGCCACCCTGGCCAACCTGAAAATCCCGGACACCGGCTGCAAGTACGCCCACCAGGAACGCAATCCTGTCAAACTGATCAGCGATTTTGCCAATTGCTATTCCATCCTGTGGAAAGACAAGCTGGGCCAGATCACCCTGGCTGTGACCACCCTGTTCTGGGGCGCCGGCGCCACCTTGCAGCTGATCGTGCTGGAGTGGGCCAAGCAGTCGCTGAACATGCCATTCGACAAGGCGACCAGCCTGGTGGGCGTGGTCGCCATCGGCGTGGCCGCCGGCGCCATCCTGTCAGCGCGCTTCATTCCACTGCGCAAATCGCTGACCGTGATTCCGCTGGGCATCGCCATGGGCGTAATCGTGATGATGATGACGCAAGTGCATTCGGTCTGGATCGCCTACCCGCTGCTGGTGCTGATCGGTGCGCTGTCGGGCTTTTTCGTGGTGCCGATGAATGCGCTGCTGCAGCACCGCGGCCACGTGCTGATGAGTGCGGGTCACTCGATCGCGGTGCAGAACTTCAATGAAAACCTGTCGATACTCACCATGCTGGCCGTGTATTCCATCATGATCCGCTTGCACCTGCCGCTGAACATCATCATCACCGTGTTCGGCCTGTTTGTGGCCGGCACCATGTTCATGATCATGCGCAAACACAAGCTGAACCAGGCCGAGCATGACAATCTGTCGCTGATTGGCGAGCAGAAGCACTAACTGGTCAGCTCAGGGCGGCAGCGTTCCCAGCCGCCGCCGCTGCGCCGCCTGGCTTTGCCAGTCATCGGGCACGACAAAACCACGCGTCGCCTCCACTTCCCAGCCGTCCCTGTGCTCAACCACAGCGACCAGCACCGGCTGCATGGCATCGGCCAGCCTGGCCTGCAGGCCGGCCGCATCCATCACGTCCGCTGCTATCCCTTTATACGGCGCCAGCCACTGCAGTTTTGGCAGGATTACGTAACGCTGCGCTGAAACTTCTCCTGCCGTACACCAGAAGCCATGGTTGTGATCCGGGCACATACCATCCATCTGCCGCACTTCGCCATGCTGGTAAAACAGCCAGCCCTTGACCAGCGCCTGCGCCGCCTGCACCGGCTGCGCCAGCAAAGTCACGGCGGCGGGATGGCGCGACAAGGCCAGTTGCTTGTCGAGAATCTTGCGCATTTTCAGGCCCAGCGTATCGGCCAGGTTGGGGCCGATCAGGTGGTGGAACACGCCGGCATCGGGCGCGCCCTCCAGCAAATAAAACTTGGTGGCAAATTCCCAATGCACCAGCTTGTCACCGCGCTTGAGCAGGAAGTCGAACTCGCCCACTGTCTCGTTGCGGTTGACCTGCACCTGCAAGCCGTGGGCGTGCAGCAGGCCATGCTGTTCAAAATAAAAGGCCAGCAGCTTTTCGGCGTACAGGCCCAGGCGGGAATAGAATTTCGTGCCCAACGCGGCATCGAGCGGCGCCGGGTCCATTTGCAGCGCGTTCAGCCAGGCGGCGACATCGCTGGTGACCGGGCCCAGGCTGGCGATCTGGCCGTGCCAGTGAGAACTGCCAGCATCGAGCAGGTCGGGTGCTTCCAGCAGCCAGGCCAGCGCACGCACATGCGGCAGGGTCAGGTGGCCCCAGCGGCGCTCGAAGCGCTGCTGGTAACTGTCAGCCGCGTACGGCATGCGTGCCGGTGGCCAGGCACAGGTCGGCCCAGGCGCGCGCCTTGGCCTTGCCGGTCTCGTCCTGCAGCAGCAGGTCGGGGTGGAAGGTGGCCACCACGGCGGCGTTGCCCAGCTGGCGCACCTTGCCGCGCACCGGTTTTTCGCCAGCGATGATGCCGGCGGCGGCCATCTGTCCCAACGTGACGATGGTGCGCGGCTGCAGCAGCGCCAGCTCGCGCTCGAAATACGGCCGGCAAGCGGCAGACTCGGCGTCGGTCGGCATGCGCTCCTGGCCGCTGTCGTCGAGCGGACGGCATTTCAGCAGATGCGTGATATACACATTGTTGTTGGCATCAAGCGTCATGGCTTTCAGCATATTGTCCAGCAATAGTTCCTGCTCGCCGCCCAGCGCGCGCCCTTCGCGCTCTTCGCCGCGCGACGGACTGCTGGCAACCATCAGCCATTCGGCCTGGCGGTCACCGCGTCCCATCACCACGCCCTTGCGCGTCTTGCACAAGTCGCAGCGCGCACATTTGGCGACAGCCGCACTCAAGCCTTCCCAGTCCATGGCGGCAATCTCGACATCGGTGACCTGTCTGGCCGGCGGCGGCGCCGGCGCATCGTCGAACCAGGCGGTGGAGCTGTCTTCGGCCACGGCGACAGGTGCAGGCGCGACGACAGGCGCGGGCGCGGGTTCGGCGAGCACCACTGGCGGCGCCATCGCGGCCACCGGTTCGGGTTCCGGCTCTGCAAGCGCCACCGTCACCGGCGCTTCCATCACTATTTCTGCGGCCACGGCCGGCGCCACTTCCTGGCGCAAGCGCCATAGCGGGCCGACGCCCATTTCATCGAGAAATACGGCGCTGCGGTTCATAAGGTATGGCGCATGACGATGGCGTCCTCACGTTGTCCATTGCTGGCAGGATAATATCCCTTGCGCCGGCCGATCTGTTCAAAACCATAGCGCTGGTAAATATCGAGCGCGCGCGTGTTCGACGGGCGCACCTCCAGCAGCATCGAGGCCATGCCATGCTGGCGCGCGCAGTGGCACGCCTGGTCCAGCAGGAAGCGGCCCAGGCCCTGGCCCTGGATGGCGCCCTCGACAGCCACGTTCAGCAGGTGCGCTTCGTCGACCACCAGCATCAGCAGGAAATAGCCGAGCAAGACGCCGTCCGGGTCGCGCAGCACCCAGGCCGGGTAAGCGCTGTCGAGCGAATCGACGAAATTTCCATGCGTCCACGGGTGCGGGTAGACGCGCTGCTCCAGCGCCGCCACTTCAATCAGGTCGCTTGCCAGCATCGGCCGGTAATCGAGGCGCAACAGATCGCGCTGGCCGCCCTGCATCATGGCGCCGCCTCCGCGGCCGCTTTCTCTTGTTGCATCACCAGCCGCTCGGCGCTGGTATAGGCGATCTTGTTGCGCAGATACAGCGGCTGCGCCTCGGCGGCGGTCACAACGTTACCAGCGGCAAAGGCGATGCGCGCCAGCTGGGCGATTTGCACCGCGTGCGGCATGATGGCGGCATCGGCGCCCAAGGCGCAAGGCAAGGCGGCCAGCGCCTCGGCATAAGCGCCAAAACCATTGCCGCAAGCCGTTACATCGCCTTGCGGCGCCACGCCGCCTGGCGCGCTCAGGACGGGCGGCACCACCGTTTTCACGCCATCGGACAGGTCATATTGCGCCCAGTACACCTCACCCATGCGGGCGTCGAGCACGGTCAATACTTGCTGCGCTCCATGCGCTTGCTGGCAGGCCAATGCCATCGCGTCGAGGGTAACGACGGGCACCACCGGCAACTTGGCGCCGAAAGCGAGGCCCTGGGCAATGCCGCAGGCCGTGCGCACACCCGTAAACGAGCCGGGGCCGGAGCCGTAGGCGATGGCGTCGCACTCGGCCAAGGTGACGCCGGCTTCGGCCAGCAATTCCTGCACCATCGGCAGGATGGATTGAGAGTGGGTACGCACGCCCGACGACGAGCGGGACAGGACGACATCGCCGCTCAGCAAGGCGCATGATGCGAGTTCGGAAGAGGTTTCAAGGGCAAGTATGGTAGACATGGCGCGTATTTTACCCTGCCGCGCCAGCGCCCGGCATGCACAGCAGTCAGGGCGGCTATAATGGAATGCTTGATCGCTGTCATTTTTGCAGAGAGCAAGCTGTCTACATTATCCCCACTCTTGTCCTGGTCCGCTCCGTGAATCCACTTCTTGCCAAACTGCAACCATATCCCTTTGAAAAGCTGCGCCAGCTGTTTGCCGGCGTTGCTGTCAACCCAGATTACGCGCCCATCAGCCTGGGCATGGGCGAACCGAAGCATCCGACCCCAAGCTTTATCGAGCAGGCGCTGGTCGACAATATCGCGGGCCTGGCCAGCTACCCGACCACCATCGGCTCGGAAGCGTTGCGCGGCGCGATTGCCGGCTGGCTTGCGCGCCGCTACGACATTCCCGCGCTGAACCCGGCCACGCAGATCCTGCCCGTCAACGGCTCGCGCGAAGCGCTGTTCGCGCTGGCGCAGACCGTGATCGATCCAAGCGCCGGCTCGCTGGTGATCAGCCCGAACCCGTTCTACCAGATCTACGAAGGCGCGGCCTACCTGGCCGGCGCCGAGCCGTATTTCGTCAATTCAGATCCGGCGCGCAACTTCGGCTGCGACTACGACAGCGTGCCCGCGTCCGTCTGGGAAAAAGTCAAGCTGCTGTTCCTGTGTTCGCCGGGCAACCCGACCGGCGCCGTGCTCACCCTGACCGACTGGGAACATCTGTTCGCCCTGTCCGAGCGCTACGACTTCGTGATCGCCGCCGACGAATGCTATTCCGAGATCTACCATGGCGACACGGCGCCGCTGGGCGCGCTGCAGGCGGCGCACATGCTGGGCCTGTCCACCGTGGAGCGCCCCTATGCGCGGCTGGTGGTGTTTTCCAGCCTGTCGAAGCGCTCCAACGTGCCCGGCATGCGCTCGGGTTTTGTCGCCGGCGACGCTGAAGTCCTGAAAAAATTCCTGCTTTACCGAACCTACCACGGCGGCGCCATGAGCCCTTCCGTGCAGGCGGCCTCCATCGCGGCCTGGAACGACGAAACCCATGTCGAGGAAAATCGCGCAAAGTACCGCGCCAAGTTTGACGCCATCACCCCGCTGCTGCAGACGGTGATGGACGTGCAGCTGCCCGACGCCGGCTTTTATTTGTGGGCCGACGTCAGCCGTACCGGCCTGAGCGACACCGAGTTCGCACAGCGCCTGTACGCCGAATATAATGTGACGGTATTGCCTGGCAGTTACCTCGCGCGCGACGCGCACGGCATCAATCCGGGCCGCAACCGCATTCGCATGGCCCTGGTGGCCGAAACCGCCGAAGGGCTGGAAGCGGCCCGGCGCATAGTAAAATTCTGCCAGCAGCTTTCCGCATCCGCAACAACCAACTAGACAAGACATCATCATGAGCCAACAACTGCAAAACATCATCGACCAGGCCTGGGAAAACCGTGCCGAGATCAATCCACGCAACGGCGCCGCCGAACTGCGCGACGCCGTCGGCCACGTCATCAATGGCCTGGACAACGGCAGCATCCGCGTGGCCGAAAAAACCACCGGCGACTGGGTCGTCAACCAGTGGGTCAAGAAAGCCGTGCTGCTGTCGTTCCGCCTGGAAGACAACGTCGTGCTGCCATCGGACGGCACCATGCAGTTCTACGACAAGGTCCCGACCAAGTTCGCCAACTACACCGCCGAAGACTTCGCCAAGGGCGGCTTCCGCGTGGTGCCACCGGCTGTTGCCCGCCGCGGCTCCTTCATCGCCAGGAACGTGGTGCTGATGCCGTCCTACGTCAACATCGGCGCCTACGTCGATGAAGGCGCCATGGTCGACACCTGGGCCACCGTCGGCTCCTGCGCGCAGATCGGCAAGAACGTCCACCTGTCCGGCGGCGTCGGCATCGGCGGCGTGCTGGAACCGATGCAGGCGAACCCGACCATCATCGAAGACAACTGCTTTATCGGCGCCCGTTCGGAAATCGTCGAAGGCGTGATCGTCGAAGAAAACTCGGTCATCTCGATGGGCGTGTATATCGGCCAGTCGACCAAGATCTACGACCGCGCCACCGGCGAAGTGACCTACGGCCGCGTGCCGGCCGGTTCCGTCGTGGTCTCGGGCAACCTGCCTTCGGAAGACGGCAAGTACTCGCTGTACTGCGCCGTGATCGTCAAGCGCGTCGATGCCAAAACCCGTGCAAAAACGGGCATCAACGAGTTGCTGCGCGGTATCTGATAACGGCGCCGCAAGGCGCTTGAGCCGGCCCGAATGTCCCGCCCCGTGCGGGACATTTTCATTTTGCGGCGCGTTTTCTCTCTGCCGTCGCAAACCTGTCCTATACTGGATGGATGAACACCTCCCAGGTTCTGATCGTCGGCGCCGGCCCGACCGGCCTCATGCTTGCCTTGCGGCTGGCCCGCCATGGCGTGGCGTTTCGCATCATCGATAAAAACAGTGGCCCGGGCGAAGCTTCGCGGGCCATGGCCGTGCATGCGCGCACCCTGGAGTTTTACCAGCAGATGGGCTTTGCCGATGAGCTGGTGCAACTGGGCATTAAAATCGGGGCCATGCATATCCACGAGGAAGGCAGGCAGCTGGCCAGCCTGCCGCTGGGGGAGATCGGCGCGGGGCTCAGCCCCTACCCGTTCGTGCTGAGCCTGCCGCAAGATGAACATGAATTGTTTTTGATCGGCAAGCTGGCGCGGGCCCATGTCGAAGTCGAATGGAATACCACGCTCGACAGCTGGGTGCAGGTCGACAGCGAAGTGCAGGCGACGCTCACCAAAAACGGACAACCCCAGCATGGCGTGTTCGACTACCTGTGCGGCTGCGACGGCGCCCGCAGCACCGTGCGTGACGTCGCCGGCATCGCGTTTTCCGGCGGCACCTATGACCACCGCTATTACGTGGCCGACGCCGAGGTGGCGGGCGGCAATATCGACCTGCATGCGCACCTGGGCGCCAACGCCTTTGCGCTGATGCTGCCGGTGCGCACCAGCGGCATGCAGCGCCTGATCGGCATCCTGCCCGACCGCCCGGACGGCGCGCCCGCGCCGGTGTTTGACGACGTGCGCGGCGAGGTCGAAAACTTGCTGAACATCCGGGTGAACCTCGTCAACTGGTTTTCCACCTACCGCGTGCACCACCGCGTTGCCGCACAGTTTCGCCGGCGCCGCTGCTTTTTGCTCGGCGATGCGGCCCACGTGCATAGTCCGGTCGGCGGCCAGGGCATGAATACCGGCCTCGGCGACGCCGTCAACCTGGCCTGGAAGCTGGCGAAAAAACTGCATGGCCAGGCCGGCGACGCCCTGCTTGATACTTACGAAAGCGAGCGCATCGGCTTTGCCCGCAGCCTGGTGACCACCACCGACCGCGCGTTCCGCGCCATTGTCGCGCAAGGCGCGGCCGGGCGCCTGCTGCGCCGCTGGCTGGTGCCGCATGCCCTGCCCTATCTGTCCGGCTTCCAGCGCGCGCGCCGCCTGCTGTTCAAGACGGTATCGCAAATCCAGGTCCGCTATGAAGACAGCGCCCTGTCCGGCGGCCACGCCGAGCACCTGCGCGGCGGCGACCGCCTGCCATGGCTATCTGACGGCATGCAAGACAATTTCATCGCCCTGCGCAGCATGGACTGGCAGCTGCATATCTACGGCGAGCCGGCGCCCGAGCTGCTGCACGAAGCGCGCATCCTGAAACTGCCCGTACACTGCTACACCTTCAATGCGGCCGCCAGGCAGGCCGGCCTGGGCCGCGACTGTGCTTACCTGGTGCGTCCGGACGGCCATATCGCGCTGGCGCTGCAGCTGCAGGAGAGCGGCGCCATGCGTGCCTTGGCCTTGCGGCTGGGACTGGATTTTTCGGTACGGGAAGTAGACAAAATGATATCGCGGCCCGTGTAAGATGCGATAAATCAAAGGGCTGCGGCTAATTTGCTTGAATTGTTTGATTTATTTGATTTGGTGGCTATAGTGAAATCTGACCTTTCAAGGATGGATCATGGTTACTTATCAATCCCATCGCAAGCCGGAGGCTGGCGGCGAACCGCTGGCTACCGATGACACCAGCGCCAACCATGGCGCATCCGCCGCGCAACTGGCCGAGGTCTTGCAATCGTATGCCGCGCCGGATGCAGAAGCCTTGCCCATGAATATTGCGCAAGAAACCTTCCAGGAAGCGTATGCCTTCCTCCTCAATGCCGTAGCGCAAGACGACAGGCCCGCACTGATTGCGTATATGCGGCGCGATCTCGATAGAGTGGCGGAACAGGAGTTGGCTGCCCCTTCCGTACAGCATCAAGTGTCAACGCAACAATTTATGGCGGACATGGCGGAACAGGAACGGCAGCAGCGCCAGTTGGATGTTGCGACAAAAAAACTGCTGTCAGGCGCCTTGTTGCGTGAAAAACTGCAAGTGACGCCCCAGGCCTTGAGCGCGGCCCTCAAGGCCAGGCGGCTGTTTGCCTTGCGCGGTCCGTCCGGTGAATACGCCTACCCCGCCTTTTTCGCCGATCCCCGCCACGACCGCCAGGTGCTGGAAAAAGTCAGCAAGGCCCTGGGCAGCTTGCCAGGGGCCGCAAAATGGGATTTTTTTACCGTGCAACGCCTGTCGCTGGGCGGGAAATCCCCACTCGACGCTCTTGCCAAGGGTAAAGTGGATGCGGTGATGGCGGCGGCACTCGCCTACGCTGACGAGTAAAGCCGAGCCGCCCCAATGGCAACCCTGCGCCTGCCACGCATGCCGCAGTTGCCAGCCGCGCTGACTATCTGCCGCTACGATCCCGCCACGCTATACCGGGTCTCCGGCCACGTCTTGCTGATCGCCGACCTGACCGGTACGGCCCTGAGGCAACTCGGTGGCCATGCGGAACTGAGCGGCACATCCTCATACCGCATCACCAAAGCCTGGTCGACCGCCATCCATGCGCACCCGGACAAGGTCGATGGCCTGCTGTACATGTCGCGCCACAAGAACGACGAAAAGGCACTGGTGTTGTTTGACCGCTGCGCGCACAAGCTGAGCATGGCATCGGCCACGCCCCTGACGACACATGCCGGCTTTGGCGACGCCGCCACCTTGCTCGGTATCGGCTGCGCCTTTCCCTGACCGGCCAGCGGACCGTGTTGCAGCGCCGCATCGCCGCGCAACGACTGTATAATGACGGCCAACCGCGCGAACTTGCATAAGCGCAAGCATCGCGATCAAGCAATCCGCAGTCCATCCCCTGGCCCGACCCACTATGACCATCACACTCTACGGCATCCCCAACTGCGATACCGTCAAAAAAGCCCGTACCTGGCTCGATAGCCATCAGCACGCCTTTACCTTTCACGACTTCAAGAAGCAAGGCCTGGAACGGGCCACCGTCGAGCAGTGGCTGACGCAATTGCCGTGGGATGTGCTGGTCAACAAGAAGGGCACGACCTGGCGCGCTCTTTCCGACGAGCGCAAGGCGAGCATTGTCGACGCCGCCAGTGCGCTTGAGCTGATGCTGGAAAACCCGTCCATCATCAAGCGCCCCGTGCTGGACCGCGACGGCCAGTTCAGCGTGGCGTTTTCCGATGCCCAGTACACCACTCTTTTTGCCGCCTGAGCCATGACCGCCTCGACAACCCTCGCCCTGACCGAAAAACTGATCGCCCTGTCGTCGGTCACGCCTGACGACAAGGGCTGCCAGCAGCACCTGATCGACCTGCTCACGCCGCTCGGCTTCGTGTGCGAAACGATTATCTCGAACGAGGTGACGAACCTGTGGGCGCGGCGCGGCACGGCCTCGCCCGTGTTCGTGTTTGCCGGCCATACCGACGTGGTGCCGACCGGCCCGGCCGAGCAGTGGGCGTCGGCGCCCTTCATTCCCACTCATCGCGACGGCAAGCTGTATGGCCGCGGCGCGGCCGACATGAAGACCTCGATCGCGGCCATGGTGGTTGCCTGCGAGGAATTTATCGCCGCCACGCCGGACCATGCCGGCTCGATCGCCTTTTTGATCACCAGTGACGAGGAAGGGCCGGCCACGGACGGCACCGTCATCGTCTGCGAACAATTGAAGGCGCGCGGCGAAACGATCGATTATTGCCTGGTGGGCGAACCGACCTCGAGCGCGCAGCTGGGCGACATGATCAAGAACGGCCGCCGCGGCTCGCTGTCGGGCCGCCTGACGGTCAAGGGTGTGCAAGGCCATATCGCCTACCCGCAACTGGCGAAAAACCCGATCCACGTGGCGGCGCAGGCGATCGCCGACCTGGTGGCCGAACGCTGGGACGACGGCAACGAGTATTACCTGCCCACCTCGTGGCAGATGTCCAACATCAATGCCGGCACCGGCGCCAACAATGTGATTCCGGGCGCGATGGTGATCGACTTCAATTTCCGCTTTTCCACCGCCAGCACCGCCGACGGTTTGCGGCAGCGCGTGCATGCCATCCTCGACAAGCATGATTTTCAGTACCATATCGACTGGACCCTGAGCGGCCTGCCCTTCCTCACGCCGCGCGGCACCTTGAGCGATGCCTTGTCAAAGGCGATCCTCGAAGAAACCGGCATCAGCACCGAACTGTCGACCACTGGCGGCACCTCGGATGGCCGGTTTATCGCGCAGATCTGCCCCCAAGTGATAGAATTCGGGCCGCCCAATGCAAGTATCCACAAGATCGACGAGCACATCGAACTGCGCCACATCGATCCGCTGAAGAATATTTACCGGCGCACGCTGGAGCATTTGCTGCCCGCCTGACTCACTACCGAGGCCCGTCAAGGCGGGCCAGAACACCGTCTTTTCGAGAATGCCATGACCCCGAATCCGTTTACCACGCCACGCGACCTGCTGCGCTACGCCACCACCCGTTTCAATACCGCCAAGCTGTTTTTCGGTCATGGCAGCGCCGAGGCGTTCGACGAGGCGGCCTATCTGATCCTGCACACGCTGAAACTGCCGCTCGACAAGCTTGAACCGTTCCTGGACGCCAAGCTGCTGCAATCGGAAGTGGCCGCCGTGATGAACGTGATCGACCGCCGCAGCATCGACCGCGTGCCCGCCGCCTACATCACGCGCGAAGCGTGGCTGGGCACGTATAACTTCTATGTCGACGAGCGCGTGATCGTGCCGCGTTCGTTTATCGCCGAACTGATCCCCGACTACTTTTCGCCATGGGTGCCGGAACCGGAATCGGTGGAGAACATCCTCGAACTGTGCACCGGCTCCGGTTGCCTGTCGATCATGATGGCCGACGCCTTCCCGAGCGCCACGGTCGATGCAGTCGATATTTCGGCCGACGCGCTGGCGGTGGCCAAGCGCAACGTCGACACGTACAAACTGGCCTCGCGCATCAACCTGATCGAGTCCGACCTGTACGCCAACGTGCCAGTCAAGAAATACAACCTGATCGTCAGCAACCCGCCTTACGTCAATTCGCAATCGATGCGCAGCCTGCCACAGGAATACCTGGCCGAGCCGCAGATCGCCCTGGATGGCGGCAGCGACGGCATGGACCTGGTGCGCAAGATTATCGCCGGCGCGGCCGAGCGCCTGACCGACGACGGCATTCTGATGATCGAGATCGGCAATGAGCGCGAATACGCGGAAGCGGCCTTCGGTGAACTGGGCCTGACCTGGCTGACGACGAGTGCCGGCGACGACATGGTGTTTTTGCTGACGGCTGAGCAATTGAAACTGGTTTGATTGACTAACGCATTACCTACTCAACCCACCAGCAAAGGCCGGGGTCGGACCCTCAGGGTCCGACCCCAGGTGTGCGCCCTTGGGTTAAATCACAAAGAAAAAAATGATACGTTTCCTACAAGTAAGCCTGATGCGCGGCATCAAACCGTTGCTCGAACAAGTCGACGTCACCCTCAACCCGGGCGACAAGATCGGCCTGATCGGCGCCAATGGCGCGGGCAAATCGAGCCTGTTCGCGATGATGCGCGGCGAGCTGCACCCTGACCAGGGCGAAATCGATTTCCCGGCCAAATGGCGCGTGGCTTACGTGGCGCAGGAAACCCCGCCGCTGGACCGCGCCGCGCTCGATTACGCGATCGACGGCGACGCCACCTTGCGCAAACTGGAAGCGGAACTGGCGTACCTGGAATCCCAACCGGAAACCACCGAGAACGGCATCGCCATCGGCAATATGTACAGCGCACTGGCCGACGCCGACGCCTATACGGTGCAGTCGCGCGGCGAGCAATTGCTGCTGGGCCTGGGCTTTACCCTGGACCAGATGCAGCAGCCGGTGGCCAGCTTCTCGGGTGGCTGGCGCATGCGGTTGAACCTGGCGCAAGCGCTGATGTGCCCGTCCGACCTGCTGCTGCTCGATGAACCGACCAATCACCTGGATCTGGACGCCATCATCTGGCTGGAAGACTGGCTGAAACGCTATGCCGGCACCCTGCTGATCATCTCCCACGATCGCGACTTCCTCGACGAAGTGGTGAACGTGGTGGTGCATATCGACGAACGCAAGCTGAAACGCTATTCGGGCAACTATTCGAGCTTCGAGCGCCAGCGCGCGGCGCAAATGATCCTGGCCGCCGGCGCGCTGGAAAAGCAGCAGCGCAAACGCGCCCACCTGGAGTCGTTCGTGAACCGCTTCAAGGCGCAAGCCTCCAAGGCTCGCCAGGCGCAGAGCCGCATGAAGGCGCTGGCCAAGATGGAAGAGCTGGCGCCATTGCGCGCCGCCGCCGAGTTCTCGTTCGAATTCCGCGAGCCGCTCTCCGCGCCGAATCCGCTGCTGGTGATGGAAGACGTCGATGCGGGCTACAAGATCGAAGATGAAGCGACCGGCGACATCACGCATAAAACCATCGTCAATGGCATCAAGTTTTCGCTGCAGATCGGCCAGCGCATCGGCTTGCTGGGCCAGAACGGCGCCGGCAAATCGACCCTGATCAAGACCATCGCCGGCGAGCTGACGCCGTTGACGGGAGACGCCACCATGGGCAAGGGCCTGAACATCGGCTACTTCGCCCAGCACCAGGTGGAAATGCTGCGCCATGACGAATCGCCACTGTGGCACTTGTCGAAGATCGCGCCGACCACGCGCGAGCAGGAACTGCGGAACTTCCTCGGCGGCTTCAATTTCCCCGGCAATATGGTCACCGCCTCGATCGCGCCGTTCTCGGGCGGCGAAAAAGCCCGCCTGGCGCTGGCGCTGATCGTCTGGCAACGGCCGAATTTGCTGCTGCTCGATGAACCGACCAACCATTTGGACCTGGAAACACGCGAAGCGCTGACCGAAGCGCTGGCCCAGTTCGAAGGCACGCTGGTGGTGGTATCGCACGATCGCCACCTGCTGCGCGCCACCACCGACGAATTCATCATCGTTGCCGACGGCAAGCTACAGCCGTTCGACGGCGACCTGGACGATTACAAGGACTGGCTGTTCAAGACCAAGCTGGGCAAGGGTACCGATGTGCTGCCGGCGGCCGGCAAGGCCAACAAGACCGATTTCCCGGTGGTGTCGCCAGTAGTTGCCGCCGCACCTGCCGCGCCCGTGCGCGACAAGCGCAAGGAAGCGGAAGACCGCCAGAAAACGGCCGCCCTGCGCAAGCCGATCGAAAACAAGATCAAGCGCCAGGAAGAGCAGATCGCCAAGCGCAATGCGCAAAAGGCGGAAACCGACGCCAAGCTGGGCGAGCCGACCATCTATGACGCCGCCAACAAGGCGAAATTGAAGCAACTGCTGGCCGACCAGACCTTCTTCACCAAGGACCTGGCGCAGCTGGAAGCGGAATGGCTCGATCTGCAGGATCAGCTGGAAAAGCTGGCGGGCTAAGCATCAACAGCATCCCATGAAAGACGGCGCAAGCCGTCTTTTTTTTACGCCGCCCGCACCGGCTGGCTGGTGCGGATCGCCATCAGCCGGTCGATGTCGATCAGGATCAACCGCCGCCCCGGCGCCAAAGCCACGCCGATCAGATAGTCCGCTTCCGCCGCGCCGAGGCCCGGCACCGGATGGATATCATCCCTGGACAGGCTGACGACATCGGTCACGGCGTCGACCAGCATGCCCATCACGCAGCTGCTCAGTTGCAAGATGATCACCTCGAGCGCCGGATCGGGCGCCTGCCTGGCCGTGCCGAAGGCGGCGCGCATGTCGACGATGGGGATGATCATGCCGCGCGAGACGGCCACGCCGTGCAGCAGCGCGCCGTCCGACGAAAAGCGGTCCAGCTCCCTGAACGGGCGCAATTCGCGCACGCGGCTGCATGGCAGGCCGTAATCGAGTCCGCCGAGGCGAAAACTCAGGTAGTCCGCCGTTTCCGCGGTACCTGGCGTCGTCGTGGGCTGCATGAGCGTCCTTTCAAGATTCGGAAACCTCATGCTAACCAGCTTGCCTGTGCCGGCGTTGTGGAACATCAAATTGCTTGTAGGACACTTCCAGCAAGATCATCATCGTTTGCGCCGGCACATCGCCGCCGCCCTGCCTGGTTTACAATGACTGCCTTATTCCACCGCAGGCTGGCCATGCAACACCTTATCAATCCCGACGAAGTCGAATTGTCCGCCATCCGCGCCCAGGGGCCGGGCGGGCAAAACGTCAACAAGGTCTCAAGCGCCATCCATTTGCGCTTTGCCATCGCCGCCTCGTCGCTGCCGGACGCATACAAGGAGCGTCTGCTGGCCTTGCGCGACAGCCGCATCAGCAAGGACGGCGTGCTGGTGTTGAAGGCGCAGCAATCGCGCAGCCAGGAACAGAACAAGGAAGAAGCCTTGCGCCGGCTGCAGGAAATCATCGACAGCGTGACCTTCCTGCCGGCCGTGCGGCGCGCCACCAAGCCCACGCGCGGCTCGCAGCGGCGGCGCCTGGACAGCAAGAGCACGCACAGCGCCCTCAAGCAGTCGCGCGGCAAGGTGACGGATTAAATGGTATCGAGTGCTGGCGGACTGTAGGTCCAGTCCAGGCTGCCGCTACTGTCGGCAAACACCATCTGCGTGACGGGCACGGCGCTGTGCAGCAGGGCCTTGATTTCCTTCGGCCCCAGGTCATACACCCTGGCTTGTCCGGGCGGCACCACCATCGAACGCACGATGGTGTCGCCGTCGACCAGGCCCAGCACGCAGCGCGACTGGCCGGCCGTCGCGGCGCGCTGCGAGCGGCCTTCGTCGGCCAGCGCCAGCATCTGCGCCTGCAGGATTTCCGACTGTTTCACTTCCACCCTCAGCCGCGCCACTTCCTTGAGCACGGGCGCGATGCGGGCCGCCAGTTTGTCGTATGGCGCCTGCTGGGCTGGCTGCAACACCAGTTCGCCACGCCGCAACTGGCCGGCCAGGGTCAGGTAGCTGCGCACTTCGGGCAATTGCGCGATGGCGTCGATTTCCTGCTGGCGCTTGCGCTGCATTTGACCATACTGCGCCGCGCGGGCGACGCTGTCGGCGATTTTCTGTTCCAGCAGGGACAAGTCCGGCACCAGCGGAAAAGCGCGCATTTCGATCTGCTTGCGCGACCCGGCGCTGCCGACGTGGATGGTGCGCGCCGCCACCGCGCAGCCAAGCGCCATCTCGATGACAACCTCATCGGCGATGATGTCGCAATTGCTGGCATGCTCGATCACCACGCGGGTACCGGAAATGACGCAGCTTTCGGCGCGCTGCAGCCGCACTTCGCCATTGCGCGTCTGGATCACGGCGCCGGACGCCACGCCATCGACGCGGATATCGCCCTGCTCGCTGACCGCCGTGCCGCCGACCAGGTTGCTATGCAGCAAAATGGTGCCGCCCTGCGAATGCAGGCGGCCATATACATGGCCGTGGATGGTGATGTCGCTGCCGTCGAGCTGGCGCTGCTCCTGCACTTCGCCATACTCTTCGTAGGCGGCGCGCAGCTTCAAATTGCCCGTGGTGCGGCTGCTGACCCCTTCGCGGCTGACGATCTTGTTACCGATGGAAATCTTGCCCTGCTCATCGATATTCAGATAGCCTTCCATCGCGGCCACCAGGAACTCGCCGTCGCTGTAGCGTTCGACCAAGGTCCCCTCGCCCGCCACCGTGGCCAGCTCGACTTCCAGCGGTGGCGGCGGCGGCAGGACGGCGCCATCAAGCGCGTGGCCGGGCAGGCCGGGGAAGGACGGCAGCTTGTACAGCAGGCGCGCATGCTTCTTGACTTGCGGGAAACGGTTCTTGAAACTGAGCAGGTCGAGCCGGCCGTTCGAGCGCTCGCGCGGCGCGTCGTTGCGGTGGATGCCTTGCGATACCTCCACCAGTTGCGCATCGCGCCCCGGCTGGGGCGGCAAGGCGCGCGCCACGGTGATGCGCTCGGCCTTGCCGGAGGCGATCATGGCGCGCACGACGCCGCTGTCGATGCCGTAGTAGACGCCCTTGGCCCACAGCGCGGCAACCATCTCGTCGAAATCGCGCGCCACCGGCACCCGGCTGTCCTCGCTCGACGGCACGGTTTCGAAATAGCAATCGGCCACCTCGGCGCCGACCTTGATATGTTCGTACAGCTCGCGCCGCAGCGGCGAAAATGGCGCCACGCTGGCGGCGATACGCACCACGGCTTCCCCCTTGGGTGCCATGCGCGGCGCCGGTGCGTGGTACAAGGTCATCAGGAAAAGAGGATAGTCGATGCCAACGAGCAGCATGCCGGACTGGAATAGCTGGTTGACGGCCGAGTGCAGCTGTTCCGGTGTCAGCGACAGGTCAAAAAACACGCCTTCCTTGCGCTGCAACAGGCCTGGCGCAAGGCCGCCAGCCTGGTTGGCGCCAGGCACCGGTGTCTCTTCATTGCTCACTGCATCCCCCAATAGCGAAACTGATCACGTTGCACTGGAACAATATCACGGGGAAGCCCGGCGTGCGTGCCGGGCGAGGCGGGGAAACACAAAAAAATTCAGGCGCAATCCGTGGCCGCGGCAGGCCGCAGGCAGCGCCCGCCGGGCTTAGCGGCGCGGTGGATTGGAATAGATATCCTGGCCGACTTCGTTGATCTGGCGGCGCAGGTCGCGGCGTTCATCGGGGGTCATGCGGCCGGTGCGGCGCGCGGCATCGGCGCCGTCGCCACTACGGCGCTGCTCTTCCACGCGCGTATCGAAACTGCGTGCGTCACGTTGTTCGCGGTTACGGTTATCATTGCTGCGCTGCGGCTGTTCGAAGCGCTGCGATTGCAGTTGCTGCTGGTCGTCACGGCGCGGTGGCTGCTGCGACTGTGCCTGGGCCACGCCACAGGCCAGTACGGCGCACAGGACGAACGAAGACAGCACATGCACGGCAGGTGCGGACGAAGATGCGCTGGGAGCGGTGTGAATTTTTTGGCTGACGATATTCATTGAGTTCCTCTTCCGCAATGCCGTATAAACATAAAGCTGAATTCCACTGTGGCCCCAGTGTATGATGCTTTACACGGTGCAGTAAGAGTAATTGGGTAAAGTTTGTAACAGTATGTAATGGGTCGCGCCAGCCGCTTGCTCATGCTGCGCCAAGCGTTACTATAGCAACTAATGGACGATAACACGACACCCCAAATGACCACAACCTCCACTTCCGGCAGCAATACAACAACGCAAAACATCCATGGCCACCAGGCGAAAATCATGGTGGTGGATGACGATGTCCGCTTGCGCGACCTGCTGCGCCGCTACCTGACCGAACAGGGCTTCAATGTCTTCACGGCCGAGAGCGCCACCGCGATGAACAAATTGTGGCTGCGCGAACGCTATGACCTGCTGGTGCTCGACCTGATGCTGCCTGGCGAAGATGGCCTGTCGATCTGCCGCCGCCTGCGCGGCGCCGGCGACCAGACGCCGATCATCATGCTGACAGCCAAGGGCGAAGACGTGGACCGCATCGTCGGCCTGGAAATGGGCGCCGATGATTACTTGCCGAAACCATTCAATCCACGCGAACTGGTGGCGCGCATCGGCGCCGTATTGCGCCGCAAGGGTCCCGACGAAATTCCGGGCGCCCCATCGGAAACGCCGCAAACCTTCGAGTTCGGCGACTTCGTGCTGGACCTGGGCACCCGCACCTTGAAAAAGAGCGGCGAAACCGTGCCACTGACGACCGGCGAATTCTCGGTACTGAAAGTGTTTGCACGCCATGCACGCCAGCCGCTGTCGCGTGAAAAGCTGATGGAACTGGCCCGCGGGCGCGAATACGAGGTATTCGACCGCAGCCTGGACGTGCAGATCTCGCGCCTGCGCAAACTGATCGAACCCGATCCGTCGAGCCCGCTTTTCATCCAGACCGTGTGGGGCCTGGGCTACGTTTTCATTCCGGACGGACAGCCGCGCTGATCGCTGGCGAGGCTAGATGAAACTTGTTCCCGATATCAGCCTGGCGCGGCTGAAAAGCGGCCTGTTCTGGCGCACGTTTTTGCTGCTTGGCACCTTGACCACCGTCAGCATGATCTCCTGGATCGGCATGATTTCCGTGATCCAGCGCGAACCGCAGGCGCAGCAGATTTCCGCCCAGGTCATTTCCGTGGTCACCATCACGCATGCGGCGCTGACGCACTCGGCGCCCGAGCTGCGCCGCGAGCTGCTGTTCGACCTGGTCAGCAATGAAGGCATCCGCATCTTCCCGCTGGAGGAAGACGACCGCATCGATCCGCCGCCCGACAACTACCTGATGCCCGACATCGAGGCGCTGGTGAAAGCCAAGCTGGGCCACGACACGCGCTTTTCCGCGCGCGTCAACGGCGTGGCCGGCTTCTGGGTCAGCTTCAAGATCGACGACGACGAATACTGGCTGATGCTGGACCGCGAACGCCTGCGCGGCCTGACGGGCTTCCAGTGGCTGGGCTGGGCCAGCCTGGTGTCGCTGCTCTCGCTGCTGGGCGCAGCGATTATTTCCAGCCTGATCAACTTGCCTCTGTCGCGCCTGACGGTGGCCGCGCGCGCGATTGCGCAGGGCAAGCAACCGGCGCCGCTGCCGGAAAAAGGCCCGATCGAAATCATCGAGGCCAACCGCAGCTTCAACCAGATGGTCGACGACTTGCAGCAGGTGGAATCGGACCGCGCGGTGATCCTGGCCGGCATCTCGCACGACTTGCGCACGCCGCTGGCGCGCATGCAACTGGAAGTGGAAATGGCCAACCTGTCCGACGAAGCGCGCGAAGGGATCCAGTCCGATATCGGCCAGATGGACGACATCATCGGCCAGTTCCTCGACTACGCCAAGCCGACCGAAGCGTCGAGCTTTACCGACGTCGACATGAGCGGCCTGCTGGGCGATCTGGCGCGCGAAGCGATGCGCCTGCCTGACGTCAAGCTCACCACCGCGATCGCCGACGGCGCCCACGTGATGGGCAACCCGACCGACTTGCGGCGCGTGCTGAACAACCTGATCGAAAATGCGCGCCGCTACGGCAAGACGCAGGGCAGCGAGTTCACCGAAATCGATATCGCCTGCCAGCTCAAGGGCAGCAATGCTTCGCGCCGCGTGATCATCGACGTGCAGGACCACGGCCCCGGCGTGCCGGCGGAAAAGATCGAACAAATGCTCAAACCGTTTACGCGCCTCGACACGGCGCGCGGCCAGGCCAACGGCGCCGGGTTAGGCCTGGCCATCGTTGACCGCGTGCTGCTGCGCCACGGCGCCGAACTGCAGGTGCGCAACCGCAGCGGCGGCGGGCTGGCGTTCCAGATCAGTTTGCCGGCGGCGTGACCAGCAGCTTGCTCATCAACAATTCCGTCGCACCATAGCCGTACAGCGAATCGCTTTCCAGGCCCGGCGTATCGAAGGGCACGGATTCTTCGCGGTCCAGCTTGGCGGGATCGGCGTCGGCATAGGTGGCGCGCCAGGCGCGCTGCAGGGATTCGTTGCGGCGGATAAACGAGGGCATGGGCCAGGCGTCGCGGTCCCAGTGTTCGCTGTCGCCCAGCATGGTCCAGCGCTCGTTCAGCAGGGCCATGTCACCGGTGCGCAAGCGGCGTACGGCCTGCTCGGGACGCAGGGTTTCCAGCTCGGCCAGCGGCGGCAGCGCGTCGCGTTTCGGGCCGAACATATACGCCAGCATGATGCGGCCGGCAGGCGCCCTGCGCGCCACCACGCCGACCGCATGCCCTCCCCCCTGCAAGGGCACGGCAAACCAGCTGCCTTCGCGGTATGGTAAAGACTTCATCAATGTAAACTCCCAAAAACGTATTCGGGACACAGTCTACGCGAGCCCTCACTTCCGCGGCGCATGGTAGGCCAGCGCCGCGTACTCGCCTATTCGACTTTTTCGTCGTAGTGGAACTGCGCCACGATCGGTCCTGCCTTGAACAGCGCCTCCTTCAGCTCCTTGTCCAGCCGCGCATCGCGCCGGCGCATCCACTCGAACAGCATGGCCGCTTCGCGCCGGCTGGTGTCGCCCGCATGCGCCAGCACGCGGCGCAGTTCGGGGTCGGTGCAGGCCTCGAAACGCTGGCTGTGGAGGTCCAGCGCCTGCAGCGCGGCGACCAGGGCACCGATGGCGCGGTGCATGTCCAGCGCGGTGGCCGGCAAGCCGGATTCTTCCAGGGGTAGATGGGACATGCTGTTTCCTTTGTATGCGCGGGCGACATGCCTCGATATGCGCTGCATTTTCCACCGCGCGCCGGAAAATCTCAAGCGGCAAACACGCGTGCGGCCATCATCGTCCATAATCAGGCCTCGAACCTCATCAGTATCAGGAGAGCCATGTTCAATTTCGACTTCTACAATCCCACCCAAATCCTGTTCGGCCAGGGCCAGATCGCCGCCATCGGCAAGCTGATACCACCGCAGGCAAAAGTGCTGATGACCTATGGCGGCGGCAGCATCAAGCAGAACGGCGTCTACGATGAAGTGCGCGCCGCGCTGGCCGGCCACACGGTGCTCGAATTTGCCGGCATCGAACCGAACCCCAGCTATGAAACCCTGATGCAGGCCGTCGCCCTGGTGAAAAGCGAAGGCATCGATTTCCTGCTCGGCGTGGGCGGCGGCTCGGTGGTCGACGGCACCAAGTTCATCGCGGCGGCCGCCCTGCGCGACGGCGAAGCGTGGGACATCCTGGAAAAAGGCGGCAAGATCATCGACGCGGCGCTGCCCTTCGGCACCGTGCTGACCCTGCCCGCCACCGGTTCCGAAATGAATGGGTCGGCCGTCATCACGCGCAAGGCCACCCAGGAAAAGCGCTCGTTCATGAGCCGCAAGGTATATCCGAAGTTTTCCGTGCTCGACCCGAGCAAGACCTTTACCTTGCCGCTGCGCCAGGTCGGCAACGGCGTGGTCGATGCCTTCGCGCATGTGATGGAACAGTATCTGACCGCCTCCGTCAACGCCTCGGTGCAGGACCGCTTTGCCGAAGGCATTTTGCTGACCCTGATCGAGGAAGGCCCGAAGGCGCTGTCGCATCCGGACGACTACGACGTGCGCGCCAACGTGATGTGGTGCGCCACCCTGGCGCTGAACGGCCTGATCGGCGTGGGCGTGCCGCAGGACTGGTCGACCCACGCCATCGGCCATGAACTGACGGCCTTGTACGAACTCGACCATGCGCAAACCCTGGCCGTGACCCTGCCCAGCATGCTGCGCGTGCGCAAGCAGGCCAAGCGCACCAAGCTGCTGCAATACGCGGCCCGCGTGTGGGGACTCGATGGCGGCGACGAGGACGGCCGCATCGAAACGGCGATCGCGCGCACCGAATATTTCTTCCGCCATATGGGCGTCAAGACGCGCCTGGCCGACTATGGCCTCGGCCATGACAGCGTCGATGCGGTGATTGCCGCACTGGAAACGCACGGCATGACGGCGCTCGGCGAACAGGGTGAAGTGACCCTGGCCGTCAGCCGCAAGGTGCTGGAACTGAGCTTGTAGAGTGTTGTAAAAGCGCCAGCCTGGCAGACAGCGGGCGGCGGTTCATGTTAAGCTACCAATTCGCTAGGGGTCCTGGAGCTGTTATCCGGGTGAGATATACCCTTCGTACCTGATCTGGATAATGCCAGCGAAGGAAAGCGCAAAGTACCTCCCTCCTTTGATAGCTCCTGCGTTGGCGCCAGCCGAACAAGCAGCCTGCCGTTCTCTTCTCGATGAAGCGGCTTGAACCACGAGCAATCATGTCCACACCGAATCTGTCTGTCTCCGTTTTGACCCTGGCCATCGCGCAAGCGTTTGCCGTACCCGCCTTTGCGTTTGACGCCGCCAATGCCACCGATGCTGTCGATACCCCGTCCAGCATGGCCGAAGTGATCGTTACCGCCAGCAAGGTACCCAATGCGAAACGCGCCGCCGTCGGCGGCTTTTCCGAAGCGCCGCTGCTGCAAACGCCAGCTGCCGTCACCGTCATTTCGCAGCAGACCATGCAGAACCTGCAGATCCGCAATACCAGCGACGCCGTGCGTCTCGACGCCAGCATCAACGACGCCTACAACGCGGTCGGCTATGCCGAACAGTTCTCGATCCGCGGCTTCAAGCTCGACAACAATTCCAGCTACCGCAAGGACGGCATCGCGATTCCGGGCGACACGCAAATTCCGCTGGAAAACAAGGAACGCATCGAAGTGCTGAAAGGCCTGGCAGGGCTGCAAGCCGGCATGGCGGCGCCAGGCGGCGTGATCGACTTTATCGTCAAGCGCCCCACCAATGCGCCATTGCGCACCGTCACCGTCGAAGCGCGCGAGCGCGGCACCGTGTATGGCGCCGTCGACCTGGGCGGACGCCTGGAAGACACGCGTTTCGGCTACCGCGTCAACGTGGCCGCCGAACGGCTGCGTTCCTACATCAAGGGCGCCGACGGCAACCGCAAGTTCATCTCGGGCGCGTTCGACTGGCAAATTTCGCCGCAGGCACTGCTGCAGCTGGACGCCGACTACCAGGACAAATCCCAGGTCACCGCCCCCGGCTTCCAGCTGCTGAACAACACCACCCTGCCGACCGGCGTCAGTGCCGACACCCTGCTCAACCTGCAGCCATGGACGCGCCCGGTCGACACCATCACCAGCAATATCGGCCTGCGCTTCCAGTACGCCTTCGACGACAACTGGCACGCCACCATCAGCGCCAACCAGCACTCGTTCAAGCGCGACGACTACACGGCGTTTCCGTATGGCTGCAGCGCGCAGGACCTGTATCCTGGCTTCTGCGGCAATGGCGATTACGACGTGTACGACTACCGCAGCCTGGGCGAAACCAAGAAGCCGCTCAGCGCGCAAGCCATGATCCAGGGCAAATTCGCCACCGGCAGCCTGCGCCATGAATTCACGGCCGGTGTCGCCACCTTCCGCCGCAAGGACCGCGCCGGCCGCTATGTCTATGATTACGCCGGCACCAGCAATATCTACCATCCCGTCATCGTCGACATCTCGAACGGCGTGCAAGGCCCCGTGCGCCAGACGCGCAATGACAGGGAAAACTCGGTGTTCGTGCAGGACATCATCAACGTATCAAGCAACTGGAAGCTGCATGCGGGCCTGCGCCATATCGATGTCGACGGTTTTCAATATGTGCTGAAGGCCGACCCGAGTGTGGCCGAAGTGCGCGCCAAGCACGCCTTTTTACTGCCGAACCTGGCCCTGGTGTACAACCCGCTCGATAACGTGGCCGTGTATGGCGCGTATTCGCAGGGCATGGAACACGGCGGCACGGCCGACCGCAAGGCCGCCAATGCGAATGAAGAATTGTCGCCTAGCCGCTCGAAGCAGATCGAGTTCGGCGTCAAGGCCGATATCACGCCGGAGCTGATGCTGGCCGCCAGCCTGTTCCAGATCCGCAAGGGCCTGGAATTCCAGAACGCCAATAATTACTTCGTGCGCGCCGGCCAGGCCCAGCACCGCGGGCTGGAACTGTCGGCGCAAGGCAAGGCCAGCGCCGACCTGAACATCGGCGTCTCGGTCACCGCACTGAACAGCCAGCAGTCAAGCACCGGCGAAGCCTCGCTGGACGGCAAGCGCGTGCCGAACGTGCCGGCCTTCAAGAGTGCCGTCAACCTCGACTACCGCGTGCCGCAAGTGGCGGGTCTGTCCGTCAACGGCAGCTGGGAGTATTCGGGCAAAAAGGCGTTTGAATTCAACAACAACACCTTTGTGCCGTCGTACCACGTGGCCAGCCTGGGCGCCGCCTATGCGCTGCGCCTGGCCGGCAAGCAGGCCGTGCTGCGTGCCACCGTCAACAACGTGTTCGACAAGTTCTACTGGCGCGATGTGACGCCGGAATCCGACGGCTATCTGTTCCCGGGCGCCAGCCGCACGGTCAAGGTGTCGGCGCAGTTCGACTTCTAAGCGGTTGAAAGCAGCTGATCGAGCAGCGGCAAGGCTTGTTCCATGCGCTGCTCCAGCTGGCCGTGCAGGATATGATGGGGAATCCGGCGCGTTGCCAGCTCATCGAGCAATTGCCGGTAGATCAGCTGGCGCACGGCTTCCGATTCGCGCTGCAGGCCGTCCGCCACCCATGGCGTATCGGGCGCCGTCACCAGGGTCAGGTCGTACTGCGTGCCGGCGGCCAGGGCGGCAAGCTGGGCATCTTCACCGCCAAAATAATGGCGGCTGTACAGCACCGTCATCAGGGGTGTGGTATCGCAGATCAGCACGCCGCGTGCCGATGCGCTGGCCTCGCGTTCGCGCGCGACCTGTGTGCCGGCAATGAAAAATTGATCGTCAGCCACCGGCACCCTGCCCCGCGTTTCGACAAATTCACGCAGATATTCCGGCACCCACACGGTGCCATGGCGTTCGGCCAAGGCGGCGGCCAGCGTGGATTTTCCCGACGATTCCGCCCCGAGGATGGCGACCCGCAACAGCGCATGCGTCATTTGAGGACCATCGCGTCGGGTGCGGCCGGCGCCGCTTTTTTCCAGGCCAGCAGGCCGATGGTGGCCATCACCACGAACACGGCATACAGGATGGCGGTCAGGGTCAGGTCCTTGTAAACGTACAGGCCCACGTACAGGATATCGACCACGATCCAGACGATCCAGTTTTCGATTTTCTTGCGCGACAGCAGCAGCTGACCCAGCAGGCTGCCGGCCGTCAGGAAACCGTCCGCGTGCGGCACGTCGGTGTCGGTGGAGGTGAGCAGCCAGGAAATCAGCAGGAAACCGATCAGCCAGGCGCAGCAGCTGCCCAGCCAGCCGCGCGGCGTGAGCCAGGTGACGGGCAAGGCGGGCGCGCCGCTTGCCGGATGCAGCCATTGATACCAGCCCCAGGCGGAGATGGCGATAAACAACAGCTGCAGCGCCATGTCGCCATACAGGCGCGACTCGAAAAACACGAAACCGTAGGCGGCCGAGGAGATGATCGCAAACAGCCAGGCCCAGTGGTTCTGCCGAATGTTCAGTGCGACGGTTGTCAGTGCCAGGACAAAGGAAATCAGTTCGAGCGGCGTGGTGGCAAAACCCAGCAGGAGAAGCGTATCGTTCATGAGAATGGGGATGAGGCTGGTGGTGCAGTATGCAATACCAGGCTTGAATAAGCAAGAATCCCCACCCCGAGTCCCCCTATTCCAGGCGGACTTATTGGAAACCGCTGCGTGCCGCCCGGCTCAAAGTGTACCGTACGATCAGCTTGTGGAACGGCCGTATCACCATAATGTAGACCCGCCCCAGCCAGTTATGGCAGTGCACGGCGCTGGCCAGGGTCAGGCTGCCATGCGCGCCGCCATGCGGGCTGCGCAGCATCGACAGGCGGAAGTCCAGGTGGCTGTCATCCTCGCCGACAATAATCTCGTTGGCGGTCACGGCGTAGATGCGGAAGATGCCGACCCGCCCGCCGCCGCCATTCGTCAGCTGCGCGGCCGTCTTGATGCCGAAGCGCGCCACGATGGCGTCGCGCAGCACCATCAGCTTCTGCGCCCACCCCGGCTGGCTGCCAAACAGCGCCTTGGCCAGGCTTTCCATGTCCATGCCGGCCGCTTGCGCGTTCGGCAAGGCAACAACATACGCGTCGGCCAGGTCGCTGCCCGGATACAGCGGCGCGATCGCCGCTTGCGGCGGCAAGCCTGTCTTGCGCGCCTTGAGTGTGATTGCTTGCATAGCGGCCTCATGTTTTCGGTGATAACATGGCTATGATACACATAAATAATTTAATGTAAACAGCGATAACTTATGACCACAGCCAGCAGCAACTACCATCATGGCAACCTGCGCGAGAGCTTGATCGCGGCCACCATCGCCCAGCTGGCGCAGCAGAGCGATGCGGCGATCTCGCTGCGCGAACTGGCGCGCGCGGTGGGCGTGTCGATCGCCGCCGTCTACCGCCACTTTGCCAGCAAGGAAGCGCTGCTGGCCGAGGTGGCCGCCGCCGGCTTTGCCGCGCTGCGCCGCAAATGGGACCAGGAATTGCCGCCGGAAGGCAGCCTGCCGGCGGCCGAGCGCTTTCAGCTGCTGGGGCAGCAATACATCGAATTTGCATTGAATGCGCCGGCCCACTACCGGCTGATGTTCGAGCACCAGGACGTGCGCCAGTTCCCGGTCCTGCTGGAAGCGGCGCACGCCTGCTTTGCCTATGTGCTGCAAACAGCCGGCGCGGCCGTGCGCGAAGCCGGCGTCGACTCGCGCTGGGAACGCGCCGCCGCCAGCGCCGGCTGGTCGCTGGGCCATGGTTACGTGATGCTGCTGCTCAGCGGCCGCCTGGACATGATCGATGGCGGCAAGGAACTGTCGCCGGCGCTGGTGCCGCGCTTTTTCCAGTTGCCGGTGGAGGCGTTGCTGCAGCAGGAGCGCCAGCCATGATGGAGGCGCTCGATACTATTGCGTGGTTCAGCGCGCTTGGCACCTTTCAAGCCCGGGCAGGCCAGATCGCCCTGCCCGGCCTGCACGCCTGGAACAGCGCCCGCATGGCGTGGCTGCCTACCTCGCGCGACCAGCGCGATCCTATCCATGGCGAAGTGCTGCTGACGATGCTGAAACAGGCAGGCATTCCTTATCTGCAGGAGACGATGGCGAACTACAAGCTGGCGCTGCATTCCCTGCGTTCGGTGCCGGAACGCCTGATCAGTGTGGGCGCGCACGACTACACGCCTGCGGCCATCGGCGCGGCCCTGTATTGCGTGCGCATGGCCAGCCTTGAAATGCTGGCACAGCGGCAAGGCTTCTGGTGCGATGCGCTGCAACTCTACCGCGACGGTTACTGGCCCTGCGGGCGACTGGCCGACGGCACTTTGATGGTGTACTGAACTTGCCTGACAAAAAGATTGGCTACACGAGGCGTTCTCATGTGGCATCCATCAAATGCCATGTCACGTCGTCATCGGCAAATCCAGCAGCCAGTCGCGGCGCGGTCGCGGGAACGGCGCGCCCTGGTGCAACCAGACCTGGCGCCAGTATTGATTGACGATCGCCTGCAACGGATGGTCGGCCGCTACCCACGGTTGCCAGACGCCGCTGACCGGGCATGCTTGCGCGCAAGAACAGCTCAACAACGGTTCTGGCCGCGCCACCTGGCGCAGCAAGCCGCGCGCGGCGCGCGGTTCCACGGCGCCATGGTTGTGCCGTATCGTCAGGCACTGTTCCCATGTCACGCCGCCATAACGGGTATTGCCGGCGGCATCCAGCACATCGAAATGGCGGAATTCTTCGCCTTTGCGCAGCAGCCTGGCCGGCTGCGTCAAGCCCTGCCCTGGGGCGGGTTGCCAGTATGCGGAAAACGGCGCGCTCGGCGCGTCGCTGTGCAAGCCGGAAGGCCGCAGCGCATAGTCGGCGGCCAGGAAATACGGCTCTGTTGAAAGCGAGGCGGCGCTTGGCTGCGGGATGGCGGGCGGCGGGCTGATGCCCATGGCCGCGTCAAGCAAGCTCTTTCGTTGACCATCCCAAGGCGGCAGATCGGCCGGTGGCAATGGCAAGATTTTATCGAGGTTTGGAAAGCGGCGATTGGGGTTGAAACCGAGGGCACGATTAAGTACTGCATAACGTTCGCCGCGCGCTTTGTCCACATATGGTGCCAGCATATCGGCAAGATCAAAAGGAGAACCAAATTCAATTGCCAATGCGCTCGCACACTCTGCGCAGCCAAACTTGACTCCCTCATGCAATACATTCAGAGCACGCTGTTTGGTTGTGGGTGTTCGATCACCAATCTCATCGCCATTCGCAGCTCTGGGTATTGCATACAAATAATGCAAATTAAACGCAGCAGGCCCATATCCCTGAGAAAGCGCACATGCCATCATTTTTATGGCTACAGGAATATTTGCCCAATATCCAGGAATAACACCGTCCGTTCCCGCTCTTAATTTTTCTCCTAAAAAGGCCATCGCCTGTGGATTACCCATGACAGCAGCCTTTTGCCAGAAGGCATAAGCGCGGGTGGTGTCGCCTGTCACGCCTGTGCCGTTCGCATAATAGGTTCCCATCCGGTCATATGCCGCCGGTATGCCCAACTGCATGGCCTTTTCCACCAGTTGAACCGCCGCTTCATCACCGTATAAGGGGTCGCGCCCTTCCACATACAGGCTGGCCAGGTTGAGCATCGCCTTCCAGTGCAAGCGCTCCGCCGCCTGACGCGTCAGATCAACGATTTTTTTGTAATCGCGGTCTTCCACGAAAATTTCTGGATCTTCCAAGGCGCGTGCTTCGAGGAACCAGTCCTCGGCTTGCGCGTCAATGGGGGGCACCTTGCTTGCCTCGATTTCACAGCTAAAAGCCGCGACATGGGGATTGAAGAGCGGCAGGCTTTGATTGCGCGGCAAGACATCTTTTGGTTCATTTTGCATTTTGCAGGCGAACAAAGAAACGCAGCATACCGACAAGATAGCTGACACGAAGCATCCTCTCGATAAAGCCCTTCCACATTGATTCCAACTCATTGCGCTCTCCGTCGCCGCAGCGTTGCCTTATCCAATATCGGTGCTGGATACATCCATCAAATGCCAGGTCACGTCGTCGTCCGGCAAATCGAGCAGCCAGTCGCGGCGCGGTCGCGGAAACGGTGCGCCCTGGTGCAACCAGGCCTGGCGCCAGTACTGGTTGACGATGGCCTGCAGCGGATGGTCGGCCGAAACCCACGGTTGCCAGACGCCGCTGACCGGACAGGCTTGTGCGCAAGAACAGCTCAACAATGGCTCGGGGCGTGCCACCTGGCACAGCAGGCCGTGCACCGCGCGCGGTTCCACGGCACCATGGTTGTGCCGTATCGTCAGGTACTGTTCCCACGTCACGCCGCCATAACGGGTCTTGCCGGCGGCATCAGGCACATCGAAATGGCGGAATTCTTCGCCTTTGCGCAGCAGCCTGGCCGGCTGCGTCAAGCCCTGCCCTGGGGCGGGTAGCCAGTACGCGGAAAATGGCGCGCTCGGCGCGTCGCTGTGCAGCCCGGTAGGCCGCAGCGCATAGTCGGCGGCCAAGAAATACGGCTCTGTTGAAAGCGACGCGGCGCTTGGCTGCGGGATGGCGGGCGGCGGGCTGACGCCCATGGCCGCGTCAAGCAAGCTTTTGCGTTGACCATCCCAAGGCGGCAGATCGGCTGGTGGCAATGGCAGGATTTTATCGAGGTTCGGGAAGCGACGATTGGGGTTGAAACCGAGGGCATCACCTAACATTCCATATCGTAAGCCTCGAGCCTTATCGATGTACGGAGTAAACATATTGGCTAAATCAAAGGGATGGTCAAATTCTATTTGCAATGCGTTAGCGCAATTTTCACAACCGAATTTGACACCTTCATGCAGTACCTTTAGGGCGCGCGCTTTTGTTTCAGGGGTACTGTCCCCATTTGCGGTGCCATCAGATGATCTTAAAACCACATACAAATAATGCAAATCAAATGCGGCTTGGCCATACCCTTGTGCAAGCGCACACTCGAGCATTTTGGTCGCCATAGGAATGTTGCCCCACATTCCGATACTTGGATGATCCTCTCCAGCCGTCAATTTCTCGCCTAAAAAGCCCAGCGCTTGAGGGTTTCCCATCTGCGCAGCCTTTTGCCAGAAAGCATAAGCGCGAGTGATGTCGCCGTCAACGCCGGTGCTGTTCGCATAATATGTCCCCATCCTGTCATATGCGGCCGGTATGCCGAGCCGCATCGCCTTTTCCACCAGTTGCACTGCCTCTTCATTACCGTATAACGGATCGCGCCCTTCCACATACAGGCTGGCCAGGTTGAGCATCGCCTTCCAGTGCAATCGCTCCGCCGCTTGACGCGTCAAATCGACGATTTTTTTGTAATCGCGGTCTTCCACGGCGATTTCAGGATCTTCCATGGCGCGCGCTTCTAGAAACCAGTCCTCCGCTTGCGCATCGATTGGCGGCACCTTGCTTGCCTCGATTTCACAGATAAAATCTGCGACATGCGGATTGAAGAGGGGCAAGCTTTGGTTGCGCGGCAAGACTTTGTCGTTTGGCATTTTGCAGGCGATTAAAGAGATGCTTAGGAGAACTGCCAAGCTAAAAAATGGCAGATAAAAAAAAGATTTTTGATGACTTTTCATGCTTACCCCAAACGTATTGTTGAACTGCGTTTGTCTTCGAGCGGTAGCACAAAGCCTCTCATTTTTTTCAAAATTGCATTCCCAGATTTATCAAATTTTTTCTTGCGATTACTTTGCATCAAGTTATTCCAATCTTTGAAGGCGGTGATAATCTCCACCTTCGTCCCTCCCCCACCATCGACCAGTCCCCCGCTAAGCATGCGCCACACCCGCTTGCGCAAGTCCCGGGCCACGCGGTAATCGTCGGTGGCGATATTGATTTCGCTGTCGACGGCCATGCTGCGCTGGTTCAGGTTGGCGCTGCCCAGCGTCATGAAGGCATCGTCGACCAGCATCAATTTGGAATGGATATAGATTTCACGGTAGCGCCAGCGGTCCTTGTCGAACGCGCTGACATTGAGCATGGCAACCGAGACCTTCAGCCCGAATTCGCTTTCGAGCGTCATCGCGCCGGGTTTGTTGATGCCGTTGGAATGCCGCACCACGTCGGGCAGCTTGACTTCAACCTCGTTGGTGATGCCGAATCCGCTTCTGACACTACGGGTTGTCGGCTGCTTGTTATAGTCATCGATCATCTTGTTTTGCCCCGTCATGCCATCGTGCTGCCCGAGCGCCGCCAGCGTGTCGTGGGTGCGCGGCACCATCTGCGCGCGCTCGGGCACCGGAATGACGATGAACACATGCATGACCGGCATATCTTCAAGACTCTTGCCCGCCTTGACACTGCCGGCCTTCCAGGCGGCGACCACCTTCTTGCGCTCGGCCAGCAAATGTTGGGCCCAATCCTCATATTGGAAATACTGGTTTTCCACATACAGGTAGCCGGCCGCCAGGCTGGCCTGGGTCACCGCGCGAAAATAGATTTCCTTGATGGTCCTGTCCTGCTCCTCGGGCTGGGTCAGGACGATCTGCACGGTGGAGTCATCCTGCCCGGCCTTGCGCAACAGCCGCGCCGGTGGGCTGCCTTGTGGCAACTCCCGGCTCACGCTGGCATTGGCGGCCGCATGCGTGCGATCGCCGGCCGCGCGATCCCAGGCCTTCACGAAATTGTTGTAGAGCGCGATCAGTGCACGGCCGCCGTCGATGCGGCAGGCATAATCCTGGTAGGGTTTCAGCGTGGCAAACCCACCGTCCGCGGCCATTCCTTGCAAACACTCGCGCTGCTCATTGGTGCCGCCCTGTTCGCGCCGCGTATCGTCGAGCAGATGAGCCGTCGTGTCCCAATAATCGGTCACCGAATTCAGGCCCATCACATAGCCGACGGCCTTGGCCCCCTCTTGGTGGTCAAAATCGATCAGGACCGGCTTTTGATGATGCGTGCCCAGGTATTGCATGCCGGGCTTCTCGATTTCTCCCATCGTCAGGCCACGCGGCTGGTTGATTTCGGTCGCGATACTCTTGCTGATCGCGCCGCTGTCGCCGTGACGCAAGCGAATCTCCAAGCCCCCAAACAGGCCCTTGAACGCGGCCGCATACCAGCTGTAGCAATATTCTTCACGCGCCAGCATCGGGATATCCTCGGGCCGTACCCTATCGCCCCTGTAACCGCCGCTGAACCTCTCTTTCCTGGCGACCGCGTCCTGCAACATCGCCAGGCTGCCTTTTGCGCTGATGTCATCAAAGCGCTGGCCACTGTTTTTCCACGGCGAGGTGCCATGCGAATAGCCCGGCATATTGTGCACCATCGGTGAACCGAGCAGGTCATGCCAGATCAACAGGCGCACCCTGATATGACGCCGTGCGGCGTCGATCAGCAAGTCGCCAAACGTGTCGCCACGCGGCCAGGTGGTGCTGTTGCCGCGCACCAGTTCCATGCCCGGATCGAAGCCCCAGCAGCACAGGTCGATGGACTTTTCAGCCTTGGCGATCTCGCCGGCGATGTCGGCGAACGCTTCCTGTCCGCAAATGAACAGCGTCAGCTTGTTGTTATGCGTAATCGGGTGGCTGGCCTTGCCCTTCAGGTTGCGGTTTTCCAGCAGCCACTGGAGCGAACTGGCCGCAGTCCGGCCGACCTCGTCGATGTGGGTGGTTTCGATGCGGCTGGTCGATTCCGGCATGGCATGCTCCCGTCAGTGCAAGGTGATTATTGAAACGAGCGGCCGTCGCTGGTATCGTCCAGCGCGCGCAAACCGCGGTTCGACAGCTTCTGTTCGCCATCCGCCGCCGCGCCGGCATCGAAGCATGCGCTGGCCTGCAATACGAACTCTTCGCCGTTGCCCAGGACCACGCGGTAGCGCGGCGTGCCGTCCTGGTGCGCGATCGGGATGCGGCCGAATTCATCGGTCAGGCCACGTTCGACTTCGGCGTCCCCCTTGTACAAGGTGTACGGCACCAGCGCGTATAGCCCGCCATCCGCATAGCCCTGGATGGTGTGCGCCAACTGCCCTTCGACGGGTGCGACGGCTGGCTCGGGTTCCGGCTGCGGCCGGTTTTTGGGCGCCAGCGTTTCCAGGTTTCCATGAAACAGCGTCGGCGACGGCGTAAAAAACTGTACCTTGTCGCTAATTTCAAGCATGCAATCGGCGCCATGCAGGCGCACGCCTTTGCGGCCGCGAATATTCACCCAGTCGGCCTGGCTGATCAGTTCCAGCACCTTGTTGGCGACGATTTCGACCGCATCGGTTTGCGCCGCGATCTGCACCGGGCCAGCTGCGGCGATCAGCTTCATGCCGGCCTTGTGGACGAACAGGCGAAACGCCGCACCGATGCTGGCGAACAGGCCACCGCCGGCCGCCATCGACAGGTCGCGCCCGGTCGTCAGCGCGGTGTGCCCGGCGCTGGCGATGTGCGTCGATTGCGCGGTCGTCGTTTCGATACCGGCCGGACTGGCCAGCACCAGGTGCGGCTGTGATAATTCCGGAAACTCGTCCGCGCCGCCAGCGGCGCCTTTGATCGCGGCATGCTGGGCTGTCAGCACATCGGCGGCGGCGCCCTGCTGGGCGGCGCTTTCCTGTGCGCCATGATGCTGCGCCAGGGCGGCAAGCGCCTTGTGCCGCTCGGCAGCCTCGGCCAAGCGACGCAAGGTTTCATACATGCTCTTGATATGCGAGGCGGCGCCAGGGCGCGCTTCGGTGGTCAGCAACATGCCGCGCCCGGCACGCGCCACGCCCCAGGCGTCCGATGCCAGTTCCCAGCCCTCGCCACGACCATCCTTGCGTCCGCTGGCGCCTTCGATGCGGCTGATGCAGCCGAGCGACAACTGGCTGTGCTGATGATCGCTGCCCAGTTGCGCCTGGATGCGCTGGTGCGTGTCATCAAACACCAGCTGGTTGCCGCGCACGCCGTGGCCGCCATCAGGCATCAGTTCGGCGCTGCGCCAGCCACCAAGCATGCATAGTCCCGGCAATGTCCACGGCGGCGCATGGTTGCCGTTGTACACTGCACCGACAATGACGGGACGGTCAATATTGCCGTCAAGAAATTGGATCAGCACTTCCTGGCCGATGCGCGGCAACGCGATCTGGCCGAACGCCTGGCCCGCCCATGGCGTCATGACCCTGATCCATGGCGAACTGCCCGCGTCGAACTTGCCCAGCCGGTCCCAGTGGAATTGCACCTTCACCCGCCCCAGCGCGTCGGTATAGATGGTTTCGCCTGCCGGCCCGGTGACAATCGCGGTCTGCACGCCGGGCAACGCACAAGGCGTGCTGTTGAAGTGCCGCCCCGGATACCAGCGGACGCTCTTGCGGATGCAAGTGAAACGGTTTTCATAATGCGACTTCGCACCCGTCCCTGCCTGGTAATTGTTGCTGGCGACATGATCGACCGACAGGATCAGGTATTCGCGCGAGCGGATGTCCGGGCGCGCCGCTTCACCTCTGGCCGGCAGGGATCGATTGCCGCTGAAGTGGCCGCCCAGCGTGAAACTGCGCCCGGCCTGGGCGCAGCGGTGATTGCCGCCAGCTTCGAAGTATTGCGCCTGGCAGTTATGCTGCTCCAGGCGGCGTTGCGCCAGCGCGTCGCCGTCGTCAATGTGGGCATAGCCATAGCCGGTGTCCTGGTACAGCTCATGGGCAAACACGTCGCCCTGCTGGTGCAGCGCATGGCCGCTGGCGCGGCTGGCATAGGAATGCTTGTAGTTGAAGCTGGCCAGCGTGAGCACGCCTGAAGCGATCTTGCGTATTGCCTGCCAATCGCGTATGCCGTCGCCCTCCAGCGAGCCCGCGCCGCTGCGAAACACCATCTCGTCGGCGACACTCGCATAGCGGTCGCTTGGGTCGATGCTGTCGGTCAGCCAGGTATTGTCGCCCAGACAGAGCGTATGACCGTCGGCGCGATGTTCATACCAATAATGGAGTCCCTGGTTTTCCCAGCGCCGGTGCAGATGGTTGTAATCGGTTTCATTATGCTGGTTGGCGCAGCTTAATATCGGCTTTTCCTCTTGCAGCCGGTTTTGCCAGTCGCGCTGCAAATAATGATCGAAAGTGGTTTCGCTGATGTCGATGACCCTGCGTTCGTGGAACGAGACGTTGTCCATGCGCAGCCTGGAAAACGCCAGCCAGGGTTGCAGCACCATCTGGTAGAACGCGAAACCGCCATCGCTGCGCAACAGGCGAAATTCGCCGACATAGCCATTAAAATGACGCAAGCTGCCGTCATCGCGCACCATCGAAATCGTGACCATGCGTCCCATCATCACGCTCAAGGGCACATGGAGATTGTCGGACAGCAGTTCGGCGTCGAACCGGAAGTCGCGCGACATTTCCTCGTGCGCCCGCAAGCTGTTGACCAGCAGCGCGGTATCGGGCGGACCATCGTCGTGCGGAAAATCCATGCGCAGGAAGCGGCTGTCCTGGACTCGCCTGTCTGCTGCGAAAAGGCGCGCCAGATCGGCTGCCAGCCTGCCATCATCCATGTTGTCTCCTTGGTTTCCCTGGCTCATGCTAACCATGGTGAACGCCGGCATCTTGATGGAACTCAAGCTAGTTGCCCATACGCAAAAAAGCCGCATCGGCCAGACGGCGGATGCGGCTTTCGGTTCGGCTGGAAGAATTACTTCTTCGCGGCCTTGTTGGACTGCGCTGGCTTCGGATACTTGATCGTCATTTCCGCCAGCAGGTTGTCCGCATGATCGACTTCCTTCATCACCCACAGCATGTAGCGGATATCGAGGTGGATCGCGCGCGTGATCGCCGTGTCGAAGTACCAGTCCTTGGTAATCGATTCATAGGTCGAATCGAAGTTCAGGCCGATCAGTTCGCCACGTTTGTTCATCACGGCCGAGCCGGAATTGCCGCCGGTGGTGTCGGCGCTGGTCAGGAAGTTGACCGGCACGGTGCCCAGCACCGGATCGCGGAACTGGCCGTAGCGTTTTTCCTTGACGGCGTCGAGCAGGCCTTGCGGTGCTTCGAATGGCGCCTTGCCGGTGACTTTTTCAACGATGCCTTCCACCGTCGTGAACGGCCCCTTGCTGAGGCCATCGCGCGGCGAGTACGGCGAGACGGTGCCGTAGGTCACGCGCAGGGTCGAGTTGGCGTCCGGATAGACCGGCTTGCCTTGCGACTGTTTCCACGCGATCACCGCTTGCATGTATTGCGGAATCACGCGTTCCAAGTTGCCGTCGATTTCCTTGCGGCGATCTTCCAGCGCGGCGGCGACCGGCTGCAGTTTGATGGCCAGTTGCACGAAGGCGTCGTCGGACTGCTCCAGCGCAGCCTGGTCTTTTTCCAGCCAGGCCAGGCGCTTGGCCGTGTCGGCCAGTTGCGTCTTCGTGTACAGCGCGGCAACGGCGTTTGGCGCCGGCAGCAATGCGTCCAGGCCTTGCGGATGGCTCTTCGCGGCCAGCGCGGCGTAGCGCTTCAGGCCCGCTTCAAAACGCGCCTGGTCGACCTTGTTGACATACGACTGCTCCAGGCGCGCCAGGCGCGCCTTGATGAAGGCCAGGTCGCGCTGCTGGTAGCCCGATTCGCGCTCGGCATCCGGCTTTTTGCTTTCCTGCGCGTAGCGGTACAGCGAGCGCGCGCTTTTCAGCAGGTCGCTGTTGGTGGCCACCGACCAGGCGAACTCTTCGTCGCTGAGCGCCATGTCGCTGGCGATCGCGGCGTCCAGTTCGGCCAGCAAGGTGGTCGACACGTTCGGCTGCTTCGCGTACCAGGCGCGGAATTCCGCATCCTGCACGTCCTTGATGGCGGCGATGTCCTTGCGCGCGAAACCGTCGAGCAGGCCCTGGGTTTTCTTCAGCACGTTGTTGATGCTTTTCACCACGCTGGCGTAGCGCACGGCGGCGGCGGCGTCACCCTTGGTGGCGTCGGCCATCACGGCGAGGTCCGCCTGCAGTTCGCCGACCTTGAGCGGGAAGGCCGAGTCGCGCGCATAGCGGATTTCCGATGGCAGCTTGTAGCGGCTGGTGCGTCCGGGGTAGCCGGCCAGCAGGATGCCATCGCCATTCTTGATGCCTTCGGCCGATACCACCAGGAAGTCCTTCGACTGGTAGGGCACGTTGTCCGGCGACGGATCGGCCGGGCGGCCGTCCTTGCCGACATAGGCGCGCAGGAAGGAATAGTCGCCCGTGTGGCGCGGCCATTCGTAGTTGTCGACGTCGCCGCCGAAGTTGCCGATCTTGTCCGACGGCGCGTACACCAGGCGCACGTCGCGTATCATCATCTGGCGGATGCGGTAGTACTCGAGGCCGCGATGGAAGGCCGGCACCGAGCAGCGGTACATCTTGTCGGTCTCGCATTCGGCGATCAGGTCCTTGACCCGTTTTTCCACCGCTTCGTGGCGTTCGCGGCCCGTCATGGTGGCCGTCAGGCCTTTCAGCACGCGGTCGCTGACGTTTTCCACCTTGTCGGTGACATACACCAGGCTGTTCGGGCCGCCCGGCAGCTCGGCCGCGCGGGTCTTGGCCAGGAAGCCGTCGGTGATGTAATTGTGTTCGGGGGTCGAATTGCGCTGCACCGCGCCATACGCGCAATGGTGATTCGTCACCACCAGGCCGGCGTTCGATACAAAGGCGGCCGAACAGCCGCCCAGCGAGACGATGGCGCTCATCGGATGCTTGCTCAGGTCGGCCAGCTTTTCAGCGGGGATCGCTATGCCGACACGTTTGAGTTCGGCTTTCAGCTGCGGCAGTTGGTGTGGTTGCCACTGCCCTTCGTCGGCTTGTACGCCGGCGAACGCGCCCATCAGGGCGACTGGTAACACGATAGTCTTGAACAAGGTATGCCCTCCATAAAAAGCAGGCGAAAGTATAGCCTGTCCGGAGGGCATAAGTCGGCAAAAATTACTTCACGGTACTTTCTGTATCACGCACACCACCCTATGCGGGCACGCGCAGCGGCACTTGCAGCCACAGGCGGCAGCCGCTGCCCGACGGCGGCGCGCCGATCTCGACCTGGCCGTCGAGCGCGCGCACCCGTTCGCGGATGCCGATCAGGCCGAAACACTGCTTCTTGCGCTGCTGCTGGGAGGTAATACCGACGCCGTTGTCGCTGATGCTCACATACACGGCGCGCGCGTCCGAATGGAATTCCAGCTCGACCGCGCTGGCATGGGCGTGGCGCATGACGTTGCTGAGCGCCTCCTGCACGATGCGAAACAGCGCGATCTCGACCTGGCTGCCGATGGCGGAAAACAGCGCTTCGTCGCGGATGTGCAGTTGGCAGGCGATGCCGCTGCGCTTGCGGAAATCCCCCACCTGCCATTCGATGGCCGCCTGCAGCCCCAGGTCCAGCGCCATCGGCCGCAATTCGTTCATGATGCCGCGCACGCTCTTGATGGTCGTATCGATATTGCCCAGCACGGACGCCACCCGGCCATGCAGGCGCGGATGCGAATGTTGCGTGCGTGCGCTGAGCATGGAAATATCGATGCGCAGCGCCAGCAGGTTTTGCCCCAGCTCATCGTGGATATCGCGCGAAATGCGCTTGCGCTCGTCCTCCTTGGCCGTTTCCAGGTGCAGCGCCAGCTGGCGCAGCTGCGCATGCGACTGGCGCAACGCGCCATTCATCAGCTTGCGTTCCGTGATGTCGGTATGCGCCACCACCACGCGCAGCGGGCCCTCGCCGCGGAAACGGCTGACCTTGGCCAGCGACCAGTGCCCACCGGTCTCGGTAATGAATTCATATTCGAGCACGTAGGCGTCGGCCAGGCCGGCGATCACCGACTGGATGCCGGCGGCCAGCTCGCGTCCGGCACCACGCTGCCAGCGCGGGTCCGTCTCGCAAAAACGCAGGTAGGGCAGCTCGCCTGGCGGATGGCCGGCAAATTGCATGCACGCCTGGTTGGCATGCACCAGGCCACCGTCCTGGTCCAGCACCAGCACCCGGTCGGACAGCGAATCGATGGTGGCATGGAAAAAACGTTCGGCGTCGCGCAAGGCTTGCTGCGCCAGTTCGCGCTGGTGCACTTCCTGCTGCAAGTGCTGGTTGGCGCGCAGCAATTCGGCCGTACGGTCCACCACACGCTGGTCGAGTTCGCGGTGCAGTTCACGCAGCGAGGCTTCGGCCAGCTTGCGCTCGGTGATATCCGAAAAAACGCCGACGAAATGGGTGGTGGCGCCGTCCTGGGCGCGCATCGGCGTGATCGACAGCGACTCGACGAAACGCTCGCCGTTCTTGCGGCGGTTGACCAGTTCGCCATACCAGTTGCCTTCCTGGCGCAGGCTCGACCACATGCCGGCATAAAACTGCGGTGTGTGCGTACCGGCGCCGAGGAAGGACGGATCGCGCCCGATGGCTTCCTCGGCCAGGTAGCCGGTAATCGTGGTGAACGCGGGATTGACGGAAATGATGCGGTTGCCGCTGTCGGTCACCATCACCCCTTCGCGGATGGTATCGAGGATGACAAAGGCGCGCCGCAGCGCCGATTCGCGCGCCAGTTCGTCGCCCAGATCGGTCACCAGCATGCGCACGCTGGCGCTGTCCGCATCGAGGTTCGCTTCGATGCGCACCAGGCCGGCCGGGGCCATGGCGCCGCCCTCGCGCTGGCACTCGCGCTGGCACTCGCGCTGGAACAGCGGCGCTTCGAGCACCTGGCGTGCGCCACTGTAGAAGACGATATCGAGAAAGTGGCGAAAAGCGCCCTGGGCTTCGGGAGCGATGAATTGTTCGAAGCGCCGCTTCAGCAACTGCTCCTTGTCGCGCCGCAGCAAATTGCTGGCCGCCAGGTTCGCGCGCGTGATCACGCCATCGCGGTTGAGCGAAAAATAGCTGACCGGCGCCTCCTCGTAGAGCTGCGCATAACGGTCGCGGCTGTCTTCGGACTCGCTGCGCAGCTGCTCCAGCTCGGCCAGGGCCGCGTTCTGCATCTGCAGTTCGATCTGGCTGACCTGCAATTCGTGCAACTGGCGCAGCATCTCTTCGTTCGACAGCGACAAGGGCAACGGTGGCGCTTGCGCCGCCAGTTGCTCGGCCTGTTCGCGCACCCGCACGCTGAACGGATCGGCGTTACTCACCTTGCCGGCCTTGCCGACCTTGCCCGCCTTGGTCACGGCGTGCTCCCGCCAGGCTCCCTGTCGGCCACGCTACCGGACTGTATCTGGCGCAGCTGGGCTTCCAGCAATTTCGATTCGGTAATGTTAATAAAAGTCACCACCACGCCATCGATCACGTTTTCCACCGTGCGGTAAGGCATGATGCGCACGTTGTACCAGCGCCCCGTCTTGGTCGGCACCTGGCGTTCGGAAAACACCAGGCTGCGTATCACTTCCAGCGCATCGGTCTCCAGGCCGGGATAGTCGAGGTCGTTGACGATATCGCTGAGCGGACGGCGCAAGTCGGTCTGGATCAGCTTGTAGATTTGCGTGGCCGGCGCCGTGAAGCGGCGGATGCGCAAGGCGCTGTCGAGGAAGATGGTGGCGATGTCTGTGCTGTTGAGCAAGTTCTTCATGTCGCTGTTGACCAGCGACAAATCATCCACCTTGGACTGCAGCTCGGCGTTGACCGTGTACAGCTCTTCGTTGAGCGACTGCATCTCTTCCTTCGAGGTGGTCAGTTCCTCGTTGGTCGATTGCAGTTCTTCATTGGTCGACTGCAGTTCCTCGTTGGCCGATTTCAGTTCCTCGCGCGAAGTCTGCATTTCGTCGCGCACCGCCTGGATTTCATTGCGCGCCTGCGCCAGCTGCTGCTCCAGTTCCAGTACCTTGGGATTGGGCGACCTGCCGCGACGCGCTTCGGCCACCAGCGGCACGCTGGAAAAGGTCAGGAACACCATGCCACTGAGCGGTTCGGGCTGGCTCAGCGCTTCGGCCGTCAGGTCCACGCCCAGCGACTGGCCGGCATGGTCCCTGACCACCAGCCCCTTCATGCGCACCACGCCTTCGCTTTGCAGCGCCTGCTTGATCAGGCCCGGCAATTCATAACGCAAGCCATCGCGCGCCATGGCGTGGATATTCCAGTTGGCCTTGCCGGCCGCCGGCTCCAGAAAGGCGCCCGTGCGGCCATTGATGTACAGGATATCGCCGTCCTGGTTCAGCAACGCGGCCGCCGGCGAATATTTCTGAAGCAATAACTGCTCCACATGGGCTTGTATCTTTCCGGGCATGCTGGCTTCTCTCGTGTCGCTGGTTGTAGGGGGGGAGGCCAACGACACCTTGGTCGGGAAGTACGTCGGCAGGCGCTGGCGCGCCAGGTTGTCAAGGCGGCGGTACAGCCGGGTCGAGGTGGTCAGGGGGGCGAACAGCTCGGAGAAGTGGCCAGGCGTATCCGCGCTGCCCAGCAGCAACAGGCCGTCGCGGTTCAAGGCATAGTGAAACAGCGGGATCAAGCGCTGTTGCAGCTTGGCATTCAGATAGATCAGCAGGTTGCGGCAGCATAGAATATCGAGCTTGGTGAACGGTGGATCCGAAATGATGTTTTGCTGGGCAAAGATGATCATGTTACGGATCTCTTTTTTGATACAGTAATCGTTCTTGTCGGCCAGGAAAAACTGTTGCATGCGTTCGGCCGACACGTCACTGCTGATGCTGCCAGGAAAACGCCCCTGGCGCGCGCGATCGATGGCGTCGGCCGACAAATCGGTGGCAAAAATCTGCAGGCTGTATTTCGATGGCGGGTTGATGCTGGCCACCACCTCATGGAACACCATCGCCAGCGAATACGCCTCCTCGCCCGTGGAACAGGCGGGAATCCAGGCCTTGAAGGCGCGCCCGTCAGGGTTGGCCGCCAGCAATTGCGGCAAGGCCACCATCTTCAGGTATTCCCACACTTTCTGGTCGCGGAAGAAGCTCGTTACGCCGATCAGCAATTCCTTGAATAATAAATCGATTTCCGCGGGATTGTCGCGCAAATACGGCACATAGGCTTCCATCGACGTGATCTGATACAAGCTCATGCGCCGTTCGATGCGACGCAACACGGTATTGATCTTGTAGTCGGTGAAGCTGTTGCCGGTATGCTCGGACAGCAGGGTGACGATTTCATGCAGCGAATTGCGCCCGTTCGGCTCGCGTCCGGGCAAGCTCAAAAAGCTGCTGCGAAACAGATAATTGATGATCTTTTCCGGCATTTTTTCCGGATAGTCGACCAGGTCCACCACCTCGGCCGAAATCGCGCTTTGCGGCATCATGTCGAACTTGGCCGTATCGGGATGCTGGGCCAGGGTCAGGCCGCCGGCCTGCTTGATCGCCTGCATGCCGCGCGTGCCGTCGCTGCCCATGCCGGAAAACACCACGCCGACGGCCAGTTCCCCCAGCTCGGACGCCAGCTCGTCAAAAAACATGTCGATCGGCAGGCGGTGGCCGCGCGGCTGCAGCGGCTCGCGCAGCACGAAGCGGCCCTTGGACAAGCCCAGGTCGGCATTCGAGGGAATCACATAGATATGATTCGGCCGCAATTGCGTCTGGTGCGTGATTTCGGAAACGGGGATGCTGGTGGCGCGCTGCAGCAATTCCGGCAGCATGGCTTTTTGCGTGGGATCGAGATGCTGGATCACGACAAAGGCCAAGCCGCTTTCCTGCGGCACCTGGGCCAGGAAGGCGACGATGGGATCGAGTCCACCGGCCGAGGCGCCGATGGCCACCACGGGAAAGCTGATGATGGACGGCTCAAGAACGGTAGGCAGACTGTCGGGGCTGGCTTTACTGCGTTTGCTGGTTATCATCGTCTGCAAGAGACCCGCCACGACATGCCACGGCGGGCAATTAATAATCTTGCATTCTATCACCCGCCTTGCGCAGGCTACGGTGAATCTGGCACCGTGCGCGGCGCGGCCAGGATCGCCGGTTTACTGTGACGAGCTTGCCTGCCAGCCACCGCCCAGCGCCTGGATCAGCGCCACCGCCGTGGTCTGCCGGTCGGCCTGGGCCTGCACCAGCTGGCGCCGCGCCGACAAGGCCGTGACCTGCGCCGTCACCACATCGGTATAGCCGACCTGGCCCGCGTTATAGCGGTTCAGCATCTGCTGTTCCACTTCATCGGCGGCGGCCGAGGCCTGGCGGCGCAGATCGATCTGCTCGGCCAGCGCGCGCGTGGCCGACAACTGGTCTTCGACCGTGCCGAAAGCGGCAAGCACGGTCTGGCGGTAGCGCGCCACGGCGGCTTCATGGCCGGCCTTGGCCGCATCCACGCTGGCGGTGGTGGCGCCCGCATTGAACACGGTTTGCGCGGCCGACACGCCCAGCGACCACAGGCTGGACGACGCGTTGAACAGGTCGCCTACCTTGCTGGCGCCGGAGCCGTACGACCCCGTCAGGTTCAGGCTGGGGTAATACGCGGAACGGGCGATGCCGATCTGCTCGTTGGCCAGCGCCACGCGGCGTTCGGCGGCGGCGATATCGGGCCGGCGCTGCAGCAAGGTCGATGGCACGCCGACGGGAACCTCGGGCACCGTGATGGTCCATGGCGCCACCGCCAGCGTGAAGTCGGACGGCGCGCGGCCCAGCAAAATGGCGATCGCATGTTCGAGCTGGGCCCGTGCGCGCACCTGGCTGGACAAATCGATCCGCGCATTGGCCAGCTGCGTCTGCGCCTGCAGCAGGTCCGATTTCGCGGCGATGCCGGAACTGAAGCGGTTGCGCGTGATGTCGAGCACGCGCTGGTAGCCTTCGATGGTGGAGGTCAGCAGCGCGATCTGCGCGTCGCTCTGGCGCAGCGAAAAGTAATTGGTGGCCAGCTCGCCCTGCGCCGACAGGCGCGCCGCGGCCAGGTCGGCCGCGGATGCCTGCGCGCTGGCGTCGGCGCCGCTCACGCCGGCGCGCAGCCGGCCCCAGATATCCGGTTCCCACGAGGCGCCCAGCGCCGCGCGGTAGTTGTTGCTGGTCTGCTGCTCGCCGCCGCCACCGGAACGCGTGCCGCTACCGGTCAGGTTCACGGTCGGGAACAGCGAGGCGCGCTGTTCGCGCACCAGCGCGCGCGCCTGCTCATACGAGGCGATGGCGGCGGCCACGTTCTGGTTCGACACTTCGATGCTGTCGGCCAGCTGGTTCAACTGCGTGTCGCCGAACAGCGTCCACCAGGGACCGCGTTCCAGGGTATCGGCCGGCGCGGCCGGCTGCCAGCCGGCGGCTTCCTTGAACGCGACCGGCGCGGGCGTCGCTGGTACTTCATACACGGGGCTGACGGCGCAGCCGGCCAGCAGCGCAAAAGCGGCCAAAGCCAGCACATGGCGCTGCAGGCGTGCGGGAACGGGGGACATACGGTGTTTTACTTGACTCATGATTGTGTGCTCGGGTTATCTGGCCCAGGAATGCGGCTCAATTGCTGCTCGTCGGCGCTGCGCGTGCGCAGTTTGTCGAGCAGGATGTAGACCACCGGAGTGGTCAGCAGTGTCAACAACTGGCTGGCAATCAGGCCGCCGATAATGGCGACCCCCAAGGGCTGGCGTAGCTCGGACCCCTCGCCGAAGCCGATCGCCAGCGGCAAGGCGCCCAGGGCCGCCGCCAGCGTCGTCATCAGGATGGGGCGGAAACGCAGCAGGCAAGCCTCGCGCACCGCCTCCAGCGCGCTCAAGCCCCGCGAACGTTCCGCTTCAAGTGCGAAGTCGATGATCAATATAGCATTTTTCTTGACGATGCCGATCAATAAAAACACGCCGATCAGGGCGATGATGGAAAACTCCATGCGGAACATCAGCAGCGCCAGCACCGCGCCGACGCCGGCCGAAGGCAGGGTCGACAGCACCGTGATCGGATGGATCAGGCTTTCGTACAGGATGCCCAGCACGATATAGATCACCACGATGGCCGCCAGGATCAGCAGCGGCTGCTCCTTGTTGCTGTCCTGGGCGCTCTTGGCCGAACCCTGGAAGCTGCCCCGCACATTCACGGGCATGCCGATTTCCGACTCGGCCTGCGCGACTGCCGCCTGGCCATCGCTGAGCGTATAGCCGTCGGCCAGGTTGAACGACACGGTGGTGGCCAGCTCGCCGCCCTGGTGGTTGATCGAGGTCGCCGTCGAGCTTTCGGCAAAGCTGCTGAACGACGACAGCGGCACCATGGTCGCCCGGGTTGTACTGAGCGCGGTGCCGCTCGATGGATCGCGCGCCGCCGTGGTGTTCGAGGTGGTGGCGGTCACCGCCGAGGTGACGGCGGACGTGGTAGTGGTGGTCACGGCCGCGTTGGAGGCCGGCACGTACACCGAGCGCAGCGCTTCCGGGCTTTGCGCATAACGGGGCGCCACTTCCATGATCACGTGGTACTGGTTCAGCTCATCGTAGATGGTCGCCACCTGGCGCTGGCCGAAGCTGTTGTACAGCGCATTGTCGATGTCGCGCACCTGCACCCCCAGTTCGGTGGCGCGGTCCTTGTCGATGCTGACAAAGGTCTCCACGCCATTTTCCGCCTGGTCGGTATCGACGTCGATCAGGGCCGCCTGCGATTTCATCTGGTCGGCCAGTTTTGCCGCCCATTTTTTCAGGTCGGCCTGGTTGTCGCTGATCAGGGTGTACTGGTAGGTCGAGTTGCTGGAACGCCCGCCCATGCGCAAATCCTGCACCGGATTGAGGAACAGCGAAATGCCGGTCACCTTGGCCAGCTGCGGCCGCAGGCGCGCGATCACGGCCTGCCCCTTGTCGGTGCGCTGGGAAGCGGGCTTCAGGTCGATGAACATGAAGCCGCCCCCTGCCCTGCCGCCACCCGTGAAGCCCACCACCGTGGCCACGGCCGGATCGGCCTTGATGATATCGACCAGCTGGCGCAGCTTGCCCTGCATGGCCTGGAACGAGATGCTCTGGTCGGCGCGCATGCCGCCATTGATCTGGCCCGTGTCCTGCTGCGGGAAAAAGCCTTTGGGCGCGGCCGCGAACAGATACACGTTCAGGCCCACCACGAAGACCAGGATGGTCATCACCAGCGCGGCGCTGGACAGGGCCCAGTCCAGGCAGTGCTCATAGCCCTTGAGCAGCTTGTCGAAACCGCGTTCGAACCAGCGCGCAATGGCGCCCGGCTTTTTATGCTGCTCGCCGCTTTTCAGCAGCCAGGCGCACATCATCGGCGTGGTGGTCAGCGAAATGACCAGCGAAATCATGACGGCGGCCGACAGGGTGACGGCAAACTCGCGGAACAGGCGCCCCACCTGGCCGCCCATGAACAGCAGCGGAATGAACACGGCCACCAGCGACAGGCTGATCGACAATACCGTAAAACCCACTTCGCGCGCGCCGAGCAGGGCTGCCTTGAAGCGGTCCATGCCGGCCTCGATATGGCGCTGGGTGTTTTCCAGCACCACGATGGCGTCATCGACGACAAAGCCGGTGGCCACCGTCAGCGCCATCAGCGACAGGTTGTTCAAGCTGAAGCCCAGCATGTACATCACGCCGAAGGTGCCCAGCAGCGACACAATCGTGGCCACCGCCGGAATGATGGTGGCGCGCACGCTGCGCAAAAAGGCGCTGACCACCAGCACCACCAGCACGATGGACAGGATCAGGGTGAACTCGATTTCGTGCAGGGAGGAGCGGATCGAATTGGTGCTGTCGGAGGCCACCTGCAGCTTGATGTCGCCTGGCAGCTGCGCCTGCAATTGCGGCAGCAGCGCGCGCACGCCGTCGACCGTGGCGATCACGTTGGCGCCGGGCTGGCGCGTGATCAGCACGATCACGGCCGGGTCGCCATTGAACAGGCCCAGGGTATTGCTGTTCTCGACGCCGTCGACCACTTCGGCCACGTCGTCCAGGCGGATGGCGGCGCCATCGCGCCAGGCCACCACCAGGCTGCGATAGTCGGCGGCGCTGCGCCCGCCGGAGGCCGTGCTGGCGCCCGAATAAATCTGCAGGCGGCGCTCGTCGCCCGAGATCGCGCCTTTCGGGCGATTGGCGTTGCTGGCCTGGATGGCGGCGCGCACGTCTTCCATCGACACGGCGTACTGGTTCAGCTGGTGCGGCAGCAGTTCCACGCGCACGGCCGGCAGCGAACCGCCGCCCAGTTCCACGTCGCCCACGCCCTTGACCTGCGCCACTTTCTGCTGCACCAGGTTCGAGACGGCGTCGTAGATCTGGCCCGGCGTGCGCGTCTTGGACGTGAGCGCCAGGATGATCACCGGCGCGTCGGACGGGTTGGCCTTGCGGTAGGTCGGGTTGCTGCGCAAGGTGGCCGGCAGGTCGACGCGCGACGCGGCGATCGCCGCCTGCACTTCGCGCGCGGCCGCGTCGATCTTGCGGTTCAGGTCGAATTGCAGGTTGATGCGCGCCGAGCCGGTGCTGGACGACGAGGTCATCTCGTTCACGCCCGAGATCACGCCCAGGCGCCGTTCCAGCGGCGTGGCCACCGACGACGCCATGGTGGCGGGGCTGGCGCCGGGCAGGCTGGCGCTGACCGAAATGGTCGGGTAGTCGACCTGCGGCAGCGGCGAGACGGGCAGCACGAAGAACGCGCCGATGCCCGCCAGCGCGATGCCGATGGTCAGCAGCACCGTGGCGATGGGCCGCTTGACGAAGGGTTCGGACAGATTCACGCCGCGCTCCCCGCCGGCGGATGGTCACCCGGCTTGTCGAGGCTGACGCCCTCTTTCGGCTTGCCCGCAAAGCGGCGGCCCAGGCGGTCAAAGCCCAGGTAGATCACCGGCGTGGTGAACAGGGTCAGCACCTGGCTGACGATCAAGCCGCCGAAAATGGCCAGGCCCAGCGGGCGGCGCAGTTCGGCGCCCTCGCCCCAGCCCAGCATCAGAGGCACGGCCGCGAACAGCGCCGCCAGGGTCGTCATCAGGATAGGCCGGAAGCGCAGCAAGGCCGCCTGGTGGATCGCTTCCTGCGGGCTCTTGCCCTGGTCGCGCTCCGCTTCGATGGCGAAGTCGATCATCATGATGGCGTTCTTCTTGACGATGCCGATCAGCAGGATGATGCCGATAATGCCGATCACGCCCAGGTCCTGGCCGGACAGCATCAGCGCCAGCAAGGCGCCGACGCCGGCCGACGGCAGGGTCGACAAAATCGTCAGCGGATGGATATAGCTTTCGTACAGCACGCCGAGCACGATATACACGCACACCACGGCCGCCAGGATCAGCCACAACTGGTTCGACAGCGAATTTTCATACGCGCCGGCGGCGCCTAGAAAGGTCATCGTTACGGAAGCAGGCAGGGCGATGTCGTGCGCGGCCTCGCGGATCGCATCGACCGCGCTGCCCAGCGCCACGCCCTTGGTGGTATCGAACCCCAGGGTGGTGGCCGGGTATTGCGCCACGTGCGTGATCTGCAGCGGCGACTGCTTCTCGGTGATGGTGGCAAACGCCGACAAGGGCGTCGACTTGCCGGAACCGGTGCGCACCTGCAGGTCGCCCAGGTCGGCCGGCGTGGTGACGATGCCCGGCTGCGCTTCGAGGATCACGCGGTACTGGTTGGTCTCGGTGAAAATCGTCGAGATGATGCGCTGGCCAAAGGCGTTGTACAGCGCGTCGTCGACGGTGGCGGTGGTGACCGACATGCGCGCCGCGCTGTCGCGGTCGATCGCCACGTTGACGGCCGCGCCGGTGGCGCCGGCGTCCGTGGTGACATTGCGCAGCTGCGATTTTTCACGCATGCGTGCCGCCAGTTTTGTGGCCCACTCGGTGACGATGGCCGTGTTGGCGCCTTCGAGCGACACGCGGTACTGCGTCGGGCCCGATTCGGCATCGATGGTCAGGTCCTGCGTCGGCTGCAGATACAGCGTCACGCCGGCCACCTTGGCCACGCGGTTGCGCAGCCGGTCCATGATGTCGTCCTGATGGTCGCTGCGCGAGCGCTTCAGGTTGATCAGCATGCTGCCGGTATGCAGCATGGTGTTGTTGGCCGCGTCGACGCCGACCAGGGAACTCAAGGTCTCGACGTCCGGGTCTTCCAGGATGGCGCTGGCGGCCGCCTGCTGCAGGCTGGCCATGCGTTCATACGAGACGGCTTGCGAGGTTTCGATGCGCGCCTGCAGCTGGCCCGTGTCCTGGGTCGGAAACAGGCCTTTCGGGATCGTCATGTACAGGATCACCGTCAGGATCAAGGTCGCCAGCGCGACCAGCAAGGTCAATCCCTGGCGCTTCAGCACCCACACCAGCGCATGGTCGTAGCGCACGATCACGCGGTCGAGGAAGGCCTGGATGCGCTGGCCGGTGGCGCCGATCTTTTCATCGGCGTGGCTTTTCAGCCAGCGCGCCGACATCATCGGCACCAGGGTCAGCGACACCACGGCGGAAATCAGGATGGTAATGGCCAAGGTCATGGCGAACTCGCGGAACAGGCGCCCCACCACGTCGCCCATGAACAGCAGCGGGATCAGCACGGCGATCAGCGAGACCGTCAGCGAAATGATGGTAAAGCCGATCTGCGACGCGCCTTTCAGGGCGGCGGCCATCGGCGTTTCGCCCTCTTCGATATAGCGGGCGATATTCTCGATCATGACGATCGCGTCATCGACCACAAAGCCGGTGGCGATCGTCAAGGCCATCAGGGACAGGTTGTTCAGGCTGTAGCCGAGCAAATACATCACGCCGCAGGCGCCGATCAGCGAGATCGGCACCGACAGGCTGGCGATCACGGTGGCGCGCAGGCTGTGCAAAAAGGCGAAGATCACCAGCACCACCAGCAGCACGGAAGCGAGCAGTTCCAGCTCCACGTGTTCGACCGAGGCACGGATGCCCGTCGTGCGGTCGCTCAATACATCGAGCTTCATGGCAGCCGGCAAGCTCGTTTGCAGCTCGGGCAAGAGCGCCTTGATGGCGTCGACCGTCTTGATCACATTGGCGCCGGGCTGGCGCTGCACGTTCAGGATAATCGCCGGCTGCTTGCCGGCCCAGGCGCCCAGGCGCGTGTTTTCGGCGCTGTCGACCACCGTGGCCACGTCCAGCAGGCGCACCGGCGCGCCGTTTTTATAGGTGATGATCAGCCGCTTGTAGTCTTCGGCCGTCACCAATTGATCGTTGGCGTTGATGGTGAACGAACGCGTGGGGCCGTCGAAACTGCCCTTGGCGCTGTTGACGTTGGCGGCCGCGATCGCGGTGCGCAGGCTGTCCAGGCCCAGGCCATAGGAGGCCAGCAGCTTGGTGTCGCCCTGGATGCGCACGGCCGGCCGCTGGCCGCCCGACAGCGAGACCAGGCCGACGCCATTGACCTGGCTGATCTTGAGCGCCAGGCGCGTGTTGACGATATTTTGCACCTGCGTCAGCGGCATGGTGTCGGACGTGATCGCCAGTGTCAGCACCGGCGCGTCGGCCGGATTGACCTTGGCGTAGACGGGCGGCGCCGGCAGGTCGGTCGGCAGCAGGGAGCCGCCGGCATTGATCGCCGCCTGCACTTCCTGCTCGGCCACGTCCAGCGTCTGGCCCAGGGTGAATTGCAGGGTGATGATGGAGACGCCGGCCGCGCTGGTCGAACTCATGCGCTGCAGGCCGGCCATCTGGCCGAACTGGCGCTCCAGCGGCGCGGTGACGGTCTGGCCCATGACTTCGGGGCTGGCGCCCGGATACAAGGTTTGCACCTGGATGGTCGGGAAATCAACCTGCGGCAAGGCCGCCAGCGGCAGGAACTTGAAGCCCACCATCCCGGCCAGCACGATGGCCAGCATCAGCAGCGCGGTGGCAACCGGCCGCTTGATGAACGGGGTCGATGGACTCATTGCGCCGCACCCTTCGCTGGCGCGGCGGCAGGTGCGGCCGGAGCCGACGCGGCCGGCGCAGCACCGTCAGCGTGCTGGCGGCGCTGGCGGTGTTCGCCGTTCGCGCCGCGCGCCCCCTGGCCCTGGCCAGCAGCGGCAGGCTTGTCGCCGGCCAGGGTGACTTTCGCGCCTTCCTTCAGGCGGTCGGCGCCTTCGGTGATTACCTTCTCGCCCGCTTCCAGGCCGGCGCGGATCTCCACCATGTCCGTGGTGGCCTGGCCGCGCGTGACCATGCGTACGGTGACGGTCTTGTCATCTTTCAACACGTAGACAAAGTCGCCGTTGTTACTGTGGCGCAGGGCCGTGACGGGCACCAGCACGGCGCCCGTGATATTGCCCATCTCCAGGCGCACATTGACGAACTGGCTGGGGAACAGCGCCATCTTGTCGTTGGCGTAGCGAGCCTTGGCGCGCACGGTGCCGGTCTGCACGTCGACCTGGTTGTCGAGCGCCGTCAGGCTGCCCTTGTCCAGCGTGATGCTGCGCGTGCGGTCCAGCGCCAGCGCCGGCAGCGCAACGTTCTGCGCCTGGCGTTCCTGGATGGTCTGCACCTTGTCTTGCGGGATCGAGAACTGCACGTCGATCGGCGACAGCTGGGTAATCACCACCACGCCGCCGGCGTCGCTGGTGCTGACCAGGTTGCCGATATCGACCACCTTCAGGCCGGCCCGGCCGCTGATCGGCGAGACCACCTTGGTGTAGCCGAGGTTCAGGCGCGCCGTGCCTTCGGCGGCGCGGTCGGTCATCACGGTGCCTTCCAGTTGCTTGACCAGCGCGGCCTGCGTGTCGACTTCCTGGCGCGCGATCGAATCCTGGCCCAGCAGGGTCTGGTAGCGTTTCAGGGTCAGGCGCGCGTTTTCCAGCTGCGCTTCATCGCGCTGGCGCTGGCCGCTGGCCTGCATCAAGGCCATCTCGAACTGCGCCGGGTCGATCAGCGCCACCACCTGGCCGGCCTTGACCATGGCGCCTTCCTTGAACTTGAGCTCTTTCAGGATGCCCGACACCTGCGGGCGCACCGTCACGGTCGAGGCCGCAGTCACGGTGCCGAGCGCATCGAGCACCACCGGCAGATCGGATTTCACGGCCGTGGCCACGCCGACCGTGGTCGAGGGTCCGCCGCGACGCCCGCCGCCGGGGCCACCAGGGCCGCCAGGACCGCCGGGCCCCATGGCGCCGGCGCCGCCTTGCGCGCTGGCGCCCGAGTGCGTCAGATACCATGCGCCGCCGCCGAGGGCGGCCATCACGGCCAGGGCAATCACGGTACCGACGATCTTGGAGCGGCGGCTGCGCCGTACTGGTGGGGGTGTCATCTGCGAATCCATCGCTTATCCTTTTATGAGCCGCTGGCACGGCATGGCTGTTGGGCGCCCGCCGAGTCGGTTCACTCTGGCAAGGCGCCCGTTTTTCGGGTATTTTTTACAAGATTAACGGGGAATCAAGAGCTGAAAATCAGCTGAAAAAACATCGTTCTCCATCGAGCGAGGACTCTAGCATAGTCATGTAACTGTTTCATTTCTGTCTGAAACAATTGCACATGGAAATAGAGGGTGCGCCGCGACGCCGCGCACGGCGGCATCAGGCTTGCAGGGGAGCGCGCAGGGGCGCCGGTGGCGGGAAGCCAGATACAAACTCGCTACAAATCTCCGGCGGCCTTTACTTGCCTTTACAGGCGTTCAATAAAAACAAGCCGGACGAGGCCGGCTTGGGGGGGGTAAAGCGAATGTCAACATCCAAATCTGTCGCCCTAACTTCGTAGCGTCATCACGGGCTTTTCCGCTTCATGAGCACATCGGCAAACTATGCCAGTGCTCAAGACGCAATCCCAGGCTCTCGGGCCCGCGTCTCAGGCCCGCCATTCTTGATATTTATTTGCCGCCCATCGGATCGGTGCACAGGCAGTGCGTCAGCGCCATGAACGGCTTGCGTTCGCTGGTGATGCTCGACAACCAGCTGAGGTCGCTGGCGATGCCCAGGGCGGCTTGTGGCGGCAGGCCGGTGGCTGCCAGGCCCAGTTTCACGTGTTCGCCCAAGCCCAGCGAGGCCATCGCCTTGGCGCCGAACATGCCGATCACGCGGTCGACGGTCGACGTTTCGCGCTCGACATACGTCACGCGGTAGTCGGCGCCCAGGTTGGCACGCTTGGCGGCCGAGGCCAGCGCATCGCGGTAGCTGCCGATGCGGTCGACCAGGTTGCGGTCTTTCGCCTGCAGGCCGGTCCACACGCGGCCCTGCGCCACTTCGTTGATTTTCTCGGGCGTGGTCTTGCGCGCCTTGGCGGCGATGCTGATGAAGTCGCCGTACACATGGTTGATCGAGCCCTGGATCACTTGCGCGAAACGCGGGTCGAGCGGGCGCAGCGGATTGCCGGCATCGGCCAGCCAGGTGGTCGGCGCGCCGGCCGTATGGATGCCCAGCTTGTCGATGACTTTTTCCGCCGTCGGCAGAATCGCGAACACGCCGATCGAACCGGTGATGGTGGCCGCGTCGGCGATCACTTCATCGGACGAGGTGCTGATCCAGTAGCCGCCCGAAGCGGCCACGTTGCCCATCGATACCACCACCGGCTTGCCGGCGGCGCGCGTCAGTTCCAGTTCACGGCGTATCAGTTCCGAACCGAAGGCGCTGCCGCCGGGCGAATCGATGCGCAGCACCACCGCCTTGATGGCCTTGTCTTCGCGCGCCTGGCGGATCAAACGCGAGGTGGACAGGCCGCCGATCGAACCGGCCGGCGCCACGCCGTCGCCGATTTCACCGGAAGCGATCACCACGCCGACGGCGTCGCCGACCAGCGCCGGATGCAAGCGGGCCAGGTAGTCGCTGTAGCCGACCTGGCGGAAGTTGTTGCCGTCCGCGTCCTTGGCGCCACGCGTCATCATCAGCTGGCGGATTTCATCGCGCGTTTTCAGGCCGTCGACCAGCTTGGCATTCAGGGAGGCCTTGGCGATATCGCCACCGGTCGCTTCCAGCAGCTGCGGCAGGTTGTCGATCGCGGCCATGATGGCGCCGGCCGGCAGCTTGCGGGCTTTTTCCACGTCGGTGGTGTAGGTGGTCCACAGGCCGTTGTTCAGGTAACGGTCCGCTTCGGCCGCCGCTTCCGACGGGCCGTTGGCGATAAACGGTTCGGCAAAGCTTTTGTAGGTGCCGACTTTCAGCAGGTTGACCGTGACGCCGACCTTGTCGAGCGCATCGCGGTAGTAATTGCGGTAGCGGCCAAAGCCTTCCAGCAGCACGCCGCCCATCGGGTGCACGAACACCTCGTCGGCTTTCGAGGCCAGCAGGTACTGGCGCTGGTTGTAGCTCGAACCCCAGGCCGTGACCTTCTTGCCGCTGGCGCGGAAGCGCTCGATGCCGGCCGCCACTTCGCGCAAGGAGGCCAGGCCGCCGCCTTCCAGGTCGTCGAGCAGCAGCACCATGGCGCCGACATTCTTGTCCTTGGCGGCCGTATCGAGCACGGCCAGCACATCGCGCAGCTGCACGGTTTTCTTGACGTCGCCGCTGACATTGGCCAGCACCGCTTCGCGCACGCCGCCCGGCGCCTCTTCCACCAGTGGACCTTGCAGGTCCAGCACCAGGGTGGTCTTTTCCTGCAGCGGCTTGGCGCCGCCGCCAAAGATGCCGATCAGGATGGCAATCACGATCAGCAGGAAAATCAGGTTGAACACGGCGCGGCGCGTGGCGTCGAGCGCACGCCAGAAGGCGCCGAAACCGCGGCGCAGCGGAGGAAACGGATTGAGTGACATTGATTGATGCTCCGTAGAGGGTGAGCTGAAAAAATCAATATAACTTAAAACCACATCAATAGTCTTGTTTTGGCAACTGCACCCCACCCTTTTGCGCCGGCGTGGAGATCAAAAACAGCCCGGCCAGCACCAGTCCACCGTTCAATATCAGCAGTTCCAGGCCGATGCGGTAATGCGCGAACAGCAGCGCCTGCTCCTGCTCGACCAGCGCGCACAACAGCGGCCCGGCCACCGCCACCAGCGGCACCCAGCGGTCGCGCACGCCGCGCCGGCTGAGCAGGCCGAACGCGAACAGTCCCAGCAGCGGCCCATAGGTATAGCTGGCCAGTTTCAGGATCACGCCTATCATGCTGGGGCTGTCCATCCATTTGAAGGCCATGATCAGGAGCAGGAACAGCGCGGCAAACCCCAGGTGCACGCGGCGGCGCCAGCGCATCTGCATGGCAGGAGTTAACTCTTTCCTGCGCTGCAGCCCCAGGATATCGATGCAGAAAGTCGAGGTCAGCGCCGTCAGCGCGCCGTCGACGCTGGGAAACAGGGCCGAAATCAGCGCGATGAAAAAGATCAGTTGCACAACCGCCGGGAAATGCCCCAGCACCACCGCCGGAAACAATTTATCTCCGGTCGCCGTCACGCCCGCCAAAGGCGCATACAAATGCAGCAGGCCGCCGAGGAACAAAAACAGCAGCAGCACGCCGGTCAGCACCACGGTAAGACTGAGCATGTTTTTCTGAGAATCACGCAAGGTGCGCACCGAGATATTCTTCTGCATCATCTCCTGGTCCATGCCCGTCATCGCGATCGTGATGAACATGCCGGCCACGATATGCTTCCACACATAGGCCGGGCTGTCCGGGTCCAGCGTGAACATGCGCGCCAGCCCCTGCGCGCGCATGCGCTCGAGGCTGTCGATTACGGAAAGATCCATCTCGCGCAGCAAAAACACGCTGCAGATCACCAGGCCGGCCAGCATGCAGGCCGTCTGCAAGGTATCGGTCCAGACGATGGTCTTGACCCCGCCTTCATAGGTGTACAGCAAAATCAGCAGCAGCACCACCGAGGCGGTGGCGCAGAACGGCACGCCCAGGCTGTCGAGGATGGTCGCCTGCAGGATATTAACCACCAGATACAGCCGCGCCGTCGCCCCCAGCAGCCGCGACAGGATAAAAAACGCCGCCCCGCTCTGGTAGGAGCGCCGCCCCAGCCGCAGCTCCAGGTAGCGGTAAATCGACGTCAGTTGCAGCCGGTAATACAGCGGCAGCAGAATAAACGTGATGGCCAGGTAGCCCAGTACATAGCCGATCATCAGCTGCACATAGCCAAAGCCGTCGCGCCCCACCGCACCCGGCACGCTGATAAAGGTCACGCCCGTGAGCGTCGTGCCCACCATGCCGAACGCGACCAGCATCCAGTTGCTGTCTTTGTTACCGATAAAAAAACTGTCATTGGTGGCATGGCGCGAGGTGCGCCATGCGACGGCCAGCAGGATCAGGAAATAGGCGAGGACGACGGAAAACAGGGTGGCGGGGGACATGAGGGCGCAAGCAAAACGGACAGGGGCGCAAATATACAGGAAAGCCGCGCGCCGGAAGAAATTGCGGCCAAGCCTGTACCTGGCGCGGCAATATCACACGCACCGTCCTGCCAGCCATGCCTCCGAGATAAGCTCGGGACGCTAGATGCCGATCTTTCCGTGAACTAAATGAGGTGTCATCTGCTGCACCAGGGACAATTGTGCGACCTTGTCCAGCGTTGCCAACAAGGCCAAGGACTTGGGCGACAAGGTGCCAAACAGCACTCGCCGTCTTGTATCCGCATCATCCAGCCCCATCGCTTGCAGCCGCGTCACTTCCTCAGGCGTCAGTTGGGAACGTAAGCGCACGGAAACATTGACCTCCTGATCGCGCTGCTGAACCAACCGCGAGTTCAGAGCGGCATCAAACTTTGCAATGTTCATGATTTACACCTTGACTAGGCCATAGCCCCACTTTATATCATGCGTCCCGGAGTCGGCATGCGGCACGCACGAATTTTTTTTAAGCCACTCTTTTGCCACGCTCGGTGTTGCTTTTGGATGGCTTTCCAAAAACAAGGCCAGCAACCCGGTCACCACCGGTGCCGCCATGCTGGTGCCCGCCATCATTCTATAGTTTCCTGCAACAAGATCGTTGGGGTCTACCGATGAGTCAGATGAGGAGCAGGAAGCAATCATCGCTCCTGGCGCGGTGACGTCAGGTTTCAACCTGCCACCGCGCAGCGGTCCGGGGCTGCTGAATTCAGACACCGAATGCAGCGCCAATCCGACCGACACGGATGCTCCGGACAGGTCATTCCATTGATTGCGACTGGTGTAGGAAGCAACGGTCACCGCTTCATGCGCCGCTCCCGGCGCGCCGATCAAGGTATCACGGACCGGCGCCATGAATTCCGCCGCACCAGGCCCCTCCGGATCGAGCACCAGCCATACATCAACAGCGCTCGCCTTGCCCGATTTCAGCCGTACTTCCAGCACCCATGTTCCTTCCTGGATCGCATCAGCATCGCCAAAGATTTCCATCAAAAACTGCCTGTCACCATTGGGCGCCAGTGCGTCCGGCGTGGAAATGACGACCTTGTCATTTCCAAGATAGTAAGATTTTGCGGCTGGGTCCTTGCCGATCAATCCTTGCCATGACGTTTTTTTGCCAGTGGGACTGTGCAACCTTGTTTCACACCTGGCCGCGCCGCCATACCAGCCATTCAGTATCAATGGCGGCGCCCCCGCAGGAGACGTGCCGGGTTTCACTGCCAGCTCAAACCGTGTCGGCGGCCCTGCCCCGACCTCTTTACGGGCATGTATCGGCGCGCGGCCCTCATTGCCGGCAGACGCAACCACCAGGCGCCCCTCCCTGCATTCGTCGCTGATGCCGATACTGGTGTCGTCCTCGCCATCATGGCTGCCAAAGTGTCCACCCAGACTCAGGTTGACCACGCAGGCACGGCCGAGTTTTTCTGCCTCGCTGAATATCCAGCGCACCCCTTCCACGACGGCGCTGGTCTGGAAGTTGGTCTTGACGATCAGGTAGCACGTCTCTGGCGCGATGCCGCCGTAGATTGATCCGGCACCGCCTGCGATGCCGGCGACATGCGTGCCATGTCCATGCACGTCTTTGCTGGCCGCCATGGCCTCACCGGTCAGTATCGTTCCAAGCTTGCTGAAGCCTGTTCCTGGTCCCGGCCCCGCGATTTCCTGATCCCATATCTTCAACACCCGCCCCGCAAAGGCTTCATGGCTGATATCCATGCCGGTATCGACGATGCCAATAATGACGCCTTTTCCTGACACCTTGTACTTGTCTGCAAATTGCGGCACACCGATCAATGGCGATGCAATGTCCATCAGTGGCCACAGACGCTTGGGTGCCGATACCCGCGTTACCCGCTCATCAGCGATAAAGTCCGACAGGCTCGCGGACGGCACAATTGCCGTCATTACCTCGCCCCTGCCTTTTGCCAACGGTATGCTGGCAATCGATGTTGCTTCGGTCGTGCTGCAGCGGACAAAGACGTGATAACTCAATACAGAAACGCCACTTTTTTTGCCTGCCGCTGGCCCCAACCGCGCTCTCAAGGCAGAGCTCGGTTCACCGGACGCCACCAGGGCGGCCATGCTTGCCGACATCTTGCAGTTGCCGCCAAAGGCAGCATTGTTTTTATATGCCATTGCTGTCAGTCAAACCAAAACATCAACAGTAATTTGACCGCCAGGACCCGATAAAGTTTCAAAAATCCAAACAAAGATCGCCAACCTGAGCCGCCGCGACAAAAAAGCCAGCGGCGTGCATACAGCAAAGCGCCCGTCTCCTTGCGAAGACGGGCGCTTTTTTACTTGCCTGCCGGTTCACGCCGGCATCAGATGCGGCAGCTTATTTCGACAGTTTCACCTGCGACAACTCCGCCGTCAGGTAGCCGACCGCGCCACTGAACTTGTTGTTGTAGTTGGTGTTGATCATGATGTTGATCTGGTCCTTCAGCGCCGATGGCAAGGTCGGGAAGCGGTTCCACTCGTCGCCCGGGTGCTGGAAGTTGCTCATCACGTAGGTCCAGCCATTGATTTCGTCGACCGCGTGCAGGCCGGTCGATTCCGCGCCGGCCGGGCACGACAGCAGGCGTTCCAGTTTCTTGGTGTCGACGTTGTAGCCCCACAGGAAGTTGTTCAGGTGGTTGCCGCTGTCTTCGCCGATAAACAGGGTGCGCAGTTTTTCCGAGAACTTCAGGTTGTCGGGGCTGGCGATCTTGTCCGGATTGGCGGTGTTGCCCAGGGCGTCGCCGGCGATGTCTTCGCCTGCCAGCAGCACGGTCGACTCGCTCGGTACCCATTCGCTGTCGATGGCCGCGCCGGTGTCATCCTTCTGGCCACCGGCCAGCTTGTGCGACACGACGCCGCCCGCCACCAGTTTCTTGAACTTGACGTTGTGGCCGGCCACGTAGCCCGAACCGCCCTCGACCATCGAGTCCTGGATATTGGCGTAGGCCGAATAGGCGATCTTGTCCTTGGCGTTGACCGTCGTGCCTTCGTTCTTGGTGAAAGCCATGCTGCCGCCCTTGAGGGCTGCGTAGCGGTGGGTTTCCAGGAAGGCGGCGGCTTTTTCCTGGCCGGCCTTGACGCGGACCCAGGCGGTTTTCTTGTTCAGCACGATCTTCGTGTAGCTGGTGTCGTTCGGATCGGTCAGGGTCGAATCCATGATGTCGGTGGCCTTGATGCCGCCGTCGACCAGCGCCTTGATCTCGGCGTGCGTGCCACGGCCCAGCTTGACCCATTGCAGCTTGCCGGTGGTGGTCTCGGTCAGCTGCGTCGTGTATTTGGCGACGTACAGGGTGCCGCCTGCCGCCAGGTCGGCGGCCTTGTCGGCCACGAACATGAACAGGCCGCCATTGGTGTAATCATCGCCGCCCAGGATGGTGCGCTGGTCGGGCATGACCTGCACCAGTTCGCGCGAGTAGCGGCCCAGGCAGTAGTGCTTCTTGATGCTGCCGGTGCCGTCCGGATTCACGGAAACCTCTGGCAGGTGGCCGTAGTCGTACGGATTGGCGGTGGCGGTGTTGCCGAAGACGTTCTTGCTGAACTCCTTGAGCACGGCCAGGGTCTGGCCACCCAGGCCCTGGTCGAAGGCATCGGGCTCGTACTCTTCGCTCGACAGGTGGGTGTTCCATGGTGACAGGCTGGCGCCGCAGGTGATCCACAGGCCCTTGACGGACGAGGTATCGACATTGTGGTATTTCACCATCGACAGCTTGCCGGTGGTCTGGTCCTGGTCCAGGGTCAGCACGGCGATCGGCGACGGCAAGGTGCCGTAGGTGGACGCGCCGGCCTGGTTCAGCGAGTTGTATTCAAACTGCACCACGGCAAACACCGGCTTGCCCTTGATGCCGGTCACGGTAGGGTTGGCCACCGTCAGCATCGAGCTGCCGTCCGGCGAGTCCGAGAAGAACTGGCGCTCCCTGCCTGCCACCGAACTGTCGATGATGGGCTGGTTCTTGATGTCGACATAGCCGCCCGCGATCACGGTGCCGCCCTTGCCATCCGGCACGCGGTCACCGGTCAGGAAGAATGGCTGGTACGCCAGGTTATAGCTGTTGCTGCTGCCATCGCTGAAATTGACCTTGAGCTTGGAGCCGACGGTGGTGGTGGCCAGTGCGGCAGGCGAACTGGCGGCTGGTGCGGCCATGCCGGTGAATTCGGCCGTGGTAAACGTCGCGGTGGGCGTGACCGGCGTGGTCACCGGAGGCAGGTCGTTATCCGAGCTGCCGCCGCAGCCGGACAGCAAGGCGCTGACACCGGTCAGGCCGGCAAGCGGCAGCATGGGGGCACCGGCGAACAGTTGCAACAGGCGGCGGCGGGTGGACTCAGGAGCGTAATTCGACATTTTTTGTTTCTTCCGTTATAAATAAATATCGTGGGACAGACCAGCGTGAAGACGAGGTCGGATCATAGAGGACAAATATTTCAGCTTGATGACCTGACAACGGCGTGATCATCAAGCTGGACACGGAAAAAACGGCAGCCGTACGCTATGGCCTCAATGGCCGGCCGCATGAATCGACTTTTCGCCGACACGTACCGGTATCGGATTCTTGCGATCGAGCCGTCCGCTCAGCGCCGTCAGGCCGAACGCCCCCAGCACCACCAGCGCGCCAATCCAGCCGGTATGGACCAGGCCCAGGTGTTCGACGATCAGGCCGCCACCCCATGCGCCGCCGGCGATGCCCAGGTTGAAGGCGGCGATATTCAGGCCCGAGGCGACATCGACGGCGCGCGGCGTGAAGTGTTCCGCTTGCCGCACCACGTACACTTGCAGGCCAGCCACGTTACCGAAGGCGACGGCGCCCCACAGCAGCACGGTGATGACCACCAGCACCGGATGCGGCGCGGTAAAGGTCAGCAGCAGCAATACCGCGGCGAGCAGCAAAAAGATCAATTTCAATGCGGCGACCGGGCCGCGCTGGTCGGCCAGCTTGCCGCCCCAGATATTGCCGAACGCGACCGACACGCCGTACACCAGCATCACCAGGCCGACGGCGTTCGCGCCCAGGCCGGACACTTGCTGCAGGATGGGCGCCAGGTAAGTGAAGGCGATAAACGAGCCGCCGTAGCCGACCGCCGTCATGGCGTACACCAGCAGCAGGCGCGGCTGGCCCAGCACCTGCACTTGTTGCAGCAGGGATGCCGGTTTGCTGTGCGCGATGGTCGACGGCACATACAGCAGGCTGCCGACAAAGGCGACCAGGCCCAGCGCGGAAACGGCCAGGAAGGTTTCGCGCCAGCCGAAATGCTGGCCGATAAAGGTACCCAGCGGCACGCCGGTCACCAGCGCCACGGTCAGTCCCGTAAACATGATGGCGATCGCACTGGCGGCTTTTTCCTTCGGCACCAGCGAGGTGGCGATGGTCGAGCCGATCGAGAAGAACACGCCGTGCGCCAGGCCCGTCAGGATGCGGGCGATCACCAGGGTTTCATAGCCGGGCGCCTTCCAGGCCAGCAAGTTGCCGAGGGTGAACAACACCATCAGGGTCAAGAGCAAGGTCTTGCGCGGCACCTTGCCGGTCAGGGCGGTGAGCACCGGCGCGCCGATGGCCACGCCCAGCGCGTACAGGCTGACCAGCAAACCAGCCGACGGCAGGTTCACGCCCAGGTCCTGCGCGATGGTGGGCAGCAGCCCGACAATGACAAACTCGGTGGTGCCGATGGCAAAGGCGCTGATGGTCAGCGCCAGCAGGGCAATGGGGATATTGAACATGGAACACTCCGATAAAGTTGATAGCACGCAGTATCGGAGTTTTCTTTGTTTCGAAAAATACCTCATTGAGCAGAAGATACTTGCGCCAATCTCAACAATGCGGCTATCTGCTAGAATGGCCGCATGAATTCAGACAAACTGGCGCTGCTGCTGACGCGCGAAATGCCATATGGGAAGTATCAGGGACGGCTGCTGGCCGACCTGCCCGGCCATTACCTGGGCTGGTTCGCGCGCGAGGGTTTCCCCTCGGGCGAACTGGGCAGTTTGATTGCGCTGATGTACGAGCTCGATCACAACGACCTGCGCGGCCTGCTCGATCCGCTCAGGCCGCCAAGCTGGAAACGCCAACAGGACTAGCTGGAAGACGCCACGCTTTTCGCCTGCGCCGCCTTGGACAGCGCCGTCGTATAGGCCTCGTAGACGCCGAAGATCTGATGCACCAGTTTGCTGCCGCCGGCCAGCACGGCGCCTGTCAGCACCACGTCGACGGCGATAAAGGCGCTGTATTGATCCTGCACCGACAGCGGCAGGCCGGGCGCCGAAATCGGCGTCAGCACCATGATCTGCGACAGGAAACGGAAGCCCACGGCCGAGGTGATCATGCCCAGCGCCAGGCCGACCCAGGTGGTGGCCTTGATGGTCGCCACGGTGTAGGGCAGCAGGGCTTTTTCCTCGGCGTCGACGTTCAGGTCGGCCTGCTCGATTTGCTGGCGCGCATCGTCCAGCGCCGTGCCGATGGCGGTCTTGCGGTCGTCCAGCGGGCCAGGCGTGCCATTGAGTTCGGCCAATAAATCGCTGACGCGGCGCTTCAGGCGGCCGCGCTGGGCCTGCCACCAGGTGATGGCCTGCTGGTGCGCCGCCACTTCGGGCGGCGCCCACAGCGAGACGAACACTTCGATCATGCGCTCGACAAACAGGGCCACCAGCAACATCGAGCCGAAGATGCCCGGCACCAGCGCCGTAAAATTGGCCTGGAAGGCCAGCGCGCCGGCCTGCCAGCTGGCCGCCAGCGCCACAGCCGCCACGCACAGCAGCGCGCACGCCGCCATCAGTCCCTTGCCCGTCCTGCCTTGCACGCCCTCGTCATTCGCCATCGCTCGCCTTTCGCCTTACGGCATGAAAAGCTTCACTATAAGCAATAGGGCGGCGGGCAAATCTCTCGCATTATCACTCGCCGCGCGGCGGCTTAAAACTGGCGCACTTTTTTTGCCAGCATGGCCGACAATTCGCCGGATGCGACCAGCGCCTGCAACTCGCTGGCGCCGCCGACCAGCACGCCATTCACGAACACCATCGGAAAAGTCGGCCAGCCGCTCCACATCTTGAGCGCGTTGCGGCGGTGCCACTGGTTCAGGTAGCTGCCGTATTGCAGATACTGGTAGGGCGTGCCGAGCACGTCGAGAATCTTGCGCGCCTTGCGCGGAAACGGATTGAGCGCCATGCCGACCACCACCACCTGATGCGCGGCAATCGCCGCCTGCACTTCGCGCACGATATCGCCATGCTTGCCGCCGATCGAGGCACGGACGGCGGGATGAATCTGGGTTTCGTCGAGAATGGCGCGGGTCATGGAAGTCCTGTGGGGAGGCACGTTGCGTGCGGATCGCGCATTGTAGCCTGTGCTGCCCGGCAGTAGCGCGGCACGGTGGAGTTTGCTACAATAATGAGAATAATTCTCAATCAGCTATTTTCCATGACAGCAGGCACGGCCTCCGATCTTCTCACCGACATGGTCAGCCAGAACCACGGCTGGCTGGTGGGGTGGTTGCGCGGCAAGCTGGGCAACGCCTTCGACGCCGCCGACGTGGCCCAGGATACCTATGTGCGCGTGCTGGTCACGGGCCGCGTGCCCGAGCAGACCGAACAGTCTCGCGCCTACCTGGTGCGCATCGCCAAGCACCTGGTGGTGGACCTGTACCGGCGCCGCCGCCTCGAACATGCTTACATGGAAGCGCTGCGGCACCTTCCGCCGGCCCAGTTGCCGTCGCTGGAAGAGCGCGCCATCACGCTCGAAACCCTGTGCCGGCTCGACGCCGCCCTGGACCGCCTGCCGGTGCGGGTGCGCGAGGCGTTCCTGCTGTCGCAGTTCGACGGCCTGACCTACAGCGCCATCGCGCAGCAGCTGGACGTGTCGGTCGCCTCGGTGCGCAAATACATGCTGCAGGCGGCGCAGGCCTGCTTTGCCGTGATGGCCGCCTGATTGAACGGCGCCACCGACAGCGTGCCGTCCGAACTGCATCAGCAGGCGCTTTCCTGGCTGGTGACGATGTGGTCCGGCGAAGCGACCCACGAAGAACAGCAGGCGTTGAGCCGCTGGCGCCAGGCGTCGGCCGCGCATGAGCAAGCCTGGCAGGCGGTGCAGCAGATGCAGCAGCGCCTGCGCAGCGTGCCGGCCGGAACCGCCGGCCCGGTGCTGCGCGCCGCGTCCCGGCGCAACAGCCGGCGCGCCGTGCTGCGCGGCCTGGCGCTGCTGTGCGGCGGCGGCGCGGCGTTGCAGGCCGTGCGCGAGACCGAAAGCTGGCAGGCGATGACGGCGCAATACAGCACCGCCACCGGCGAACGGCGCGACATCGTGCTGGCCGACGGCAGCCGCATCGCCATGAACACGGCCACCGCGCTGGACGTGCGCTTCGATGCCGGCCAGCGCCGCATCGACCTGCACCGCGGCGAGATCATGATTACCACCGGCAAGGATCATGGCCGGCCCTACCGCCCTTTCGTGGTCCACACGGCGCACGGCACGGCGCGCGCGCTGGGCACGCGTTTCCTGGTCTACCAGCATGGCGAACATACGCAGGTGCAAGTCTACGAGGGCGTGGTGGAAGTACGGCCACGCCTGCAGCCGGCGTCGCTGCGGCGGCTGGCGGCCGGCAGCCAGCTGCGCCTGAGCGCACGGCAGGCCGAGCCGCCCCAGCCGCTGCCACCCCTTGATCCAGCCTGGCTGGCTGGCGAACTGGAAGCCGAGCAGATGCGCCTGCAGGATTTCCTGGCCGAGCTGGCGCGCCATCGGCACGGTGTGATCGATTGCGATCCGGCCGTGGCCAACCAGCTGGTATCGGGCATCTACCCGCTGGGCGACACCGACAAAGTGCTGGCCGCCCTGGTGCAGGCGCTGCCGGTGCAGGTGCGTTACCGGACCCGTTACTGGGTGACGGTGCAGCCCGTCGAAAAAAAAAGCTATGTCATCAAAAGCAGTGGGAACGCCAAGCAGTTGCCGAGGTCTAACTGATCAGGTATTTCCTTCCAGGAGCCGATCGTGGACACAGCCCAGTGGCAGATTTTTGCCAAACAATTTTCACAACTATCGCATCGCCAGCGTATTGCCAGCAGCAGCTTGTTGCGCAGCGGCGCGCCGCAGGATCCGGCTGTTGCCCTGATTGAGCAGACAGCACAGGCGCAGTTGCATTGCCCCGCCTGCCAATCGACCCATTTCCACCGCCACGGCCAGGCCCACGGCCTGCAACGCTATCGCTGTGTTCCTTGTGGCAAAACTTTCAATGCCTTGACCGGCACGCCGCTGGCGTATCTGCACCACAAGACGCAGTGGCTTGCCTATGCGGATTGCCTGCTCAATTCGTTTTCGGTGCGCAAGGCCGCCGCGCAAGTAAATATCCATCGCAATACCAGCTTTCGCTGGCGCCATCGTTTTCTTGCGCTGGCCAAGACCGACCGGCCACGCTGCCTGCATGGCATCACCGAGGCCGACGAGATGTATGTGCTGGAGTCGCAAAAAGGTTCACGGCACCTGACGCGTCCGGCACGCAGACGTGGTGGCTGCGCAGGCAAACCTGGCATTTCCAATCAACAGGTATGTGTCCTGGTGGCGCGTGACCGCACCGGGCAAACCGTCGATTTCGTCACTGGCTTGGGCCAGCTGACCAAGGCCAGGCTGCACACCTGCCTGCCAGCGGTGATCGACCGCGATATTTTGTTGGTGAGCGATGGCCATCCGGCCTATCCCGTGTTTGCCAGGGAGCTCGGCATCCAGCATGAAGCCGTCAACTTGCGGGCCGGCATCCGCGTGCGCGGTGCGGTGCACGTGCAGAACGTCAATGCGTATCACAGCCGCTTGCGTGGCTGGCTGCGCGCCTTTCATGGCGTCGCGACGCGCTATCTGCCCAACTACCTGGGCTGGCGCTGGATACTGGACGCCA
>NZ_JAFCTQ010000002.1:486708-487161 GCF_049896105.1 Janthinobacterium sp. PSPC3-1 | reverse complement strand
TTAAAAGCCGGCTGGAGTGCTGACTACCTTGCCAAGGTCTTGGGCTTGCCGATCTGATGCTTCATGCAATCGCCCTGCTGCAGCACCCACAGGCATTTCTTGTAATAGGCCCCATAGTCATCGTAGTCCAGGTAGGCCAGTGCCGGCTTCAGGGCAATCGCGTTTTTGAGACAGGGCACGCTGGCCGGGTCCGGGTGATCCTGCAGATACCTGATGATCTCTTCATGCTCTTCGTGGGTGGGGTCGAGCAGGTAGTCACGTTCCGCTGCGATGTTCGATGGCGTTTCAAAGGTCATGTCCGGGTCCGGGGCGCTTGCACCCGCAGGGCGCGATCGAGGCAGTGTGACGGAAAATGATGGCTTGATCAACCGGCGACGCTTTGTGTGCCGCGCGGGCATGAAAAAACCCGCTGTTGCGCGAGGCAAAAGCGGGTTTTCAATGCTGCAAATTCTT